>JACQZQ010000101.1 GCA_016213785.1 Acidobacteriota bacterium
GTTTGATTGTTCTGCTATATCGTTTACTGATGAGGTTATTTCTCCTATTTGGATTGTCTTTTCGCTTAGGTCTAAGATGTTTTCTGCTATTGTTTCTACTTGGTCTTTTATCTTACTCATTGCTCCTACTACTTGTTCTAGCTCTTGTTGTCCTGTTTTAGAGATTTCTAAAGATTGTTCTGAAACATGTGCTACTGATTTTGCTCTATCACTTGCTTGTTCAACTGTTGCTCTTATTTCATCAAGGGTTGTTGATATTTCTTGGATTGAGCTTGCTTGTTCTGTTATTACTGCGCTTTGATTTGTTGATACTGCTACTAGCTCCCCTGCTGCACTACTAAGAGTATGAGAGTTTTCTCTTAACTCTCTAATAATAGTACGTAGGCTATCAAGCATAGTCTTAAATGTATTACCAAATACATCTACTGACGATTGAGGGTTTACTTCTACAGTTAAATTACCTTTTGCAATACTATCAGCTACTCTAGCCATATTTCTTAAGTAGTCTGTCATTGTATTCATTGATTCAATTAGCCTACCAACTTCATCATTAGACTTCATTTTCATTGATTGGGGTAACTCGCCTCTAGATAGTTTTTCTGCTGTTTCTACTGCTTCATTTATTGGTCGGGCAATGGCGTTAGAAATAATATAACCTATTAATATTGACATTGTTATAGCAATAGCTAATAGACCAATGATTAAGGTTCTTGAATTATTATAAAGCTCAGTACTTGCTGTACTGGCATCTTCCCCACCTTTTTTATTTAACTCTACTAATTTTAATAAATTAGCACTAAATTCATCAAATAATTGTTGTGATCTACCTCTAATTAAAGCCTTAGCTTCATCATTTTTATTTTGGCGAGAAAGAGCAATAATCTTATCATGTTCTTTTAAGTACTCGTTCCATTTATCCTTAAAAGCATTATAGATTTGTCTTTCTTGATCAGATGAAATTAGTTTTTGATAAGCTTCGTCATTTTTATTAAAAACATTCATAGCTTGCGCCATATTTTTTTCATAACCAGACATCTCTTCTTCGGTTAAAGATAAAATATGTTGCAATTCAGCAATACGAAAGTCTGATGTATTAGTATTCATATCGCTAGTAAATGTAACAGAAGGCAACCAATTTGTTGAAATTTCAGCAGATTTATCATTTACTTGTTTTAGTTGCCAAGTAGAAAATAACCCTAATACTACTAGTAACAGTGTAAGAATCCCAAAACCAAATATAAGTTTGGATGAGATTTTTAAGTTATTAAACCATTGCATAGCTATGGCTCCTTTTAGTGATTTTCAATCCTTAGTTTTATTGCTTAATAGAATGTAAAGATGGTGGAATATAAAAGCATTTTTAGTATATCACGAACTAAATAATTTTGGTCTTTCATAATTAAAATATCTGTTAAATATCTTTCTCTAAACCCCTGTTTTATTTACACAAAACCTTAAAACGCATATAAAAATCATACTAAGAAATTTTACTAGGTATATTAGGTAAACCTTATAGGACTTAGGTTTGATGTTTAAGGCTTTAATAAACTCCTACTAATTTATCCTACTAAATTGGTTTTGCAAAGTAATTAATGTTATGTATTTTAAGTAGTTTGGTGTTTGCTAGTGCTAAATAAGCTTTTCTTTCAGCTATTGCAGAGGCTAGAGTGGCTAGTTATACTTTTGCCTACCACCTTCTATAATATTTAACAAACAAATTGGAGGGATTTTTATGAGTAGTAAGCTTTTTTATGGTATGTTTGCGTTTACCCTAGCTTTTTTATTAGGTCTAATTGCTTATTGGGCTGTAAATAAACAATATGTTTCTAAACATAGTTTTCATCAAACTTGCCCTAAATCTATAAATCAAAATACCAGTAATGGTCACAATAATCACAATAATTACAATAATCACAATAAATAAATTAAGTGAGTTAGTATGAAAAGATCTATTATATTTTTAATGCTAGTTGTTTTACTTACATTGTCTTTAGTTCCTCAAAAAGCTACTTATGCTAATCTAGTGCAAAAGCCTAATCAAAAGCCTACTGTTCCTACAGGTTGGAAAGAGTATGTTTCTACTGGTGGTAATTTTGCGGTTTTGTTGCCAGCAGGCCAAGTTGCAGAAGAAAAGTCTCCTCAAATCCGTGTTAAATTAGATGTTGGGCCTAGAACCTATGGTGTAGCGCGTTTAGATGGTTTTAAGTTTGGAGAATCAGCCCAAGCAACAGTTGAAGGAGCAGCAAATGATTTTCTTACTACTGCCGAAGGAAGAGCTATAGATAAATTAAATACTCCTTTAGGTGGTTATCCTGGTGCTACAATAAAATTTGAAACAGCCGAACCTCCTGGAGTAACCGAAGCAAGATTTTATTTAGTAGGAAAATATATGTATGCAATAATTGCTTTTACTCGAAATGGTAATAGCCAAGATGATGCTACTCGTTTCCTTAATTCTTTTCGATTATTAAATGATAAACCTAGCCCTAAATAAATAGTGGGCAGGTATTTACAATTATGAAAATCCGATTAGCAACAAATCAAGACAAAGAACAAATTCAAAATGTTGTTTTTGGTGTTTTAGCTGAATATGGCTTAAAAAACGATCCTGAAGGAACAGATAAAGACCTAAATGACGTTGAAGCAAACTATATTGCTCCTGGTGGAATATTTGTAGTTCTAGAAAATGAAAATAACAAAATAGTAGGAACAGGTGGTTTATTTTACTTAAGACCTGGGGTTTGTGAACTAAGAAAAATGTATTTGCTTAAAGAAACCCGAGGCAAAGGTGTAGGCAAGCAAATGATGGACTATTTGCTTGCTAAAGCACGCGAATTATCTTTTAAGCGTATTGAGTTAGAAACGGCTTCTGTGCTAGTAGAAGCAATTAGTCTTTATACTCGCTATGGTTTTCGCCCAATAACTTGTAGCGATCATTTAGCCTCACGTTGTGATCAAGCCTATGCACTAGACTTAAATCCCTCCTCTTCTGACAAATAAGGAAAATGAAAGTATTTTATACGGATAAATACATAGTTGAACTACCAGATGGACATCGTTTTCCTATGAATAAATACCGTTTAGTTAGAGAGTCTTTACTAGAAAAAGGTATTCTAGCTATACAAGAACTATACGAGCCTGAAATAGTATCACCAGAAATAGTTACTCTAGCCCATACCCGTAAATATGTTGAATCAATTTGCAGTGGCACAATTGATTCTAAAGCAATGCGTAGAATAGGCTTTCCTTGGAGTCCATCCTTAGTTACCCGTTCACTTGCCTCTGTTGGGGGTGCACTTTGTGCAGCAAAAGTAGCGCTAGAAATAGGAATCTCTGGAAATTTAGCTGGTGGGACTCATCATGCTCTTATAAATGCTGGAGAAGGATTTTGTGTATTTAATGATATTGCTGTTGTTATTCTGTACTTATTAAAACATAAGAAAATCCATCGTGCTGCGATTGTTGATCTAGATGTACATCAAGGTAATGGAAACTCAGCTATTTTAGGAGATAGAAAAGAAGTTTTTATTTTTAGTATGCATGGGGAAAAAAATTACCCACTGCATAAAGTCCCTTCTACAATAGATATTGGGTTAGAAGATAATACAAGCGATAACCAATATTTAGCTTTACTTGAAAATGCATTGCCAAAAGTCTTTGATTTTCAACCTGATATAGTTTTTTTTCAAGCAGGTGTTGATCCGCTTAAGGAAGATACTTTAGGTCGCCTAGCTTTATCTAAAGAAGGTTTGGCAAAACGAGACAAAATAGTTTTATCTAATTGTAAAAAGCATAACATTCCTATTTCCTTAGCCTTAGGTGGGGGATATGCTAAACCTATTCAGCTAACAGTTGAAGCACATACCCAAACCTATAAAATTGCTAAAGAAATTTTTCCTAATGCTTAAAATAGTTAACTTAATTTTGCTATTAATTAAACGAGTTGAAGAACAACAACGAGAATTAAATTTAATGTATAAAAAATCTTAAATTTTTTGATTACTCAAGGCGATTAGCTCTTATGTCTGCTTATCCACTAGAACCTTATCTATTAAAACCAATACCAGAAATTCCTCCTGATCAAGTGGTAAAACACCAAGTTAATTCTCTAAAAAATAATAGTAAAAAAGGAGATGATTTAGGTATTGCAGCAGTTTTTATGTTTGCTTCTCCTAGCAATAAAATGTTTACAGGCCCTTTAGCAAGATTTATTAAAATGATAAAAAACCCTCTTTATGCACCTCTTTTAGATCATAAAAAAGCTTATTTTGGCCCAATGGTTATTGACGATGATAAAGCAGAACAGGTAGTTACTATAATTGATGAAAATAATAATTCAAATGTTTATGTTTTTCGCCTATCTAGACAAACTAAAGGTCATTATAGAAATTGTTGGATGACAGATAGTGTATTAAGAAACTGAAAAAAACTATAGAAAGAAGTTTATAGAAAGAAGTTTATGGAAAAAATAGAAATACCAGAATCAGACGAAAAACTACTAGCAGAATGCCATGTAGAAACTTTTCGAGCTAGTGGAAAAGGCGGTCAACACGTTAATACTACCGATAGTGCAGTAAGAATAACTCATCTTCCAACAGGTATTACAGCATCTTGTCAACAAGAACGCAGCCAACACCGTAATAAAGCAATGTGTTTAGCTAGATTACGAGAAAAACTTGCCCAATTAAACTATACTCCCCCTGAAAGAATACCTACGGATAAACCAAAGGCTATTAAAACACATGAGCATGAAAATAAAAAGCAGCAAAGTGAAAAAAAACGTACCCGAACTAAAAAAATTAGCCTAAGTGAAGAAGACTAAAGAATTTCTATAGCTAGAGGTTCTAGCATACCCATAATAGAATAGTATTCTACTATAACTTATGCTAGCATAGTCGCTGTCAAAATTTTAAGTGCTTAAAATTATCTTTAAGTCATTAAGCTAGCGTTATATAAATACAAGCATTTGCCTTTTTCTAGCAATACAATATATTGTTATGGACATAAAAGGGTTAATTAATATCTTAATTGTAGATGATAGTGAAGATAATTTAACTTTACTAGAAACCATCTTAGAAAATCCAGAATATAACATAGTCAAAGCTTCTTCAGGAAAAGAAGCACTAGTTTTTTTATCTAATATAGAATTTGCCTTAGTAATAATGGATGTGCAAATGCCTGGTTTATCTGGGCTTGAGGTAGCTAAAATAATTAAAGAAAACCAAAATATATCTGCAATTCCTATTATTTTTGTTACTGCTAATGCAAAACTCTCAAAAACAATATTACAAGGTTACAAATCTGGAGCAGTTGATTATATTTTTAAGCCTGTTGACTCAGAAATTCTCTCTGCAAAAGTAGCAGTATTTGCCGAACTATTTAAGAAAAATAAAGAAGTACAAATTGCTAAAGAAATTGCAATAAAAGCAAATGAATCAAAGTCTAAATTCTTAGCAATAATTAGTCATGAAATTCGCAGCCCTATTAGTAGTATTATTGGTTTAGCAGATTTGCTTTTAGATACAAAATTAAGCGATGAACAACGAAGTTACTCAAACTCTATAATTAACTCTAGCCAAAACCTACTATCTATAATTAACGATTTGCTAGATTTTTCAAAAATAGATGCCAATAAATTAGAATTAGAAGAAACAGAGTTTAGCTTAATACAAATTATTGAACAATTAATAAGCTTGTTTTCATCTACCTTAAAAAATAAAAACTTAGAATTAGCCACCTTTATAAATCCTAATTTACCTTCTTTAGTAAAAGGCGATTCGGTAAGACTATACCAAATTTTAACTAACTTAGTTAGTAATGCCGTTAAATTTACTGAATTTGGCACTATTGCAATCTCTTCAAGCTTAGTGGAAGAAACCAAAACTCAAGTCTTAATAAAATTTAGTGTAAGTGATACTGGAAAAGGTATTGTCAAAGCTAATCAAGCACTTCTCTTTGAGCCTTATATTCAAGAAGACTCTTCTATAAGCCGTAAATTTGGAGGCACAGGCTTGGGTCTATCTATATGTAAGAAACTAGTAACTTTAATGGGTGGTGAAATTTCTTTAGAAAGCGAAATTGATAAAGGAACTACTTTTTTCTTTACTGCTAAATTTCTTAAAATACTGCCCTTAAATGATAGCTCTAGTAATGAAACCCCTATTTTAAGTAATATATCTGCATTAGTTATAGGGGAAAGCTCGACTTTAGTTACTACACTAGTAAAACAGTTAAGAGTATGGGAAATAAATGCTAAACAAATAGAATCCATAGCAAAATTATTAGAATATTTAGCTAGCAATTCTATTAATCAACATACTTCTACAATAGTTATTTGGAACATTAGTAATATTAATGATGAAATAATGGCTGAAATAACGGTTGTGTTAGAAGAAATTAAATCTTTTCCTAATTTTCCAGCTTTGATTTTACTTATTCCTTTTTGGGAACAAAATTCTTTTCAAGAACTATCTCTTAGAGAACAAGACATTTATTTAACTAAACCTCTTCAGCCTTCTAAGCTACTTGAGCACTTCAAAAATTTAGCCTTAAGCTTAAAAACTCAATCTCCTAAAATAATTTCTAACCAAAGAGTGGCTAAATCTATTTCTAATAAAGCTCTTAATAAAATTAACTCCAAAATAAAATCTTAATAAAGCAAAATTTGGGAACAAAAATTCTAAGTCTGGGTTCTAAGCTTTTATTCTAAATCTAAGTACTTTTTACAGCACAAAAATTAAATCTCAAGGAAAATGCTATGGCCGCAACATTATCGCTTGTTAAAAGTAAAACTTTATCTAAAAACTATCATTACCTAATTTTTTCTATAGCCATTATTTTAATATTAATTTTTTCTAGCAATAGTTATGCTAATACTCAAGATTCTAAAGTACTTGAGCCTAATAAGCCTGTTGATCGCATCTTAAGTAACAAAGAACCTCATATTTATTCTATACCATTAAAAAAACAGGATTTTCTTGTACTAACAGTTGATCAATTAGGCATTGATATAATAGTTGAAGTTATTGACCCTAATGGACAAAAACTAGATGAGGTTAGTGATAATTCTAAAGGCCAAGAAGCTTTAGTAATGATTGCTGATATGGAGGGTGATTATAAAATAAGGCTTATAGGTGTTGAAGATAAAAGTTTATCTGTTCCAACAATAGGCCATTATATAGTAAAAATACAAGAACAACGCCCATCAACCAAACAAGATAGAGCATTACTACAAGGCCGAGAGTTAGAAGTATTAGCTGAAATTGCATTTTCTCAAGGAATAAGAGAAAAATTTCTAGAAGCAATCAAAAACTATGAGCAGGCACTAGAACTTTTCCAAATAGCTGAAAATAAAAAAGAACAAGCTAAAGCCTTACGCGGTTTAGCCCTTTGTTACTACTCACTAAATGAAAATTTAAAGTCTATTGACTACTATGAAAAATCCCTTGCTATCTGGAAAGAACTAGGCGAACAATATAGCGTGGCTACTACCCTTCTAGCCATAGGTGGTGTTTATTATGTAATTGATGATTTTCAAACAGCCTTAAACTATTATGAACAATCGCTCCCGCTTTGGATAGAAGTAAAAAACCGCTATGGTGAAGGCTATACTCTTGCAGCTATTGGTAACGCAAAAGTTTCAACAGGAGATTATTTTAAAGCTATAGAGTGTTACTACCAGGCTATTGTTGCATATCAAGCAATAAACGAAATCAACGCCGAAGCATCTGCTCGTTTTAGCTTAAGTAATGCTTTTTATTTATTAGGGCAATATGATGAATCATTAAATAACTATCAGCAAACCCTAGATACATTTCGTAGTACTGGCGATAAAGAGGCCGAGGCTAACACTTTAGCTAGTATGGGTTTAGTCTATGCAGCACTAGAAAAGAAAGATGATGCCTTAGATAGTTACAATAAAGCTATTGAAAAATATAAAGAAAAAAACATAGTTGTAGCAGAAGCCTTTACTCGCCTAGGCATTTCTTCTGTTTATCTTTTTGCTAAAGAATTTGATAAAGCTATTGATCAAGGGAATCAATCTTTAGATATTTTCCTAAAATATAATGACAAACGAGGCGAAGCCATTGCTTTAAGTAATATTGGCCTAGTTCAATTTAATGCAGGAGAAAAAGAAAAAGCTAAAGAAAACTATCAAAAATCTTTAGATATTTTCCGAAGCCTTGGCTATCGTAGCGGTGAAGCAGCAATGCTCTATGGGCTTGCTAGCGTTGCAAGAGATACAGCTAATTTAGCTGAAGCAAAGACTAAAATTGAAGCAGCATTAAAAATTGTTGATTCCCCAACATTAAAAATCACTGAACAAGAAATTCGTGAGTTTAATTTTACTACCTTACGTAGTTATTTTGATCTTTATATTGATGTTTTAATGCAACTTAGTAAAACCAACCCTAATATGGGATATCAAAAACAAGCTTTTCAAGTTAATGAAAGAGCGAGAAACCGATTTTTACAAGATATTTTAACCAATATCCGCCCAACAATTAACGATGTCTCACCCCAATTAATAGCACAAGAACGTAAGGTAAACCAATTAATTAGAAATAAAATTCGTAGCCAAATGAAACTACTTAGTGCTGATTATAGCCCTCAACAGCTAGGAAATATTACTAGAGATTTAGAAAAATTTTCTGCTGAATATGAGCAAATACAAAAAGAAATAAAACAAAAAGCCCCTATTTATGGGCAGTTAGTCTATCCTGATCCAATAGCTCTAAATGAAACACAAAAACTTTTAGATAAGGATACAATCCTACTTGAATATTGGTTAGGAGACCAACATAGTTATCTTTGGGTAATTACACCAAATAAAGTTGAAAGCTTTGAGCTATCTAAAAAAGCAGAAATAGAAGATTTAGCTAGAAAGTTTCATTTATGTTTGTCTGCTCGTAATAGCCGAATAAAATATGAACAATCAAAACCTGTTAATCAGCGCCCTGCTGTAGCTGAGGCTGACCCTCTAGTAGAAGAACTTTCTAATACCTTAAGCCAAATACTCTTAAAACCCATAGCAGACAAACTAGGAAAATCTAAACTCCTAATTGTAGGCGAAGGAGCACTTCATTTTATCCCCTTTGCAGCCCTAGTTGACCCAGTAGACGAAACTAAAAAAGTTCCTTTATTAATTGCCCATGAAATAAATATTCTGCCTTCTGCACACTCACTAACTTTACTTAATAGTTCAACTAGTAAAACAAAACTTTCAGAGCTAAAAGTAGCACTTTTTGCTGACCCAATACTTTCTGTAGACGATGAACGATTACAAGGAAAAGGCAAAAAATCTAGACAAGAAAATGCAGTGGCAACAGACATATTAAAATCACTTAAAGACCCTGCAAGGCTTTCTGTAGAACTTGCCTATCGTGCTGCTGATGATACAGATGTCTTTAACAATAGCTATAGAATCCCTCGTCTACCATTATCCGACCTAGAAACTAAACAAATAACTACTACTTTAGGAAAGGAAAAAATTAAACAAACCCTTGGAGATGCCTTTAACAGAGTATCTACATTTAATCCAGAACACTCTGACTATCAAGTAACTCACTTAAGTTCTTATGCTCTTATTAATAGTAAAAACCCTGCCATATCAGGTATTGCTCTATCGCTTTTTGATAATGATGCTAAAGAACAGGATAACTTCTTAAAACTTAAAGACTTATATAATTTACCTTTCACTTCACAGCTTTTAGTTATAAGTGCTGGTGGAACAACTATGGGAAAAAATATTCGCTCAGAAGGCTTTTATGCTTTAACTCGGGGCTTAATTCATTCTGGTACAAAACAAACTCTTTTAAGTCTTTGGACAATAAAAGATGAATCTAGGGTTGAACTAATGAGCCGATTTTATCAAGGACTAGCAAAAAACTTACAACCTGCTCAAGCCTTGCGAGCCGCACAAATAGCGATTTGGGAGCAAAAACGTTGGCAAGCTCCTTACTATTGGGCACCATTTGTTATAGTTGGAAATACCAAAAATGATAAATAAGTAAGAAAACGTCTTAAGAAATCTCTTAAATCTCTTAAATCTCTTAAATCTCTTAAATCTCTTAAATCTCTTAAATCTCTTAAATCTCTAAGCATAAAAGGTTTTCTTAAACCGTTTATATAGCTTAAGAGCTTAAAACTTATAATCTGCTTACTGTTTAGACATAAGCAAAAATCTTCTTATCATCAGCATAATTGATATGCTATAGTTCAAATGCTTTTTTGCTCACTTCGTCAAAATATGTTTCTAGCATTTCGTGAGGACTTGATGAAAAAAACTAGATATTTTACTTTAATGATTTTTGCAATAATCCTATTTGGAACTTTAGCAGGTGGTTTTTATGGACGCAAAGTTCAAGCTACTCCCCCAGGAGCAGAACAAATTAGAGCAACTGATATAGAAAGTAGTTTTACTGAAGCTCTTAACATAGTTGAAACACACTATGTAGATGAAATTAAGCATGAAAATCTTACTAAAGCTTCTATTCAAAACATGCTCCGCACTTTAGATCCTCACTCTAATTACTTTGATAGTAAAGAGTTCCAAGAATTACAAAGCGAACAACATAGTCAGTTTTTTGGTATTGGAGTAACAATTAATCGTCGTAATAATCGGGTATTTATTCTTTCTGCTATTAAAGGTACACCAGCAGAACAAGCAGGTTTGCGCTATGGAGACGCTATTCTAAAAGTAAATGATAAACCTGCTATAGAATGGTCAACTCAAGAAGTATTAGAACATGTTCGCGGGCCAAAAGGCGAACCTGTAGAAATTGAAGTAGAACGCGCAGGAGTCCCTAAACCTCTTACTTTTAAGATAGTTCGAGATGCCGTTCCTCTACCATCTATTCGCAACTCTTATATGATTAAACCTGGTGTAGGCTATATTGCTTTAGTAGGAGGCTTTAATCACACTACAGAAGATGAATTACTTCAAGCTATGGAAAGTCTTAAATCTCAAGGTATGAAATCTATGGTTTTAGACTTGCGTAATAATCCAGGAGGTCTTCTTACTCAAGCAATTAAAGTGTCCAATGTGTTTTTACAAAAAGGGCAAAGCGTTGTTTCTGTTAAGGGTAGAGATAAAGCTATAGAATCAAGAGTCTATGAAGCTACTAATTCTAACCCTGAAGATATCCCATTAGTTATTTTAATTAATCGTAGCACTGCTTCTGCTTCAGAAATTGTTGCTGGTGCAGTTCAAGACCATGATCGAGGCATAATTGTTGGTGATAGCAGTTTTGGTAAAGGTCTAGTCCAAACAGTTTTTAGACTGCCTTATGGCTCTGGACTTACGCTTACTACAGCTAAATATTACACCCCTAGTGGGCGCTTAATTCAACGTGATTATTCAGGGCTATCATTCTACGAATATTACACTAGACATTTTAAGAAAGACGGAGCTAAAGAGCCTGTAGGCGAAAAACATCGAACCGACTCTGGCCGAGATGTTTATAGCGGTGGTGGTATTAAACCAGATGTAGAGGTTAAACTATCTGAATTTACCACTATAAAAGCAAAATTATTTAATGCAACATTTGCTTTTGCTAGAGAACTTACTACAGGGCTTGTACCAGGACAATCACAATTTAAGATAAACCGTACAACCTTTAATCATAAGCTAACAGAAGATGAATATGTAATAAATGATAAGGTTGTGGCTGCCTTCCAAACTTTTATAGCAAATAAACCTGACTTTAAGGTAACTGATGCTCAACTTAATGAAAATTTAGATTATGTTAAACGTAGAATTCGAGAAGAAGTTGTTACTGCTGCTTATGGAACAGAAGTCGGGACTCAAGTGCTTTTAGAAGGCGATGAACAAACATTAAGAGCTATTAATGAACTTCCTAACGCTAAACAATTAGCAGAAGCTAGAAATAGAAAGTAAAAGTATTTATTTTTTAGAATATAGTTAAAGCCAATCTGACTTAAATTCTAAAAGTTAGATTGGCTTTTTAATTTATGTAGATAATAGATTGAAAAATAAACAGTCCAAGTAATTATGCACCTTCTAGGGTAAGTGCGCGTTCAAAGTCTCCAATGCTAGAAGCAGCAGCCTTAGCTACTTGAATACTTAATTTTCCTTCATGGTAGAGTTGTAAAAGGTGTTGATCAAAACTTTGCATACCATAATGATCTCGGCCTCTTTCCATATGTGCATTAATTTCATTAGTCTTTTCTGGGTTTTTAATACAATCTTGAATTGCATGAGTTGTACGCATAATCTCTACTGCTGGAACTCGACCATTGCCGCTTTTATGAGGAAGTAAGCGTAGGGAAATAATTGCGCCTAGGTTTTCTGCAATACGATAACGTACAGAAGTATGTTCTTCTGCTGGATAAAAACTTAGTAAACGTCCTATAGTTTTTTGTACGTCTGTAGTATGAATAGCGCTCATTACTAAATGACCTGTTTCTGCTGCACGTAGAGCAGTATCAAAAGTCTCTGCATCACGAATTTCCCCTACCATAACCACATCGGGGTCTTGACGTAGTGCTGTTCTAAGAGCATCTCTAAAAGTGCGAGTATCTTCGCCTATTTCTCTTTGAGTAATTACAGCCTTTTGATTTTTATAAAGAAATTCTATTGGATCTTCTATAGTTACCACATGTACTTTACGATTACGGTTTATATGCTCAATCATTGCAGACATAGTAGTGGATTTACCATTTCCAGTTGCTCCAGTTATTAAAACTAGTCCTCGGGTAAGATCTGCAATATCGGCTAGAGTAGGAGGTAGGCTTAAATTTTGAAATGTACGGGCTTCAATTGGAATTGCACGCAAAACAACAGCAAAAGTACCTCGTTGTTTAAAGACATTAGCACGAAATCGTCCTGCACCTTCAATCCCATAAGAAATATCTCTCTCTACAAACTCATCATAATCGTGTAAGCGCTCATTTTTTAGTAAAATACGGGCTATAGATTCAGTGTCAGCAGAAGTCAAAACTTCATATTTTACATCCATTAGCGCCCCATTATAGCGAAATAATGGTACACTTCCTGATTGAAAGTGAATGTCAGAAACACCACTCTTAACAGCCATAGTTAAAATTCTATCTAGAACTTTCTTTTCCATGTGGCCTAGCCTTTCCTAAATATGGGGATTTTCCATTCTTTTGTGAAGATATTACTTTCGCATAATCGCTTTTTTCAATCAAGAGAAAAGCCAGCAATCTACTAAAAAGCAGCGCTGGCTTTATTAAAAATTTTACTTGCCTGCAATTAACCTTGTAATAGTACTGTTACGAAGGTTAAAAGGACTAGTGTTTCGATAAGGGCTAGACCAAGAATCATCATAGTAAAAATACGTGGGCCAGCACCTGGATTGCGTGCAGTACCTTCGCAAGCGGCTGCAATAGCTTTTCCGTCACCTAATGCACCACCAAATGCAGCAATAGCTACAGCTAAAGCACCTAGTTTTAGAGCAGGAGCAGCAGCACCATCACCTTGAGCTAGTGTTGTTCCTGCAACTGACATCATCATTAAAGCAACTGACAAAAGTCTAATAAGTTTAAATTTCATCGTTTTCTCCTCTTGAATTGAGTGTTTGTAGGTTTAGATTAAGTAAAGATCAAAATTAGAGGCTAGGCTTTTCAGTTGCGGGTATGATTACGCTTTCAACACCCGGTAAACACTTGACACCGTACAGCAAGGCTCCAGACAGTGCGAAATAAAGCTAAATTTATAAAATTGCAAGTCTGAAAAACTTTACCTCAAAGAACAAATATAAAAAGCCACAATATAGTAGATATAGAGCTATGTCTCTATATTAGAGCTATGTCTCTATATTAGAGCTATGTCTCTATAGTTAAGTATAAATATAAAAATCATTAGTGTGCTTTTGCGTGGTGATCGCCATGATCATCGTGGTGATCGTCGTGTGGTACTGTTTCACTTAAGTAAACACAAGAAAGCACTACAAATATAAATGTCTGTACAAATGATACAAAGACAGCTAAAACAAGTAAGCCTGATGGTAGTAATATTGGAACAAGACCACCAACAATATCTGCTATCTGTTCATCAGCATAAATATTAACAAAAAGCCTTAGTCCTAAAGTAAAGGGACGAAAAGCATTACTAATTATTTCTACTACAAAGATAAGCATTGCAAAGGCAATTAAAAAGCCTTTTAGCAGGTCTGGGCCACCCATAAAGTGTTTTAAGTAACCTACACCTTGTTGCATAAAGCCTCTAGAAATATAATATAGAAAAGATACTATACCTAGTGCCCAAGTAACGTTAGTACTAGCAGTAGCGGCTTTTAGTCCTGGAATAATACCCATTAAATTTGAGATAAGAATAAAAATAGCAAAAGAGCCTATAACTGCTAAGTAGCGACGACCATAAGGATTTCCAACTATTTGATCTAATAGATCTCTTACTTGTAAAACAATACCTTCTACAATTTGTTGGCGGTTTGATGGATTATCTACTGAAAGTTTGCCCCGAAATAAGTAAAGCCCTACAGTACAAAGTAGTACAGAAATAACCACTAGTGTAATATGTTCTGGAATAGCATTATGTGGATCGCCTTGCCAGTTAGGGTTAATATTTTTCATTATTGCTTCTTGGATAGGATAAACAACAGGGCCAAGTATATGATTAACTTGCTCTGCAATCCAAACTACATGATGGCCGCCTTTATCTTCTTTAGCTGCTTCTTCTGCCCAAAAAAACATTGTTAGCATTAACAAGTCCTTTCATTTACTAATATAATAAAAGCTTAAAAAATCTATCATAGAGAGCTATTATTTTTGAAATAGCACTGAGCTAATTTGTGTTATTGCTTCAAGCATTACTGCACCAACAAAAGAAAGTAACCCTATAGTAATACCAAGAGTTAGCTCTCTGCCACTTAGACTAGCGGAGGTTAAAAGAGTAAGGAAAATAAGTAGCCATCTAAAAATAAACCTACGAACTGCTCCTAGCCCTTTAGGTGCTTCTTGGCCTTGAGTTACATCTAGTAGAATGCTCTTTAAGCTGCTATATAACCAACGGTAATTAATATAAGAAAGTATTGTCCCAATAGTGACACCAAAAGCAAACCGTTTGGTTCCAAATAAAAATGCAAATAGCACAAACAAAATAATTGAAATAATAATGTTTTTCTCAAGTCTCTTCTCAACTGCTTGAGGTGCAGTTAAGATTGATTCTATATTGTTTTCTTCAGTATTATCTTTAGACACAGTAGACATAAAAAAACACTATTTTATATAAGCTGGCAATCATATAATGGATTTATCACCATTGTCTAGCCGTCTTTGGCAAAAAGACTGACAACTTATGCTTGACAGCAACCAGTATTTTTCTTATCCTTTCCGTTCGTCCCTTTACGTCCTTTTGGAGATTTTTCAAGCTTATGTCAACACTTTCAACAAATTTCCCAAGCGGGAAAAACTTAGAAGCTTCACGCAAGTGGTATGTAGTTGATGCAACTGGATTAACAGTTGGTCGATTAGCATCAAATGTAGCAATGATTTTAATGGGAAAAAATAAACCTAGTTATACTCCATTTTTAGATACTGGAGACCATGTAATCATTGTAAATTCAGAAAAAGTTATTTTTTCTGGTGATAAATGGCAAGACAAACTCTATCGCCATCATACGGGCTGGCCTGGCGGCTTAAAGCAAATTTCAGCAAAAGATCTTTTTGCAAAACACCCTGAGCGAATCTTAGAATACGCAGTTGCAGGAATGTTACCCAAAAACAAACTAGGTCGTGCAATGGTTAAGAAATTATGTGTTTATGTTGGCCCAGATCATCCACATCAGGCACAAAAACCCGAAAAGTTAGCAGTAAAAATGCAAGCACCTCGTCGTCGCGCCTAGAGTTTATTTAATAAAATAAATACTGTAAAAAGTATAATGAGGAGAAAAAAGTGGCAGAAACTGTACAAAACTACGGTACAGGCCGACGTAAAACCGCAGTTGCGCGAGTTTTTATTCGTCCTGGTCAAGGTAATATTACCGTTAATAAAAGATCCTTAGAAAGCTATTTCCCAAACGAAACACATAGAATGATTATTTGTCAGCCACTAGCTTTAACTGATACAAATGGTAAATTTGATATTCTAGTTAATGTTCATGGTGGAGGGGTTTCTGGTCAAGCAGGTGCAGTGCGTCATGGCATAACTCGCGCTCTTATGGATTTTAATTTGGAACTTCGCCGTAAGCTTAAAAAAGCTGGCTTTGTTACTAGAGATCCACGTGTTAAAGAGCGTAAGAAATATGGACAAAAAGGCGCTCGTAAACGCTTCCAATTCTCAAAACGCTAAAAATTTTTTATCTCACTGGCTACAAGCGCGAGTTGCCATTTTTATATGGTGTTGCTGGGCTTGTAGCTTTAGGCTTAAACTCGCAAACCTATTAGGAGGGCAACTTGTCTGTTGGAGTAA
The DNA here is from genome assembly GCA_016213785.1 of Acidobacteriota bacterium. GTDB lineage: Bacteria > Acidobacteriota > Blastocatellia > Chloracidobacteriales > JADJPF01 > JADJPF01. Next base: position 16,415 of record JACQZQ010000101.1, read on the forward strand.
CTATGAAAGAGTTGCTTGAAGCTGGTGTACATTTTGGTCATCAGGTCAGGCGATGGAATCCAAAGATGAAAGACTATATCTTTGGTGAACGTAATGGAATTTATATTATTGATCTACAAAAAACTCAACGCCTCTTTAAAGAAGCTGTAAAGTTTGTTACACAAGCTGCGTCAGAGGGTAAAACTTTTCTTCTTGTTGGTACAAAACGCCAAGCCCAAGAAGCAATTGCCGAAGAAGCTCTTCGCTGTGAACAATACTATGTTAATCAACGCTGGTTAGGCGGGCTTTTAACAAACTTCCAAACTATCCAACGCTCAATTAGACGACTAAAAGACCTTGAATCAATGGAAACAGATGGTCGCTTTGATGCTTTACCAAAAAAAGAGGTTATTCAATTAAAGCGCGAACGTGATGCCTTGGAAAAGAATTTAGCTGGAATTAAAAATATGGCTAAACTTCCCGATGTCATATTTATTATTGATTCTAAAAAAGAAGAAATAGCTGTTCGTGAAGCTAATAGATTAGGTATTCCTATTGTAGCTATAGTTGATACTAACTGTGATCCAGATGGTATTGATTATGTTATTCCTGGTAATGATGATGCCTTAAGAGCAGTAAGACTTTTTACTTCAAAGATTGCTGATTCAGTTATTGAAGGTCGGCAAATGGGTATAGGTAAAGAAGAGCCAACAGAAGTTGCCGTTGCTGCTGCAACTGCTTCAGGTAGATCAAATAGTCAATCTGTTTCTATTCAACAAATTGAAGCCCGCTATTTAGGCGAAGATGCTGAAGATGAAGATGTTAGCGAACAAGAGGATAATAAATAGATTATTTTGTTAACTAGAGTTTAGTTAAAATTTTGGAGGTCTTAAATGGCAGAAATTACAGCATCAGCAGTCAAGGCTTTACGTGAAAAGACTGGCGCTGGAATGATGGAATGTAAAAAAGCATTAACTGAAGCCCAAGGTGATGAAGAAAAAGCAATAGATATTTTGCGTAAGCAAGGTTTAGCCTCTGCTAAGAAAAAAGAAGGCCGTGTAGCCGCAGAAGGCGTTGTAGGCTCTTATATTCATATGGGTGGTAAAGTTGGAGTTTTAGTAGAAGTTAATTGTGAAACAGACTTTGTTGCTCGTGGCGATGTATTCCAACAATTTGTTAAAGATGTTGCAATGCATGTTTGTGCTGCTGAACCCCGTTATGTAAGCAAAGATGAGGTTCCAGAAGAAGTTTTAGAAAAAGAGCGTTCAATTGTTCGTGAACAAGCCTTAAACGATGAAAAGAATAAAAATAAACCTCAAGCCGTTATTGATAAAATTGTAGAAGGTAGAATGTCTAAGTTTTATTCTGAGATCTGTTTACTAGAACAACAATTTATTAAAGATAATGAAGTTACTGTAGGCGCTTTATTGCAACAAATGGTTTCTAAAATTGGCGAAAACATTCGTATTCGTAGATTTGTCCGTTTCAAAATGGGCGAAGGCATAGAGAAAAAGAAAGATGATTTTGCCAGTGAGGTTGCCGCCGCACTGAAATAGTTCTAAAAACGCCCCTCTTAATGAGGGGCGTTTTTTTATGTCTGCAATTAGATATTTTTATTTATTAAAGGTAATTATATGCCAGCAACAAAAGCTGCTTATAAGTGTATTTTGCTAAAACTCAGTGGTGAAGCGCTAATGGGTGATCGTGGTTATGGAATTGACCCAAAAGTAGTTTTTAGCATTGCTCAAGAGGTTAGAGAAGTACATGCATTAGGGGTAGAAACTGCCTTAGTCGTTGGTGGGGGAAATATATTTCGTGGTGTTGCTGCATCAACTGCTGGTATGGATCGCTCTTCTGCTGATTATATGGGAATGTTAGCTACTGTAATTAATGCTCTAGCTCTTCAAGATGCTTTTGAAAAAACAGGCATTCCTACTAGAGTACTCTCAGCTATTGAAATGAGAGAGGTCGCTGAACCTTTTATTCGCCGTCGTGCCTTACGTCATCTAGAAAAAGGCCGTATAGTCATTTTTGCTGGTGGTACAGGCAACCCATACTTTACAACTGATAGTGCCGCAGCTTTAAGAGCCTTAGAAATCAAGGCTGACGTTATTCTTAAAGCAACTAAAGTTGATGGGGTTTACACAGGTGATCCAGTAAAAGATCCTAATGCTAAACTGCTTTCTTCGGTTTCTTTTCAACAAGTTTTAGAGCAAAATCTACAAGTTATGGATACTTCTGCTATTGCCTTATGCAAAGATAATAACTTACCCATTAGAGTTTTTAACTTACGTGTACAAGGGAATATAGTAAAAGTTGTTCGTGGAGAAAATGTTGGTACTTCAATTAGTACTAATATTTAAGCCAAGGTAAAACCTATTTAAGAGCCTATTATTTTGTATTAAATACTTCAAATTTTATCTTAAATTATGGGCAGAAAAATTTTCCCATTGAAAGGAAGCCTTTATGCTCAAAGATGTTATAAAAGACGCTAAAACCCGTATGGATACAGTAGTTGAAGATGCCAGACGGAAACTATCAACCGTTAGAACAGGACGTGCTTCTGTAAATATACTTGATAATATTTCAGTAGAATACTATGGCACACCAACACCTCTTACCCAAGTAGCAAATGTTAGCGCTCCCGAAGCCCAACTTCTTACAGTTCAACCTTGGGATCCTTCAATATTAAACTTAATAGAAAAAACTATTCGTTCATCTGATCTAGGACTTAACCCTAGTAATGATGGTAGGGTGATACGCATTCCTATCCCTCCTCTTAATCAAGAACGACGCAAACAACTAGCAAAAATGGTTCGAGATATTGCTGAAGATCACCGAACAGCAGTGCGTAACATTCGACGAGATTCTAATGAGCATTTGAAAAAACTACAAAAAGATAAAAAAATAACTGAAGACGATGAGAAAAATGGTTTAGAAGAAACCCAAAAACTAACCGACTCTCATATAGAAAAAATTAATGAAGTTGCTAAGAATAAAGAACATGAAATAATGACAGTATAAAAATCTATAGCAACTAGTTTTACAAAAATAAAGGTAGCCTTTAGGGCTGCCTTTATTTTTTAAACTTAAGATAAATTCCATATCTATTATCTCTCACCCCTATCCCTACTTCTCCTGTGAATGCACCGACGACTAAGTTTTCACTGCGTTCAAACTGTAGTCGCGGCTTCATTGTCCACAACTTATGCAAAGTGCCATAAATTGAGAGAATGACCGGCATCCTCGGTACGTAGCGGGAACTTCAGCCCACATACGCCTCGTGGTCGTTTCCGCCGACGAGTTTACGAAAATTAAGTATCTATTATTAATACAAATAAATAGGATTTTGTTTATTTATTTGTTTTTATTTCAATTTGGTCGTGCTAACACTTTGTGCTGCCGTGCCATTTGCAACTTTAGCAAATAGATACTCTTTTTTCAATTTATTTTTTGTTTTTATTTCGATCATTAAGCACTTTCGTGCTTTGCCTTGCTTGTCTAGCGACTAATTTGGCACGAGCCAAATGTAGTCGTAGGATGCGCAACGCTTAAGATTACTCAATATTGGTAATTAGTGATGTAGGAGTGAGGTTAATGCTTCAAGTTAGACTTGCTAGTTTTGTGCTTAAACTATTATTTGTATTTATTGCCATATGCTTTGTTTTTTCTATTCCTAATGAAGTTCTAGCTCAATGTTTACCGCCAGAAGCCACTGTTTTAGAAGGGAATGGAGATTTTGCTTTTACAGCAATAGTTCAAGGCTTCATCTAAAAGAATTCTATACAAAATGTTGTTACTTGGGTCGATACCAAACTCTGATAATTTGATGCCAAGCAGTAGTTTGATTTGTAATTAAACAAGTATCTCCAGAACCATGTTCTCTGGTAGAAAAAATATTAGGTAATACTAAAGTCTCGATGTTTATTATATTAACATCATTGACTTTAGTCCAAACATTTACCGATTTAACTAGATTAGGAAAAGGTTCAAATTCTAATATTTTTTCCTCTGGTTTATATTTCAATAATTTAGGCAAAAAATCCTTATACACTATTGCGTTTCCAAAACTTTCATTGTGGTCAATTTCATTCATTTCATCATTATCAACTTGGCAACGAAAACAAATATTCGTATTAGGATCAAACTGATCAGATTGATGGCACACTTCACATCTTCCTGGTAAGGATGTCGTTTTTATTTCAATTTTCTTCATAAATTATTATTCTCAGTAATAAATTTAACCTCACAATCAATTTTATCAAATTGGGAAAATTACTACTTTGATAAAGTGCATAACTAGCAATCAAAGCTACGGCCATTAGTAAACTAGGAATAATTAAAAAAGTTATAGGGTCTGTTGGGCTAACACCACAAAGAAAATCTGACATTAAATGGCTTATTGCAAAGGCTATTGCAGTTCCTAAGCTTATCCTTATAGAAGTTAGTAATAATCCTCTACCAACAATAAGTTTTAATATGTCTAGCTCTTTAGCGCCCAAGGCTATTAGCTGAGCGCTTTTAAGAGCAAAGACTTAAAATCTACTTACAAATGTAATTACTTAGCTCGTGTTAAACTCCTAGCAATAGAAAGCTTACCATCAGGATTTTTTATTGTTAATTGTACAGTTACTCCTTTAGTAATAAGTTTCTTTAAGGTTTTGCCTGTTATTGAACCACCTTTTTTCTTTGCTACAGTAAAACGAGTTCCAGTAGTATCAAACATTAAAGGATATTCATCCATACCATTTACTATTATCACTGCCCCCATTTGAATAAAAGAATCAGGAGAGTCAACTAAAATAGTACCTTTAAGAAAAACAGGGTTTTTAATTACTGGTAGGTTTGTTCCTGTTGGTTGAGAGCCGCTACTATTTTGCCCATTACCAAAAAAAGTACTTACACTATAAACAAAGTTATTTGAAGAGCTTTTACTTGTATTTACACGATCAACAAAACTTGTATCATTTGCACCTAAAGTAGCAACTAGGTTTTCATCTTTAACTAGGTCTTTTTCTGTTAATTGTGGCTGACCTTCTGCGGGTTGAGGCAATCGATAAAGCTTAAATCCTGCTATATCAGAATCGGCTAAAGTGTGGATTTTTCTTAGTTCTTGTGCTTTAGAAGGATTCTTTAACTCTACAGCAAGAACTTTAACATTTTGAGGTGGAGCAATAGCTCCTGTTTGTGGAGGATCAAAACTAATCAAAACTTGTAAGGCTGAAACACGTGCTATTAAAGTAATAGGCTGAGTAACAACTACACTACCTGCCTTGCCCATAACCATAATTGAATAGGTTCCAGCAGGAGTATTACTATTAGTCACTGCTGTAATTGAGGTGTTAGCGCCTGGAGTCAAACTAGATTTAGCAAAATTGATTTGAATATTAGGATCAGGAGAACTAGCGCTTAGTTCAACAGTTTGATTAAAACCATTACGCCCTACAACCCCAATTGTAAACATTGCAGCATCTCCAACAACTATATCTTGTGTATTTGGAGCAATTGCAAGTGAGAAAGCTTCTTGTGGTGCTGGAGTAACAGTTAAAACAAAATCAGCAGTTTTAATTAATGCCCCTGAAGTACCTATAACTCTAATATTATAATTGCCTGGGGCTGTAGTATTAGCTGTGGTAATGGTTATAGACACATTATCACCAGGTTTAGCGCTACTTGGAGCAAACCCAATTTGTATAGAGGTTTCTGCAACCTCAGCCCTTAAAGCTACTAAATCACTAAAACCATTTTGGCCTTGTATATCTAGGTTAAGTGATGTGGCCTTACCAGCAGAAACACTCTGTTGATTAGGTCTAACTGCAAGGGTAAAGTCTCCTAAGTTTGGTTTAACCGTTAAATTAAATGTAGCAGTTTTGGTAATTCCTCCACCTGTAGCTGAAATTGTAATTAAATAATCTTTTGGCTCTGTTGTTGGGCTAGTAGTAAGAGTAATTGTAGATGTGGTACTTATTCCTATTGTATTAGCGGAAAGACTTACTTGAATTAAATTTTGTGGCGAGCTAGCGGTTAAAGCTACTTGTTCATTAAAACCATCTCTAGGATTAATACCTACAGTAAAACTTGCTTTTTGACCAACAGTAATGCTTTGTGATGTTGGGTTAAGAACTAGATCAAAATCATTTTTTACTACAAGCCTAAATATTGCAGTACGCTGCAAGCCATTAGCCATCCCAATAACATTAATATCATAATTACCGGCTAAAGTATTAGCACTAACATTAACATTAATATTAGCTAGTGAGCCTGGAGCAATACCTGGTACACTACTTGTAGCTGTAATATTAGGGTTAGAAGTATTAAAGGATAAAACCACTATGTCGCTAAACCTATTTAAGGCATTGACTCCAACAGAAAAGCTAACAGGTTTTCCTGGAGAGGTTTCTAAATTGGCAGGGTTTAGCATTAATGTAAAATCTGGTGCTGTTGTTACAGATACCATAGCAGTAGCGCGTTTTTCTACTACTCCTCCTCCTATTGAACTAGTGCCTATAATTGTGACTGGATAATTTTTTGGAACAGTGCTTCGGCTAGTAGAGATACTTAAACTAGAAGTTCCTGAGCCAGATATTGAGTTACTACCAAGAAAAGCTGTGAGTTCACTTTCTACTTTTAGATTTACTGTACCTTCAAATCTATTTAAGCCTAAAACACTAACCACGAGTTCTGTTTGTTCGCCCGCAGGTAAAGAAATAGAACCTGGAATAAGATTTAACATAAAGTCTGGCAGTGGTCTTACATCAACAGTAACAGAAGTAGTTTGAGCAACCGAGCCTGGCGAACTTGCTACAATATTTACTACATAAGACCGAGCAATGGTGTCAGGAGGAACACTAACAGTCATATTTGTTGTTCCAGGGGTGGTAATAGTGCTATTACCAAAAGTAACATTTAATTGGCTATTAGCATTAAGCGAGACATTAAGCCTAGCACCAGTAGCGGTATTTGCTGAGACATTAAATACTGCATTTGTACCAGGAGTTACTTGTAGAGTCGAGGGTGAAGCAGTAAGTGTAAAGTTTTGTTGAGGAACAGTTATGGTTACAGAAGCAGAGCGTGTTAATTGACCTCCTGAGGCGCTAATATTAACCGTATAATTACCTGGAGCAGTTGAAGAGGTAACTGATACTGTCATAGTCACATTTCCAGGAGGATTTAAAGAATTTGGAGAAAAGCTAACAGAAATTCCATTTGCAGAGCCTCCAGAAAAATTTACTGTAGCGTTAAAAGGCCCTTGTTTAGTTACAGAAATAGTAAAACTTACTGATGAACCTGCTTGGATAGTAGCTACAGGTGGGCTAACGCTTATTGAAAAATCTGGTGCGGTTTGGGCTAGAACTTCTTTGCTAGCAAAATGTGAAAGTATTGCAACAAATATGCTTAAAATAATAAGCTTATATATTTGAGTGCGAATTATTGGTAATAACAACATATAATCAATCTCCTTAAACTAACCACAAATACTAGACCTACTTACCGGGCTAACATAAGGCTAATTTATTGTTAATTATAGCTTAGATGGGTGGTGTGGAGATAGTTAGAAATATTTTAGCAATAAAAAATGACATACATAGATAGTTATTGCTCAATCAGATATTTTTTAATCAGGTATTTTTCAATCAGGTACTTTTTATATGTGGTCTTTAATATGATAAAATGCCTCACTTTATAAAACCTTACAATTTTTAAGAAAAGACTTAGGTGAAAAATAATAAATGGCTCGACAAGCAAATGTAACCCGAAAAACTAAAGAAACTGATATAAAAATTAGCTTAAACCTTGATGGGCAAGGTAGTTCAGAAATTTCTACAGGAATAGGTTTTTTTAACCATATGCTAGAACTTTTTGCTCGTCATGGCCTTTTTGACTTAAAAATTAATTGTCAAGGTGATTTACATATTGATGACCATCATACAGTAGAAGATACTGCTATAACTCTAGGTAGGGCTTTTGCTGAAGCTTTAGGAGATAAGACAGGAATTGAACGCTATGGAGTTGCTTATGTGCCAATGGATGAAACACTTGTTAGAACTGTGGTTGATTTATCTGGGCGTGCGTTTTTAGTTTATGAGGCAGCAGCAGTAAGACCTATAATTGGTAATTTTGCTGTAGAGCTATCAGAACATTTTTGGCATTCATTTGCTGATGCTATTAGGGCTAATATCCATATTCAGTTACTTTATGGACATAACCAGCATCATATTCTAGAAGCAGTTTTTAAGTCTGTAGCTCGTGCTCTTTCAGGTGCAACTAGACCAAACCCACGTGTTCAAGGCATTTTATCTACAAAAGGAACTTTAAGCTAGAAGAAAGGTAAGACTAGTGATTACAATAATTGATTATGGTGTAGGGAATTTACGTAGTGTAGAAAAAGCTTTTGCTGCTATGGATATAAAAGTACAAATAAGTAGTGATAAAGAAGTCTTAGAAGAGGCTGAAGCTTTGGTGTTACCCGGAGTTGGGGCTTTTGGGGATGCAATGCTTTCATTAAAAACAACTGGCTTTGATAAGTTAATTATTAAAGCAGCTAAAGAAGGAAAGCCTATTTTAGGGATTTGTTTAGGGTTTCAACTTCTTTTTGAAGAAAGCGAGGAATTTGGTACTCATAAAGGCTTAGGGCTTCTTGCTGGAAAAGTCATTCGTTTTCCAGAAAATGATTTAAGTGTTCCTCATGTTGGTTGGAACCAAATCCATAAAACTTATAATCACCCTCTTTTAAGTGATATTTCTAGCAATACTTATTTTTACTTTGTTCATTCTTTTTATGTACAACCTAGTTTAGAGAGTGATTTAATTGCTTCAACTAGTTATGGAATAAATTTTAGCTCGATTGCTGGTAGAGATAATGTTGTTGGAGCACAATTTCATCCAGAAAAAAGCCAACTATCAGGTTTAACTTTACTAAAAAATTTTGCAACTAGGATGGTAAATAAATGTTAATTCTTCCAGCAATTGACTTAAAAAATGGCTGCTGTGTTCGTCTTAGCCAAGGAGAAAAAGAAAAAGTAAAAGTCTATGATCAAGACCCATTAAGTGTTGCAGCTAGTTTTTTAGATTCTGGTGCAGAAATGATTCATATTGTTGATTTAGATGGAGCTTTTTCTGGGACTATTACAAAAAATCTAGAAATTGTCCGCCGTATAGTGCTAGAACTAAAGGCTTTAGTAGAGTTTGGCGGTGGAGTTAGAGATGAAAAGACTTTAGAGCTTTTGCTTGAAATAGGCGTTTCTAGAGTTATTCTAGGAACAATTGCTATAGAAAACCCTAAAGTTCTTAATTTATTAGCCAAAAAATATGCTAAGCATTTAGCTATTGGTATTGATGCTCGCGACGGGATGGTAGCTACTCAAGGATGGGAAAAAACTACAGAAGTAGAGGCTATTTCACTAGCTAAACAGGTAAAAGAAATTGGTATAGAAAGAGTAATTTATACTGATATTGCTCAAGATGGGATGTTACAAGGCCCAAATCTTAAAATGACTCAAAAACTTGCTCAAACAAGTAAACTTAAAATTACGGCTTCAGGGGGAATAGGTAAACTAGACGATATTAGCGACTTAAAAGCTTTAGAAAAAGATGGAGTTGATAGCTGTATTATTGGTAAAGCTATTTATGAAAAAAGATTTACCCTAACTGAAGCTATAAATGTTGCTAAGTAAGCTATAACTACTAATAGATTGCATAGATAAGCTATTGAAAACAGTAGTGTTAAGAAATTCTTTATCACTTTGTTGCAGCTAAAGCTAAGACTATGGTAGAGTTTTACTAATCCTCCTATAAAAAAGCAAAAATATTATGGCTGTTCAACAAATAAAAGCCTACGTTGAGGTTCAATCCCCTGCTCAACTAACACAATTCAAAGGAGTTAGTGGAGATGTAGTGGTAAGGGCTTATCAACTTAACTGGCGTTTAAGGGAAAATATTGGCAATTTACTGGCTGCCCTAGCAGGACAGCGCGGCCCTTATTTGATTACTGGGCAAAAAGGTGTTGGTAAAAGCCATTTACTTGCATTAATTAGAGCTTTAGTTACTTCTCCTGGTCTTTCTAATGCACTTAGAGATCCCGCCATAGTTTCATCTGCTGGTAAGCTAGCGGATGAACATTTTTTCCCCATTGAATTAGAAATTACCTCTGAAGAACCTACAAATCTTTTAGACCTACTTAGAGAAGAATTAGCAACACGTGAAAATAGCCCTCTTATATTTACTGATGCTGAATGGGAAAGTACTAGTTTTGACTCTAGAATCTTTAGACTAATTAAGTCTAAGTTAAAACCTGGAACCATAATAGCTCTATTTATTGATGGGTTATCTATTCCTATGAGAGCTAATAAAAGGCTCCAAACACAGCTAGTTCATTGGTTAAATCGAATGTCTGAGCATTTTCGTGATCAATTTCAAAGCCTAATTATTACTCTAGACGATGATATATTAGCAGAAGTTGCCGACGAAATACTTACTAAATTCAAAGCTGAAAAAATCCATCCATCTAACCTAAGAGATATTGCTGATAGGTTTATTTTGAAAAAAAATGATCAGCAACGTCAAGAAATAGGGTATCTCTATGGAGAGATTGTTAGGTTAATGCCTCAATTTGCTTGGTCTAGAGATGATTTTATTGCGCTCTTCCCCATTCACCCAGCAGTTTTAGAAGTAGCTTCTGGATTAAGGATGTATTCAAAAAGCTTTTCTTTACTTGGTTTTATTGGCTCATCAGCTTCTAAAGCCACTAATCGTAGAGGATTAAATTTATCTGCATTAGATGAGCTTTTTGATGCCTTTGAATTTGATTTAAGAAAAGATGATTATCTATCAGGAATTTTTGCTGCCTATGATTCAATAATACAAACAGGTATCCCAAAACTAACTGGTTTTGATGAGAAAATGTGGGCTAAGCTAGTTCTTAAAGCCCTATTTTTATTCTCTTTAGCTAATAAACCCGTTACAGCTAGTAAGTTAGCTGATTCTGTCCTGCTTTATGATGACCGTGATTTTACTGTTGCAGTTAAACGTATAAATGCAATTATTGATTGTTTTCTTAAAACTACTCCAGACATATTAGAAGTTATAGGTGATGGTAAAAATGCAACTTATCGTTTCCTTATTAAAGCATTACGTTCACCTCAAGATATAATCCTAGAATATGTTGAAAGAATAGCTGATACAGATAATGGGCTTGCAGAAATATTAGTCACTGTTGGAGGAGAATTTTTCTCTGATTGGGCATTAAAATTAGGCGAAACCTTAAGAACAGAATTAACAGTTTCATGGCGTAACACTACTAGGTATGGAATATTAAAAGTAGGAACAGATGTTGAACTTTTTCCTATTAACACAAATCCTAGCCCTAGCCCAATAACAAATTTAGCTCTTGGAGTAGATTTAATAACCCCAGATTTAAGTGATGATGAAGAACTTTTACCAATAGATTTACTTGTAGAAGCACAAACTGGAGAATATCAATTAAACCCAACTTGTGAATGGGACTGGCAAATATGTTTAATCCCTCTTAATTATGAAATTGGAATAGATATTCCTTATTTTAACCCACCTACTTTAATTTACTGGATACCTGATACTCCAACTAAAGAAGATATAATAGTACTTAAGCAAGCTTTAGTCTTAAGGCTTGAAAGAGAGCAGTTAACACAAGAAAAAATTAATTGTTCTCAAGAGCAAGAAAAAATTGATCTTCAGGTACAAGAAATATTTCAACGTCTTTATGTTGATAATGGAAAATTTATTAATCCTGGGTCTGAAAGACCTATCTTAATTTTTCAATCTGTTATTGCAGGTTCAACAGTAGCAGAAATGCTTTCATTTTTATTAGCAGAGTCTCTCTTAATACGTTACCCAGAACATCCCAATTTTGCTCTAGAGTTAAATGAAAATGAAATAGAAATTTTTGCTAAAAATCTTTTTGCTAAATTAGATCCATATTCAGAAATAACTCAAGCTTGTGCAGAAAACTATGCTCTAGCACTAAAACTAGTGTCTATTTCTAGTGCAAGTGGACAATATGAAATAGACATAGAAGATAATCCTTTTGTTAATGAAACACTTAGGGCACTTAATGATTTAGAGTCTGGGGCAAGCCTACCTATACAGCACTTATATGCAAAGCTACGAGCAGAACCTTTTGGGCTAAAATCTATACCACAAAAATTAATATTGTATGCTTTAGTCTCACAATGGCGTATAGAACTTACTTCCGAACTAAATAGCGATGTTTTAACTGCTTCTAATTTAGCCAATGAAGAAAATTTTAGCCATTATACTCATATTCGTATACCTACTACTATTACTCATCCCCCTAAAGTTTTAGCAGAATGGTTTTCTCTTTTAACTGCTCAAGAAACTCCTATAGATTTAATTAACCCTACAAGTAGACAAGAAATTTGTGATGCACTAAGGGTTTGGCAAGAAAACTGGGTTAATTTAGCGATTGCTGACAGGCTAGAAAAATTACCTGTAGATGGAGTAACTACTAGGTTATGGCAGATGGTTGTTTCTTGTCGTCGATACTTTGATGCGGCTAGTAGTGCAGTAACTAGTTTATTAAATGAAGATATAGCTGTAGAAACAGCACTATGCCAAATAGTAGATAGTTTTGGAGCAAAAGATACTGTCTATTTCCATGCAGTTAATGAGTTAACTATTTTAGTTAATTTTTTAGAATGGCTTCCTTTTTTCTTAGGAACAAAAGATTATATTTTATCTGCTGAACGTACAAATGATAGCCAAATAGAAGCGGAAAGAAATGAGCTTATAGCTTTTCTAGATCAATCTCAAAGACTTTTTGATGAAGAAAAACGCCAGCGCTATGAAACAGTTTATAAAAGCTTTCAAAGTCGCTATATAGATTTTTACGCTACCTTGCATGATAATTTAATGTCCCCAACACAAATAACTGAGCTAGAAGAAATATTAAATAGCGATAAATGGCGTACTTTTGAGCTTATGTCTCAGCTTAATATTGCTAGCCAACATTATTATTTAGTGGCTTTAGAAATAGTTGGTAATATTAAAGTCTCTATCTGTCAACTCCCTGTAAAAGAATTACTACAAGCTCAAAGCGTATGTAACTGCTCTTTTAGAATCAATCGCAGAGTAGATGTTAAGGTTTCTTTAGAAGTCTTAAAAAACCTTATTGACCAAGCAACTACTTATCATCAACAATTACTAACTCAATATAAAGTAAAACTTAAATCTTTAACTGATATAGAAGAAGAGGAAAAAAAGAAAATAGAGTCTCTGTTTTCTTCTTTCTTTAACGGAGAAGCACGTAAATTAACTTTATATGGAGTAGAAAGACTTAATAACATACTAGATACCACATTAAAATCTAGTGTTGGCCTTCTACCAGCAGTTAAATTAAATAATAAAATGACTAAACAAGACCTTAAAGATCGTTTTGAACGCTGGCTAGAAAGCTTACCTGATGAACCAGGACTTTCACTTGATTTTTCTAACCGGAGAGATTTAATTGATGAGTAAAAGCCTTTGTGTTGCTATAGTTGGGCTTGGTAGAGTGGGAAACACACTAGCTTTTTTACTTAAAGAAATAGGATATCATATAGAAACAGTTATTGGCCGTAACTCTCAGCAAACCATTAAAGCTTTTGAGGCTTGGCAAACAGATTATTTTACTTTAACAAGCGAGCCTAGCTGGAATTTCCCTCTCCCTGATTTATTATTTATTACAACCCCTGATAATGTAATTTCAAATATCGTTAGCCGCCTAGCTACTTATAAAACAGATCTTTGGCAAAAAACTATTGTTTTTCACTGCGCAGGTGCTCTTAGCTCACAGATACTACTACCTTTAGCCAAACTAGGAGCTAGTGTAGGCTCAATACATCCATTAAAAAGTTTTGCTCTACCTATTAAATCTATAACAGAAATAGAAGGAATTTATTGGTGTATTGAGGGAGATGAAAGAGCTAAAACATTTGCTGAGCATTTAGTTAAACTTACAAAGGGTAAATCTGTTGCTATTGAGCCTAATAAAAAAGCCTTATACCATGCTGCGGCAGTAATGTCTTGTGGACATTTAGTAGCGTTACTAGATTTAAGCCTAAAAATGTTGATTGAATGTGGTATTAGCCAAGAACAGGCTAAAGAAATGTTACTACCATTAATTGAAGGAACTATTAAAAACTTTGCAACTAAAACACCCTCACAAGCCTTAACAGGCCCTTTTGCACGAGAGGATTACCAAACAGTTAATCAACATTTGCAAGCACTAAAAAAGTTGCCAGAAGATTACTTAACAGTTTATTCTTTACTTGGTCGTCATAGCCTAGCAATAAAACCATAAGCATTAGAAAATATTGAAAACCTATATTTAGCTTGGAGGATTTTAAATGTATAAAAGAAACTCTCATTGCTCTTTTTGTGGAAGTGCTTTTAACCCTAATGATGCTTGGCCTCGCAAATGTAGTAATTGCCAAAATACCACTTTCCTTAACCCAACTCCCGTTGCTGTAATACTGCTTCCAGTAGATGATGGACTTTATACAATTCGTAGAAATATTGAACCTAAAAAAGGGCAATTAGCCCTACCAGGGGGCTATATTAATTTAGGTGAATCTTGGCAAACAGCCGCAGCAAGAGAGCTTTATGAAGAATCAGGAGTTAAAATCGAAGCCTCAGAAGTAACACTTTTTAATGTTTTAAGCGCACCTGATGGAACAGTCTTAATTTTTGGTCTAGCTAAAGCACGCTCATCAAAAGAAATATCAGAATTTATCGAAAGTGAAGAAAGCACCGAAGCTTTGATTATAAAGGAGTTTCAGGACTTAGCCTTCCCTCTTCATACACAAGTAGTTAAGGACTTTTTTTCTAAAGAAAAGTAAGGCTTAAAAATAATCCAAAATAGTAAATTAGGCTAACTGGTAATTAAGATATTAGGCTATTATTACTATACATATTCCTCTAATTTTAGTATCAATAAAATCTAGTATCAATAAAAGGTAAAAAATGTCTTTTGACTATGACTATATAATTATTGGCTCAGGTTTTGGTGGTAGCGTTGCTGCTCATAGACTTGCAGAAAAAGGCTATCGTGTAGCAGTACTTGAATGTGGTAGACGCTACCGAAACCAAGATTTTCCTAAAAGCAATTGGAATGTACGCAAGTATGTTTGGGCACCACAACTAGGAATGTATGGAATTATGCGTTATACCTTACTTCCAGATTTACTAGTAGTTAGTGGCTCTGGCGTAGGTGGTGGAAGCCTAGTCTATGCTAGTACTCTTTATATTCCAAAAGATGCTTTTTTTGAAAGCGAACAGTGGAAAGGGATTAAGGATTGGAAAAAAGAGTTGATGCCTCATTACCATACAGCAGAAAAAATGCTTGGAGTAGTTGATTCAACTTTCCTTGGCCCTGCTGATGATGCATTAAGGCTTTGTGCAAAAGATATTGGCAAAGAACATACTTTTAGATCTACTCGAATCGGTATATTTACTGGTGAACCTGGTAAAACTGTTCCAGATCCTTTCTTTGGCGGTAAAGGGCCAGAGCGGACTGGTTGCACATTATGCGGTGGATGTATGGTTGGTTGTAGACATGGAGCTAAAAACAGTCTAGATAAAAATTATCTTTACTTTGCAGAAGCAGAAGGTGCAAAAGTCTTTCCTGAAAGAACAGTTGTTGATGTAGCACCCATTGCAGGCGGTGGTTATCGTGTAACTAGCCATTTAAGCGGTGCTTGGGTAAATAAAGACCCTCAAGTTTTAACCTCAAGAGGCGTAGTTTTTTCAGCAGGTGTATTAGGAACTATGAAACTTCTTATGGATTGTAAACTTAGAGGATCATTACCTAATTTATCAGATGAGCTAGGGAGATTTGTTCGTACTAATAGCGAGTCTGTACTAGCAGTTACAGCAAGAAATAAAGAGAAAGACTACTCAAAAGGCGTGGCTATTGCCTCAAGTATCTTTCCTGACGAACATACTCATATTGAAATGGTAAGATTTCCTGCTGGATCAGATATTAATACATTTATGTTTATCTATTTAACTGCTGATGGGTCAAAACTTACACGACCATTAAAGTTTTTATCTAATATTGCTAAACACCCTGTAGACTTTTGTCGTAGCATTTGGCCTTTTGACTGGGCAAAACGTAGCACAATAGTTTTAGCTATGCAGACTTTAGATAATTCAATTAGGTTAATTCCTAAGCGGGGCTTGGGTGGTTCTATAAATCTTATAACTGCTCAAGAACATGGAGAACCTAACCCTAAATATATTCCTGTTGCAAATGATATAACTAGGCGCTTAGCTGAAAAAATTAATGGCATTCCTAAATCTTCATCAACAGAAGTTCTTTTAGGATGCCCTGTTACAGCCCATATTCTAGGAGGTGCCTGTATTGGTGAAAGCCCTAAAACAGGTGTAATTGACCCTGAAGGTCGTGTCTTTGGCTATGACAATATGTATGTTTGTGATGGCTCAATGATTACTGGAAATGTAGGAGTTAATCCTTCACTAACAATTACAGCACTCTCTGAGTATGTAATGAGTCATGTTAGGGCTTAAAAAATTATGACTTAATTTTTCCTGCCTAAGAGTAATTAACAGTACAAGTTATTTGTGCTCTTAGGCTTAAATTATTGACTTAAATTTTAAATTACGTGAAGTTAAAATTTCTTCTGCTACTCTAACACCTTGATAAAAAGCCTCTTCAAATAGAGCAACTCCGCTTAAATCAGCATGTGCAAAATGAATATTACGAAAGGGTTTTGCAGCCTCAAATCTTGATTTATTCCAGATAAAATCTGGGTGTGGCCTAACCATCGCATGTCCCCAACGCATTATGTCAATTTGTTCTGTTAAAGTGTAAATATCAGGATGAGCTTGAGAAATATCTGTTAATGCTACATCAGCCCAACCTTGCCAATCTGTTGATAAAAGCTTTTTTCTTGCAACATTTACATCTAGCTCGGTAATAGGATAATAGTAAGTAAAAATAGTTGCACCATAATCTAAGCCTCTTTGATGAGTTGCAACTACATAACCTAGCGATTTGCTTTCATAAAAAACATTATCCCAACAAAGCGGATATGACGCTCTAATTTGACTAGGGCGATCTCGAAGAAAAAGATTGGCTACCATCCAAGCCCCATACTGAAAGGCTTCAACATGTTTAGGGGGATTATCGCGATAGGGGCGAATAATATAATTAGTTAAAAAATGTGGTGCTGCAAAAATTACTTGCTCAGCACGAAATCCAAAAGCTTGACTTGTATTTTGATCAAAAGTAGTTATCTCTACTTCTAGCTCTTTAATAGGGTTTATTTCTAGTGCTGCTAAGCCTAGGCGTACTTTGTCTTTAACTTGACTATAGAGATAGTTTGCAAGTCGTCCATTGCCTTCAGGCCAAGTAATTAAAGGCTGTGCAGTAGCGCCAGGTTTAGCCATTCTAGAAGCAAAATAAAAAATCCCTGCCCAAGCGCTTGTTGTTTCTATACTTGAGCCATAATCATCTCTACAAGAATAATCTACAAGCCAACGCAACCTAGGAGATGTCCAGTTGTAACGCTTAAGCCAAGTAGACATACTAATTTTATCTAGGTCAGTAACTTCTACATCATCTGAAACTTTTGCCATAGGAATAGTAAAAGCTCTACGCCCTTTAGAATCTTGCCACTCTACCCATCGATCTATTTCTTTTTGAAAAGCCTTAAACTCTGCTAAGTCTTTTTCGCTTGCTCCTGCATAAAGATAAAGTCCTTCATACCAGCGCCCACGAAAAAATAATCGTTCTTCAGGATCACGGCAAAGATATTGTTCTGCCACAATGGGCTGACCTTGATTATCTTCACCTTCTAGAATTCCCATCTCATTAAAAAGCTCTAAAAGTGCAACATTTTCTTTCATAGGAGCAGGCACATAATGTGCGCCCCAAGGATAAGAGACTAATTTTGATTCTCCACTACGAGCCGTACCACCTGGAGTTTTTTCTAGTTCAATTAAAATAAAATCTTCAAACCCAAGTTTTTTAAGTCTCCAAGCCGCAGATAGCCCAGCTATGCCACCGCCTACAATAACTATTTTGATATTTTTCCAATTATCTAAAGCAGGTTCTAGTTTTAGTCCATCGCGGATTTTATGGCCTAATTCCTGAGAAGTATTAATAATTTCACCTTTTGGAAATTGTGGAGTTGGGTTTTGACAAGCACTTAAAGCTAAAGGGCTACTTAGAAAGGCTGTTAAAATTTCTCGTCTGGTAAATTTCATTTTACTATTTTACTATTGCTCTACTATTGATAGCGCCGCCATTCAGACTCATAGTAACGAACTAAAATCTGATTATCTAGTCGATTAATTTCTACTGCAACAGCGCTAGTATCAGCAGAAAGAGTAAAAAGCGATACAAGCGTTTCATCGTTTAGAAAACGTAAGTTTTTAGGGGCTTGTTTAGGTATTTCAAAATCACCTACTTTAGCAAGTGCAAATCCCCAAACACCAAAAGCAGGAACAGCAGTTTGATAGGGTTTAACTGAAAAACCTGCTGCTTCAATAGTTCTAACAATACACCAATAAGACGTTCTAGCAAAAAGTGGTGAAGTACATTGAACTGCAACTGTTCCACCTTCATTTAAGGATTTTCTTAATAAACGATAAAATCTTGTGCTATAGAGTTTACCTAAGGCAAAAGTATTTGGATCAGGGAAATCTATAATAACTACATCAAATTTCTCTGTTATATCCTCTAACCAAATCATTGCATCTTGATTAATAACTTTTACTCTAGGGTCAGAAATTGATTTATCATTAAGCTCAACTAGCATTGGAAAATTAGCAGCAAGTTGTGTCATAGCTGGATCTAAATCAACTAAAGTGACTGACTCAACATCCTTAGATTTAAGAATTTCTCTTAAACCAAGTCCATCACCTCCGCCAAGAACTAAAACTTTTTTTGGTTTGCCAAAAAGCACCATTGCAGGATGAACCAAAGCCTCATGGTAGCGATATTCATCAGCAGAACTAAATTGCAAATTACCATTAAGAAAAAGCTGAAAGCCTGCACGACTTTTTGTAACAACAATTCTTTGATAAGAAGATGTACGAGAATAAATAATATCATCTGCAAATAAATTATCTTCTGCAAGAGAAGTTATTTTATTTGCTCCAATTAAACCAATTAAGAGTAAAATAGCCACAATTATTGCTTTGATACGTAGTAGGGTTAAACCTTTTTTTATTAAAGGCTCTAACGTCCAAGTAGCCCAAAATCCTATACCAACATTAAGTAAGCCAAATACTAAAGAGGTACGAACAAGCCCTAGTTTAGGGACAAGAAATAGTGGAAACATTAATGAAGCAACTAATGCACCGATATAATCAATAGTTAAAACTCTAGAGACTAGATCCTTAAAATCTAATTGATCTTTAAGTATTCGCATCAGTAGAGGTAATTCTAGACCTACTAATACACCAATTAAAAACACTACTAAGTAAAGAATTATATGAAAGTAACTTAAGCGGGCAAAGCTAAGAAATAGAATAGGGGCAGAAAAGCCACCAAGAATTGCTACAGCGATCTCGATTTCTATAAATTTTTGTGCTAGATCCTTTTCAATAAAGCCTGAAAGCCAAGCACCTACTCCCATTGCTGAAAGATAAATGCCAATAATTAAAGAAAACTGAGTAACTGAATCACCTAAAACATAGCTAGCTAATGTACCAGCAAGTAGTTCATAAACAAGGCCACAAGTAGCTATAATTAGTACATTAAGAAAAATTATTGAGGTTCGGATCATTTTTTAACCAAGAATTGCAGCCGATAAAATCAAAGCTATGCCAATAATGACAGAACCTATTACAATTCCTAATGAAGTATTTTGATCTTCCTCTATTTCTTTACGAATAGAAAAAGGACAAACCTTAATAATAATAAAAAAAGCTAATCCAAATAAAAGCATCCCCAATAAAGCAAATAGTAAAGCGTTAACAAATGGTAATAACATTAGATCATTTGGATTGATAAAAGATAGTAACATTATTTTCCCCCTTGGTAGCCAGAATGCCAGAAATGAAATGACCGATACCCACCCGGTGATTGTCGAACACTAGGAGGAATTACTTCCCGCTTATTATCGCCATATTCCCAGCCATTAAACCCAGTTAAGGCATAAAGCAAAACTATTAAACCACCAAAAATTAAATACACTTTTTTTGCATTCATATAAAAACTTATAGATAAATAAAATTAATAAAATTATTGACTACTATCATCATTGCTATATGTTTTATTAAGATTAAATGGACTATCCGCCCAACGTTTTGATTCAAAACTACTCTTCTTAATAAGAACATAGATGGGAATTATTAAGAGTAACAACAAAATTATTAAAGGGTGCCAGGCACGTGATATACCCTGACGAATTTCAATAGAAAGCCCTGCGTCTTCCTGCCATTTACTCCATTGAGATTCTAAGCGTAAGGTATATTTACCTGCTGGTAGTGAAGAAAGAAACATAGTTGATTCTGTACTACCCTCACTCCAAGACTCTCCATCATCTACACCGTGATAGTACTCTATAGGCATAGAAAAACTTTGTACAAGTCCAGTCTCTTCATTAATAAGATCGCCTTCAAAATAAAACCAAGCATTATCAACACCTGATTTAGCAACTACATAAAGGTTTTTTCTAGCAGCTAACTCAAAAGGTTCAGAAAAAATTATTTGAGTAGAGTCAGTAGCATTAGCAAGTTTTGGTAAAACATAGTTTTTAGAAAAAACTACATTACTACTGCTAGTGATTGCAAAAAACACCCAAAGCATTAGAGTAATTAAACTAAATACTCCCCAATAAATTAAGATTTCGTTTCCTACACCTGTGTAGGGTTGTGTTGGGCCTACATCAAAAGGTTCAGCTAAAGACCCAGCAGGAAGATTAAATGCTTTTTCTACTTGTTCTTTAGGAATATAGGTTCCAAGCGACCAATTAACTTCATTAGGGGACATTTCTTCTGAAAGCATTAAGGGAGGAGCAATAAAATCTGTAGCATCTACCATTTCCCCTACAGCGACTTTCCAATAAAATTCACCTGCAACATAATCAACAACTGCCCGCCCATAATCAAACATCTTAAAGGTTTTATCAGCAAAAGTAGCTTCACCAATTAATTTACTTACTGTTACTGTACCTGGAGGTAGCGGTTTAACATAGTTCCAATGATTTTTGTTAACAACTAACCAATGAAAACCGGCTTCTGGGTGATAGAGTAAATATTCTTGCCAAGGATAGCGAATATTATCAACCCAAACGCTACGCTCAACAAAACCTAGCAATTTCATTTTCTTACCTTCAAACTCACCTTCTAAACCAAGTGCAATAAGAGGTTTAAGAGGCTGAAGTTTAGGCAGATCAAGATACTTTAACTTACCTTGAGTAACATCTAGAAATGACCCACAATTAGGACAAGTCATCCTCTCAGTTTTATCTGGGACTTGAATACTTAAAGGGCCTCGGCACTGTGGGCAGTCAAGTTGCAGTGCCTTAACTTGACGTAGTTCTTGTTCCTTAACAACACCTGGAGGAAAACCAAGCTCTTTTAATGGGACTTCGCGACCTACATAAACTGTTGGAGGCAAGTCACCATAATCAATTGTGGCAAACAGAGCTTGCTGACCAGAAAGATCTGAATACGGATATTGCCTATTAGGTATAAAGCGATAAGGAATTTCGCCTTTAGCCGAAAGTGCTGTAGCCATACCCTTTTCAGCAACCATTAAACGTGCAACATCTGGAAGGCTAACACTCTGGCCGACAACTAATTGATCATAGGTAGGTAATTGAGTTGGATTAAGTAGAGGGGTTTGAAAAGTAACATAGAAGCGACCCTGGGCTTCAGCAATCCATCCCCAACGGCCATCATCAAAAGCGGCATACCATTCATCCCAAATTCCACCCGCTGGATGTTTCATTTGGGCGCGTCCAGTTAGTTCAAAGCCTACATTTTTATAAATACCTTTTAACCCAATATCTAATGGTGAGTCAGTTTCAGTAAGGTCAGCAACTTTTCCAAGATCTTCTAAATTGCGATCGCCTCGGGCTAAGGCCGAGTTACAATACTCACAGATTGCAACTATTGAGGTGCTAACATTAAAAATAACAGGGGCACCGCATGCAGGACAAGAAGCCTGAACTGGACTCACAATTTGCCTCGCAAATAGAAAAATTTTTATTAGGAATAAAGATAATGCTAATTATACTGTCTTGGCTTTTCTAATCAAGCAGTTCGACGCAATAGATAAACAAAAAGTGGTGCACCAATTAGTGCTGTAATTGCCCCTACAGGTAATTCTCTAGGAGATATTATAGTTCTTGCCAATGTATCAGCTAAAAGCAAAAGGCTTGCTCCAAGTAAAGCAGATGCAGGAATTAATAACCGATGGTCACTAGAAAAAGCCATACGAATAATATGAGGGACGATTAAGCCTATATAGCCTATCGATCCTACGACTGCAACAGTTGCACCTGTTAAAAGTGAAGCCAAAAGATAAATAATAATTTTTATTCTCTCAACAGCTACGCCTAGACTTAAGGCGCTTTCTTCCCCTACCATAAGCAAATTAAGAGAGCGCGAAATTAAAAAAATTATTACTATTGAGACAAGATTCGTTAATAATACGCTAAAAAGTAATCTACTATTACTATTACTAAGATCGCCCATTAACCAAAAAGCTATACCTTTTAGTTTAGAACTACTTGCAACAGTTAATAAAAAAATAATAGCTGCCCATAAAAACGAAGTAGTAATTACACCTGCTAAAATTAATCTATCGGTTGATGTGCCTCTTTGTCCTTGTCCAAGAACATAAACAATAAAAATAGTTAAAGCTGCGCCAATAAAAGCCCCTAAAGGCTGACTAAAAGGAAAAGATTCTATAAAAACAATTGATAAAACTGCTCCAAGAGCAGCACCGCTTGATACGCCTAAAACATAGGGTTCTGCTAAAGGATTGCGAAGAAGTGCTTGAAGTGCTGCACCTGCAACAGAAAGCGAAGCACCTGCAATTATAGCTAAAATGGCTCTAGGTAGTCTTATGGTAAAAAGAATTGTTTCTAGCTCAATTGATAGTCCGCTTGGTTTTCCCAATAAGTAATTTAGAGTAGCAGCAAAAGTTAAATGTGAGGGGATTTTTTCGCTACCATAAAGTAAAGCTATGGCAAATGAGAAAACAAGTAAAAGGGCTAAACCAACTAGACTTGTGACAAAGAATTGTGGAGTTAAATAAGGCTTTTTCTTCAACTATTTTTCCTTTTTATGAAAGATTTTTGCCATTTCTTCAAGTCCATCAATAATTCTAGGGCCAGGCCGTAAGATTAAATCCCCATCTATTTTGTAAGTTTTTCCATTGACTACCGCTGGTGTAACCTCTAAACCTTTTGGAAGCAAAGCCTTGGCGCTTTCTCTATCGCTAGTATCAAAATTATGATCTCCAGGCGATAAAATAATATCTGGAGCACGAGCAATAACACTCTCAACGCTATAAGCAGGCCATTCTGCTGCTACATCATCAGAAATAGACTTTCCACCTGCTAAATTAATTAAATCTGTTACAAAAGCAGGTTTTCCTGCTGTAATTAAAGGTTCAGTTCCTACTATAAAAAATACTTTTGGAGGTGTTTTTTCCTGATTTTGTTTTTTTACATTTTCTAGTCGTGCTCTTAAGGATTCTACTAGACTTCTTGCTTGAAGTTTATGACCAGTAATTTGACCTACTAGCTCAATGGAATTAAGCACCCCTTCAACAGATTGAGATTTAATAACAAATACAGCAATCCCAACTTCTGAGAGCTTAGCCATAAATTGTTCAAGCTGGCTTGCAGTACTAATAAGCACTAAATCAGGCTTAAGAGAAATTATCATCTCTAGATTTGGATGTAAGGTATCACTTACTTGTGCAATTTTTGCTGCTTGAGAGGGGTAATTACAATAAGAAGTTACTCCTACAACCCTTTCACCTAAGCCCAAAGCAAAAAGTATCTCTGTAATACTTGGAGCTAAAGAAACTATTCTTTTAGGCTCAGTATTAATCTTTACTTCTCTTCCAATCTCATCTATAACAATTTGGCCGTTATTTTTATCAGTCTCTTGTTTTGGTATTTGTTGACAAGCAAATAAGTTAAAAAGTAAAAAAAGAATTAGAATTTTTGTTTTCAAGATATTTCCTTTTTAAAAAAATCTAAGAAAGGATTTTAATAAAGATTTGCTGGTCTTAAAAACCCAATCCCCAATTTAACTGGTAAAAATTCCCCTTAAGGACTATTTAAGGTTTATTTTAAGGTTTATTAAAAATATTATTGGCAAGCATTCTAGACTGGCATATTTATTGCAGTCAAAATAATAGAAAATTTTTTATATTTTAATCCTAACCCTTAAAATGAGGTTCAAAAAACTATAATTATGGAAATTAAAAGAATTGCTGTTTTAACAAGTGGTGGAGATGCTCCTGGTATGAATGCGGCTATTCGGGCTGTAGTAAGGACAAGTTTAGATAAAGGTTGGATGCCATTTGGCGTTTATTATGGGTATTCGGGTTTAATGACTCATAATATTTCCCCTCTAGGTGCACGCGATGTAGGCGGAATTATGCAACAAGGAGGAACAATGTTAGGAAGTGCAAGATGTCCTGAAATGCGCACAGAAGAAGGATGTAAAAAGGCTTTAGCCACCTTAGAACATCATAATATTGATGCTTTAGTAGTTATTGGAGGCAATGGAACACAAACTGGGGCTTATGCTTTATCTCAATTAGGAATGCCTGTTGTTGGAGTGGCCTCTACTATTGATAATGATCTTTATGGCTCAGATATAACAATTGGTGTTGATACAGCGCTAAATATTGCCTTAGAAGCTATTGATCGTTTAAAAAATACAGCTTCTTCTTTACATAGAGCTTTTTTAGTTGAAGTAATGGGACGTAAATGTGGGTACTTAGCGTTAATGGCTGGAATTGCTGGAGGTGCTGAGGCAATAGTTATCCCTGAAGCTGAATTTACCCCTGAACAAGTAGCCGAACAAATGCGCAATAGCTATAACCGAGGTAAACAACACGCTATTATTGTTGTGGCTGAGGGAGCACAAAATAATGCAGAAAAATTAATCCATTATTTTAAAGAACATGGTAAAGAATATGATGGTAGCTATGGTTTTGACCTTAGGCTTACTACATTAGGGCATGTTCAAAGAGGCGGTATTCCTCAAGCCTTTGACAGGCTTTTAGCAACACGCTTAGGTGCAGCAGCAGTAGAATGTTTAAGTAAAGAACAAACAGGTGTTTTAGTTGGATGGATTAATGGAAAAGTAGGAACTACTCCTTTATCAGAAGTAGCAGGTAAAACCAAACAAATCGATACTAAATTATTAGACTTAGCAAATATTTTATCACTATAGCAAACTTAGATAGCAAACTTAGCCTTGAAAGGCTTTTGTTAAAAGCTTTTCAAGGCATTAAAAAAATTAAAACATCAAAAGCTTAACTAGCAAGTTCAATTTCAAACTCGCCTACTTCAATTTGATGAAGAGTATCTTTACTATTCTCAATTTTATTACGCCAACGCATTAGGGATGCAATAAATTCAAACTCTTTACGACTAGAATTAGATATATTATTGCTCTTAAGCATTTTTTCTGCCCAAGCTAAGTCAGCAACCGTTGTTTGGCGTGCAGGTAGATGAGAAAGTAATATTGATTTCAAGTTCCATGTACGTAAAGTATTATCCCGACTACCGCTTACTAAAGTTTGACCATCTTGGCTTAAGGCTAAACAAGTGACCCAATTAGTATGACCTTCTAAGATCTTTAATTCTAGTTGATTAGCTGTAGCCCAAAGTCTAATGGTTCCATCCCAACTAGCACTAATTAATGTACGTCCATCTGTATCAGGGATTAGGGCAGTGATTCTATCTTTATGCTTATCTAATTTTTTTAGTACTTTACCATCAGATAAATTCCATAAGCGAATAGTTCTATCAACACTACCACTAAAGAGAGTCTGACCATTTGAATTTAGAATTAAACTATGAATAAGTCCTTGATGGCCTTTAAGAGTTTTTAGCTCACGACCATCAGAGAGTTGCCATAGTTTTATAGTATTATCACCACTACTACTAGCTAATATTTTTCCATTACTACTAAAAGTTAAACAACGAACTAAGCCTCTATGTCCTTCTAGTGTTTTAATTGGAGCACATTCTGGAACAGTCCAAAGTTTAATAGAATGATCGGCAAGTCCCCCACCGCTAGCTAAAACATGACCATCAGGACTAAAATTTAATGACCAAATAGAACCAGCATGTTCTTTTATTTCTTTTAGCTCGTCTCCACCAGGTAAACTCCAAAGCTTAATACCATTATCTAAACTTCCGCTAGCTAGTAATTTTGCATCCGGGCTAATAGCTAAACAATTAACCTCATCTGTGTGACCTGTTAAGGTCTTACGTAGTGTCCCAGCAGGTAAATCCCAAAGCTTTAAGGTTCCATCTGCACTTCCACTAATTAGTGTTTTACTATCAGGAGTAATAGCTAAGCAGTTTATTGCGCCATTATGTGCATCTTGTCCAATTAAAGTTTTTATTTCTTTACCAGAAGAAAGATTCCAAATTCTAACGCTATTATCTAGACTTCCACTAGCTAGTAAAGCCCCATCAGAGCTAATGGCTAGACAATTAATTACATCTGTATGGCCTTTTAATACATTACTTGAAGTGGAATTAGGGTCAACAGGATCACATTTTTCTGCTAAAGAAAGTAACTCTTCATAGCTAAGTTTTTCATCTGCACGAGGTTTCCACCCAGAGTTTTTCATCTTAAAGAGTACTTGTTTACTCCAACGTGGAGGAGCCTCTTGAGCTAGGCGTAAGATGTCGGCACGTTGTTGGCTAGCGCTTACAGCCTCAAGTAAAGTCTCCCATTCTTTACTAGTCATATCTGCAAGTCGTTGACGTTTACGTTCTACTTTAATGGGTTCTTCTAAACTATAGCCCTTTTGTTTAGCTTTTATAGCAATTCTATCTTGTAATATTGGGTCTGATTTTTGATTAATAGTGCGTAAAACTCTTTGATTAGAATCTAGGGCTTCATATTTTTCCCATTGCTCGCTAAAGAAATAAAAAAGTATTTTTTGCTCTTCATCTTTTGGGCTATAACCTGCATCAATTACGGCTTCACGGGCAGTTTTATTTTCTTTTTCTAAAACAAGTGTACAAATAGCTTCTTGCGTTTCTATATTTTTTAGTTGTCGTAATGCAGCTTTAGCATTTTTAACAACATCCTCATCAGAATCAGAACAGGCTTTTAGTAGAGGGTCTATAACACTTGGGCTACCTTTTGCAACAACATCAATTTTCCCACATTTTAGAGCGGTTAAAATCTGTGCTTCTACTGGTTGACGAGCTACATAGTTTTTTTGCGAAATAATTTGTCCTAAATAACTATCTCGTTCTTTTATCCATTTAATACATAAAGCATCAATAGCATCTGAGTTTTGTAGTTTAGCTAAATTTTCTCTAGCTTGATTTACAACCTCACTATCACTATCTCGGGTAAGTTCTAAAAGGGCTTCAAAGATTTCAGCCCCACCTTTTGATAAGATCTCTACTTTACCAACTTTTAACGCAGTTAAAACACGTAAGCGGGGTGGATTTGAAGCTATCCAACTAGTATTAACAATTAGTTTAGTTAGTTCAGAATGTCGAGAGGAAGCCCAATCAGTACAGACCGCATCAATACATTTTTGGTCAGTCATTTGTTTTAGGGCTTCTAGAGCAGCGCTACGTACTTGTGCATCTGTACTTTCGGCTAGAGCTTGAGCTAAGAGCGAAGCAGCCGAAGCATCTTGAGCTTGAAGAGCTTGAGCAAGCTCTGTTACGGCTTTACGTCGTTGCCATCCACCAATTAAGGGAGTTGTGCTATAAAGCTTTTGTTTTAATTCTTCTAATTTTCCTCTTTCCATGTATGTCGATAACCTCAGGCAGAATCTAGTACTTGCTAGGAAGATTTGGGAGAAAACTTTATCACGAACTTAGCTATAACCATAGGATTAATTGGCGTAAAAAGACAAATAATTTACCTTTAATATATAAGCAGATCAATATAGGTTGTGCTTTTATTTATATTGCTAAGTTCAGAAATTGCTATTTTACTTTTTTACGGAAAACTTAATATAAAATTATACTAATTAATTAAGAATTTATATTCTCAAAATTGCTAATTAATTGACGCTACTGCCTTATGAGGTTTATTATTGCATAAAAATGTTTTTGTTTTGACTGTTTTCTATAGGGAGATCTTACTATGGCGTTATTTGATAAAGTCTGGCAGCAAATGAACACTCGCTTAGACCAAGCAAAAGTCAACCGAGAGATTGAGCGCCTTCGCCAAGCTCTCTATATCAACCCTAATGACACTGAAGCACTGCGTCAGTTAGGAACTCTTTTTCAAACTTCTAATATGGTAGAAGAAGCCATAGAAACCTTTATACGTCTAGCAGATCTTTATCAAAACGCTAAACAATATGATTTAGCGCTAGCCTATTATCGTAAGGTAGAAAAGTTAGGAGATAATGAAAGACGCGCCTCAATCCTTAAAGAAATTGAACGTATTCACCATGGATTAGGCCAGTTTGAAGATGCATATCGAACCTGCCGCCAAATTGCTGAAGTCTATTTAGCAATGAATCAAAAAGAAGCCGCTCGTGGCTTTTTCTCTTCACTTCCTACTTTTGGAGAAAAAGACGAACTCTATAGAAAAGAATTAAGAGAAATGATAGGGGTAAGAGATGAAGCTTGGGCACAAGGAGCAAAGGGGACTTGGGTAGAAGAACAGCCCCGCGCAACTAGCCCAGGCTTAGCACCACTACCTGGTTATCCTGTTTCTCGTGCCAAAGTTGGAGTTACTCAAGAGGAACAAATAGCATTTGCTGACTTAAGTATTTTAGTAGTAGATGATGATCCTAATATTTGTTTACTTCTTAGCACAGCAATTAAAAACTTAAGCTGTCAGGTAATTACAGCCAATAATGGAATGGAAGGAGTAGATAAAGCTTTAAGATTAAGACCAAATATTATTATTTCCGATCTACTTATGCCTAAAATGGATGGCAGCCAATTCTTTAAGAAATTACAAGAATATCCTGAAACACAGACTATCCCTTTTGTTTGTTTAACTTCACGTGGTCAAGAAGAAGAAAAAATAGCTGCACTTGAAAGAGGAGTAGAAGATTATTGGGTTAAACCCTTTAGTATTGCAGAAATTACTATGCGTATAAAGAAACTCCTACAAAAACAACTCCAAAATGTTCAAACTAATTATAATGCTACAGGAACAGGACAAGTAGAACTGGCAGGAAACCTAGGCGAAATGACCCCATCAGATTTACTACGTTTTTCTGAAGCTAAACGTAAAAGCGGTATATTACAACTTAAAAGTGGTGAGGTAGAAGGCTCAATCTTTTTCCAAAACGGCGAGATAGTTGACGCTCAATATATGAATTTAATGGGCGAACCTGCCCTACTTTCACTACTTAACTGGAATTCAGGGACTTTTACTTTTCAATCTCAATATATTTCTGTTCCTCGTACCATTGTTTCAAGCATTGATGAGATTTTATCTAGGATGATGCAACAATATGATGAAGAATATTACTTAACAGAACAACTTCCCCATCCTTCTTTAACTCTGGTATTAACACAGGCTTTTTATGAAGCTTTACAAACAACCCGTTTTCCCCGCTCTGTAGATCGTCTAATGATTCTTTTTGATGGTAGTCATCCTTTAGGCGAATGTTTAGAACAACTCCGTGGAGATACAGACGCAATACGTTTACTTGTAGAGTTATATCGCCAAGGTTTAGCTGTTGTTTATAATTATGCCTATTATCAACAACAACAACAATAATGGTGGTTAATTTCTTATCGTTAACTCTTATCGTTAAATTTATGAGCCTAATTAATAAATTAAAAAAAATTGTTGGAGCAAATAATGTTTTATCTGACCCAACAGAACTATTAGTTTATGAGTGTGATGCCCTAACAACTCATAGATCCTTGCCTAAAGCAGTAGTCCTTGTTTCTTCTACAGATCAAGTGTCAAAAACTATAAA
This sequence comes from Acidobacteriota bacterium, assembly GCA_016213785.1. Classification (GTDB taxonomy): domain Bacteria; phylum Acidobacteriota; class Blastocatellia; order Chloracidobacteriales; family JADJPF01; genus JADJPF01. The sequence continues at coordinate 46,539 of JACQZQ010000101.1, forward strand.
AATACTTAATCAAGAAAATGTACCTTTTACTGCAAGAGGTGCTGGTACAGGTTTATCAGGCGGAGCATTAGCGCTTGAGGGTAGTATTATTATTGAAATGGCAAAAATGAATCGTGTATTAGAAGTTAATTATATGGATCGCTATGCCATAGTAGAAACAGGGCTTATTAACATTAATCTTACTCGTAGAGTAGAAACCTCAGGCTATTTTTATGCACCAGACCCGTCTAGTCAAACAGCCTGTACAATAGGCGGTAATATTGCAGAAAACGCTGGAGGCCCACATTGTCTTAAATATGGCTCTACAGTAAACCATATTCTTGCCTTAAAAGTAGTATTACCATCTGGTGAAGTTACTATGTTAGGTAGTCAAGGCATAGATACAATTGGTTATGATTTAGTAGGGCTTTTTGTAGGTTCAGAAGGGACTTTTGGAATAGCTACAGAAGCAACTGTAAGACTGCAACGTTTACCTGAAACCGTTAAAACTCTAATGGTAGATTTTCTTAGTACGGAAGAAGCAAGTCGAGCAGTTTCTTCAATTATTGCTGCTGGAATACTACCTTCTGCTTTGGAAATGATGGATATTGTAACGGTTCAAGCTATTGAAGCATCGGTTTTTGCTTCGGGTTTGCCAGTAGATGCTGCGGCTATAGTTATAATTGATCTTGATGGTTTAATAGTAGATCTAGAAGTTGAAACTGAAAGAGTAAAACAAATTTGTCTTAACCAAGGTGCTCGTAGTGTTCAAATTGCCCGCGATCAAACAGAAAGATTAAAAATTTGGGCTGGGCGTAAAAGTGCTTTTGGTGCAATGGGGCGTATTAGCCCAGATTTAATGGTACAAGATGCTGTAATTCCTCGTAGCAAATTACCTATAGTTTTAGCCAAGGTTTATAGTATCGCTAAAACATATAATCTACGTATTTCTAATGTTTTTCATGCAGGAGATGGAAATCTTCATCCTAATATTAGTTATGATGGAAGAGATAAGGATGAAGTTAGTAGGGTAAAAACTGCGTGTCGTGAAATTATGGAACTTTGTGTTGGTGTTGGAGGCTCAATTACTGGTGAACACGGTGTAGGAGCAGATAAAATTGATTATATGTCTTTAATTTTTTCAGAAAATGACCTTAAAACAATGCTTAGTATAAGAGATTGTTTTAACCCTAAACAGCTGGCTAATCCTAAAAAAATGATTCCTTCTCTACGGTGTAGAGCATATTAAAAAATTAAAAAAACCCAGCTTTTTAGGGCTGGGTTATAGGCAACTTGATAAACTCAATAAACAATAAGGTTTTTATTAAACACTTGCCATGGATTCTAAAATTCTAGGCTCAATGGTTTTACCATAAATTTCTCTCTCTTTTTTCTTTCTAATTCTATAAGCTTTTAGAAAAGCTTTTTCCTCGCCATATCTATCAATTGAAACAGAGGTACGCTTAATTACACCTGGAGTTGGGTTCCAATTGACTTCATAGACCTCACGACCCTCTTTAACTTTTCTTACAACACCTACTACACCAGTTTTGTTCTTTGGACTATAGGTAACAACTTTTCTATCTGTTCTTGGCTTGCCTATGTCTTTTTCTAGGCAATTACGATGGCGAACTGCTTTAGTTAAAGCTCTTTCTGAGCCTCCATTTTTTTCATCGCTGAAAAATTTAGAATACATTTTGCCATTAAACCATACTCTTACATACCAACCATGAGTATGATTTGCATCTTGGTCAATGCGACTAATCCCTTTATATTTGTTTTTTTCTAAACTCATATCTTCTCCCTAATTAAAACTTTTCTTAACAAAACTAACTATACTTACTAGGCAATTCTTCTCCCGTAAGTAGAGGCAACAATTCATTAGTTGTTTGTTTGTCTTTTGATTCTAATAAAAAAACCCTATTTATCCTAGAAATTTATTAAATTTTTATTAAGATTTTCCCGGTTTTTAAATATAAATATTTTTATATAAATTTCAGGTTATAAAGATAGTGGGGAAATTTCCCCACTATCCATAAGAAAACCTTTCTAAGTCTTTAAGTATGGCTATAAGCTCAAGCATAAGTCTTTCTTATTCTATGAATTAACTATTAAGGCACAAAGATTGCGTTAAGCCTTTCTTAAGAAAGTGAGGTATTATGGGCAATCTATATAAAATAAGTATTGAGGGGCTAATTAAAGAACTTCATACGGATCTAGCGAGCGGGTTAAGCACAAAAGAAGCAAATGAACGATTAAAAAAATATGGTTATAATGAGTTAACAGAACAAAATATTAAAAGCCCTTGGGTAATTTTATGGGAACAACTAACAGCAACTATGGTACTTGTACTTATTTTTGCTGCTATTGTTTCAGCTTTTCTAGGAGATTATAAAGATGCTATTGCAATTATGGCAATAGTTATACTTAATGCCCTGCTAGGCTTAAACCAAGAATTTAAGGCAGAAAAAGCTATTGCAGCACTAAAAAAACTTGCTGTTCCAAATGTAAAAGTACGCCGTGATAATCTATTACAAGAAATTTCTGCACGTGAGCTTGTAATAGGCGATATAGTTATGCTTGAGGCTGGAAATATACTCCCTGCTGATTGTCGAATTAGCGAGAGTGTTAATTTACGTGTCCAAGAGTCAGCTTTAACAGGAGAATCTGAAGCTGTTGAAAAAGATGCTAAGTTTTTTACCACCAGCGATTTACCCATCGCAGATCGTTGTAATATGCTTTATATGGGAACAGTTGTTACTTATGGTAGGGGCCAAGCAATTGTTACCGACACAGGTATGAACACTGAGCTTGGGCGTATTGCAACAATGATTCAAACGGTTGATCGCGAGCCTACACCCCTTCAACGTAGACTTGATCAAGTAGGGCGAAGTTTAATCATAGCCATTACTATTTTAGTTGTAATTATTTTTGCCTTAGGTTTACTGCGTGGTGAAGAATTAAATTTAATGCTACTTACAGGAGTTAGTTTAGCTGTAGCAGCCATTCCTGAAGCTCTTCCTGCTGTTGTCACAATTACTCTAGCCTTAGGCGCACAACGAATGCTTAAACGCCACTGCTTAATTAGAAAGCTTCCTGCTGTAGAAACTCTAGGGTCAATTACAGTAATTTGCTCTGATAAAACAGGAACTTTAACAGAAAACCGTATGACGGTTACATCATTAAATATAATAGGCCAAAATATTGATCTAACTAAAGAATCTACTAGACTTGAGCTTTTAGAAAACCCCGCAGCCTTATTATTAGTGGGTGCAACTCTTTGTAATGATGCCGTATTAAACCCTAGTAATGGTGAAAATATTACTGCTACAGGTGATCCAACAGAAGCGGCTTTAGTTGTTGCAGCAGCAAATCAAAACTTATCAAAACCTTATCTAGAAACTGTTCTACCCCGTATTTCAGAAGTTCCTTTTGATTCTGAACGTAAAAGAATGACCACAGTACATAAACTAGCTACACCAGAATCAACAGACCCATTAACCCAACTTATAGCTGAAAAAAGCCTTATAAATAAAAACTCGCCCTTTATTGCTTTTACCAAAGGTGCTGTAGATGGGTTACTTCAAGTGACAGCAAATGTTTTAAGAAAAGGAAGAGTAGAAAAATTAACCGATGAGCTTAGAAAAGAGATTATAGAAGCCCATAACCAAATTACTCAAAAGGGCAAACGTGTTTTAGGAGTCGCTTTTCGCACAGTTGCAGAAGATTTATTAGCTAATAATTTAACAGCAATTGAGCAAGAGCTAACATTTGTAGGAATGTTGGCAATGATTGATCCAGCCCGCCCAGAAGTAAAAAATGCAGTATTAACCTGTAAGACTGCTGGTATTCGCCCTATTATGATTACAGGTGATCATCCTCTTACTGCCCAATATATTGCTAAAGAGCTAGAAATTTCTAAAGAAGGGCTGATTTTAACTGGTCAAGATTTAGACAAACTTTCTTTAGATGAACTTACTAAAGCAGTTAATGAAGTTTCAATTTTTGCTCGTGTTGCACCTGAACATAAGTTAAAGATTGTTCAAGCTTTACAAAATAATGGGCAAGTGGTTGCAATGACTGGAGATGGTGTAAATGATGCACCTGCACTGAAAAAAGCTGATATTGGTGTTGCAATGGGAATTACTGGAACAGATGTTTCTAAAGAAGCTTCAGATATGGTTTTAATTGATGATAATTTTGCAACTATAGTTGCGGCTATAGAAGAAGGCCGTGTTATCTATGACAATATAAAGAAGTATATTAAACAAACACTTACGGGAAATTTAGGTGCCATTTGGGTAACACTTTTTGCACCACTTTTAGGAATGCCTATTCCTATGTTACCACTTCAAATACTTTGGCTTAATCTTGTAGCTGATGGTTTGCCTTCAGTAGCCCTAGGTCTTGAACCCGCAGAACAAGACACTATGCGCCGACCTCCAAACTATCCTAATGAAAGCATCTTTAGCCGAAAAGTCATTGTACAAATACTTTGGGGAGGAATTCTTATAGGAACTGTACTTTTAGGGGTAGGTTATTTTTATTGGAGTAAAAATAGCCCTGTTTGGCAAACAATGGTACTTACAACAATAATTTTCTCTCGTATGAGTTTAATTATGGCTGTACGCTCTTCAAAAGCTTCTCTTTTTCAAATAGGGATACTTTCTAATAAACCTCTTTTAGGTGCTGTAAGTCTAACTATTTTAATGCAATTAGCAATAATTTATGTACCCTTTTTACAAAACTTTTTTGGCACAGTAGCACTTTCACTAACAGATCTTGGTATTGGTGCAATTTTAAGTTTAGTAATATTTGTTGGAATAGAGATTGAAAAATGGGTTTTAAGGACAAAAAATGATGAGACTCTTCCAAAATCAGAACATAGAAATTTAATTGTTGGTCTACCTACAGGACTCTAAAAAATAAAGTATTAAAAAAGCTAAAAGGGAGCTTTGTTAAGCTCCCTTTTTTATTATCAAACTTTTTACTTAGTAAATTATTTACCAAAACGGTAGGTGGTAAACATTGAATCCATACGAGCATCTTGACCTGATGTAAATTGGAACATACAAGAATCGTCTGAGTAATCCATAAAGTTAGTAATAGGATCATTACCAGTAGCAGAGCAGGTATTGCGGCCTGTTGGGCAACCACTAGCTGGGCTAGCTTCGGCTGGTGTATCAGAAACAAAGTCACCGCCAGTTGTTGAACAGCCACCTTGGAATGTGTGATATAAACCCATCCAGTGACCTACTTCGTGTGTTGCTGTATCGCCTAGATTGTATGGTGCTGCGCTTCCGCCTGGGACGCTGCTATAAAGTATAACGACACCGTCATCTTTAGGATTGCCTGTATATGACCAAGGGAATGTGGCATAACCAAGAAGGCCGCCACCTGGGCTATTAGTGTAGATGTTAAGATCGTCTGCTGTACCTTTACGTAAAGCATTTTTCATTTGATTTTGGGCTGTTGTACCTGGGCCAGCAGCATACCAAGTAGAATTGGTAGTACGGTCAACACTAACTAAATTAAAACTATAGCCCCAAGCTGCATAAGCGTTGTTTAGTACGTTCATTTGGTTAGTAATCATAGTTGATGTAATATCACCATTACTAACACCTGTGCCTCTTCTAATTACGTGGAAATAAACATTAATTGTTGCGCCTGTTACATTAGGAGAAATTTTTGATGCTTCTAATAAATCTTTTTGGAAATTACGCTCAATTTGTTTCATATCACTAGAATTTAAGTGATTAGCACAACGTCTTCCGCTTTCAATAAAGGCTCTTTGATTGACATACTCAACATCGCCTAAAGTGAATGGGAGAAGAGATTGAACATCTTCATCACCTTTGCTTAAAGGCTCAGTTTGAGGTTGTTGACCAATTACTAAAGAAAGTAAATTAAAGCTTAGTACTATAGCTGCAATCATTAAGAAGCTGATTCTACTCTTTTTCATGTTATTTTCCTTTATTGAAAGATTTTATTAAGATTTTTGGTGTGTGCTTTTATATAAGGCAACTTGAAGGCCATAAAATAACTTTTTCCGGTAAAAGATCCAAAAAATATACAATTTATTGATAATACAGCTAGTTACTTCTCTTAACCGCTAACCTATTGTATTATCTATAAATTAAAACAGATGCTTATAAAGTATGCAGTCCAAAAGTAGTTTTTTCTTTCTTTAGGCTAATTAGTTATCTTATAGATAATTAAGAAGTTAGATAAATTAAAAATTTTCCATTAGTTAAAAATAAGCCTTTAGCAAGCCCATTTTACAAGCATTTTAAGCTTATTAGCTATTTAGTTAAATTAGTTAAAATTTTAGAGTTTTTAATACTTGCTGCATAGTTAGTATACATTTAGGTTTATATAGATTTTATTAAATTTCCTATAAGTTATGTATTTCTAAATAAATAAAAGCCCTTGAACATCTACTTTACACAGTTTTGTTAAATAAGTTTACAGTTAATTTTCTTAGGTTAATTAGGTAGGGTATAAGATAAATAATAGCAGCATCTCTATTAATATTTCCTATAGGTTTTAACATCAATAGAAATGCTGCTATAAAATTTTTAAGTCTCTATAAATTAAAGGCGCTAACTACGCAAAACGCACATATTCAAAATCTAAAGGCTTGTTATTAATGCCTTTAGCAGGAGGAGCAATCCAATTAGCCATTTTACCGTGCTCATAAACTGGTTTCATTAGTGATTCTACATAATCGTAATCTTCTTTTGTAGGTAGCCAGTCTGATTTCTTAGTTTCATACTCTTCTTTAGAAAGTAGATTTCCTTGAGGGTCAAAGGCAAAGCCTGAATAAACCCCGATATTTCTATTAAAGCGTTGTGATGGAAGGCTTAAGCGATTACTTAAGCCTAGTTTCTCAAGTGAATCATTCCATCTATCTAAAGCACGTTCACAATCTTCTTTATAAGCATCTCGAAGTACTAAATTCATAGCTCTACGTAAAGGAATATCAGTATTAGAAAGTCTTCCTTCATTGCTAACAACCTCAAAATTATAAACATCTTCTAGTGCAATATGGTCTTTATAGCGCTTAGGATCTGCTTCACGAAAACGTCCCTTTAGTCCTGCCCCAAAGAAGGTTGCAGCATTAGAAGAATCTTCACCACCAAAGAGATCAAGTGAGGCTGTATACCATTCATTAATATATTTTTGAATAATATTTAGAGGGATTGCGCCTAACTCACGTACATCCTCGCTTTTAGCTTCTTTCATTAGCTCTCCAGTACGTTTAACAACTCTGCCTACGCCCATTTCACCAACAAAAAGATGGTGTGCTTCTTCAGTAAGCATAAATTGTGTAGAGCGTGCTAGAGGGTCAAAACCGCTTTCAGCAAGGGCTGCAAGCTGATATTTACCATCGCGATCAGTAAACATTGTAAAACAGAAAAATGCTAACCAATCATTCATTGGTTTATTAAAGGCACCAAGGATCCTTGGTGTATCAGGGTTTCCACTACGACGAGTAAGTAAATCTTCGGCTTCTTCACGGCCATCACGGCCAAAGAATTGATGTAGTAAGTAAACCATTGCCCAAAGATGACGGCCTTCTTCTACATTTACTTGAAAAAGATTGCGTAAGTCATAAATACTAGGAGCAGTTTTTCCAAGTAGGCGTTGTTGTTCAACTGATGCTGGCTCAGTATCGGCTTGAGTAACAATAATTCTACGTAGTTCCTTACGAAATTCACCTGGTACTTCATTCCATATAGGTGAGCCAATATGGTCGCCAAAATGAATAGTTCGTTCAGTAGGAGGAGTTAAGAAAATACCCCAGCGATAATCTGGCATTTTTACATAGTCAAAATGTGCCCAACCGCCTGCTTCAACGCTAACGGCTGTACGAAGGTAGATATCATCTTTTTGGAAACCTTCAGGCCCCATTTCCACCCACCATTGAATAAAATTAGGTTGCCATTGTTCTAAAGCACGTTGTAAGCGTTTATTATCAGAAAGATTTACATTATTAGGAATTTTTTCAAACATTTTTAAGTTCGCCTCCAATCAAATTCAGGACTACCAGGTTTTCCATACATTACTAATGCACCTCGTTCGCCTACAGCATTAGGACGTTGGAAAATCCAATTTTGCCAAGCCGATAAACGGCCAAATATTTTTGTTTCTAATGTTTCTGGGCCAGCAAATCTTAGACTTGCTTCTAGCCCTGTTAAGGCATCAGGTGAAAGAGATGCACGTTCTTCAATTGCTACTCTTACCTCATCATCCCAATCAAGCTCATCAATTGCTAAAGTTACAAGTCCTGATTCTTCAGCTTGTTGGGCGCTAAAGGGTTCGCTTTGCTTTAGTACTTCGCTAACTCGCTCGCTTTCACCAAGAAGTTTTGTAGCTAAACGAGTAAGTCCATTGCCCATTGGCATAGAGCCTTTATTAAATGATGTTATAGCTACTTCTGTGCTAGTTAACATATAAGCCCGGTCTGAGGCTAGAGCTAATTCTAAAAAGCTACCTGCAAAACAAGAGCCTTCATCAACAATAGCAAAAAGGCTTTTAGCAGAAACATCAAAACGCTTTAATACACGTTTCACTAATAACATTACTTCATTAACAAACCAATTATCACGACGCAAAAACATTTCTTCTTCAAGTTGAATGACTTTATTAAGTTCGCCGCGAGTGTGGAGAACGATTAAACCTGTTTCTGGATAATTAAATCTTAGTTGAAGTAGAGCATCTTCTAGTTCACGAAAAGTTCTTAAAGGATACCAATCTGCGCCTAGCACTGTTGGGTCATCTGGGATTGCTTGAATTTCTTTAGGGCCTTCAATTTCTAAATGAGCTACTCTTTCTTCTGGCCCAAAAGTTACTTTTACATATTTATAGGAAATTTCCTTTTCTGAAATTTTAGGTGAGAGTGGGTCAAGTAAGATCCCTTTGCGTTCTGTATGACCTTCTCCTGCTAATTCTTTAGCTCTTTGAGCAACACATTCATTAAATTTTGAAGCAGGAAACACGCCATCTACTAAATTCCAATCTACTGCACGTTGACCTTTAATGCCTTCTGCCAATGTTACAAAAATATCTGCACGATCTCGGCGAACCATACGCTTATCAACTAAACGAGTAAGCCCACCTGTACCAGGAAGTACACCTAAATAGGGAACTTCAGGAAGACTTACGGATGAACGTCGGTCATCTACTAGGTAAATTTCTTTGCAAGCTAAAGGAAGTTCATAACCACCGCCGCTAGCAATACCATTTAATGCAGCAATATAAGTCTGACCGCTATTTTCTGTAGCATCTTCAATAGCTAAACGGGTTTCATTAGTGTATTTACAAAAATTAACTTTGAAGTTATGCGTAGATGTCCCTAACATAAAAATATTAGCGCCTGCTGAAAAAATTCCATCACGCTTGCTAGAAACAACTACTACAGAAACTTCTGGGTGTTCAAAACGTAAGCGATTTACTGCATCAGCAAGTTCGATATCTACACCTAAATCATAAGAATTTAGCTTAAGTGCATAACCAGGACGAAGAGGTTTATCTTCTCTAATATTAAGTCCAATGGTTGCTATCGCTCCATTTATTTCTAGTTCAATATGGTGATAGCGGGAAGGGTGCGTTTCAAAATTGATAGGTTGCATCAGTTCTCTTTCACCTTAAAAAATTTTTAAGTTATTTTTTGGATTTTGTGGCTTGAATAATACATTCTCTTTTTATTAGAATCAAGCAAAATAATGCTACTTTTTTTAATGATATGCAGTATAATGCGTTTTTATGATAGAAATAATTAATGAAAAAAATAATATTGATGAAACAGCCTTGCTAGCTCGTCTTGGTCAACGCATCAGAAATTTACGTAAGCAACAAGGTTTAACAATTAAAGAGCTAGCAAGTAAAACAGGTTTAAGTTTAAGATTTCTTTCACAGTTAGAGGCTGGAGAAGGAAATATAGCCTTAAGTAGACTTGCATATATTGCTAATGCTCTAGAAATTCGACTTTCAGAGCTTTTGCTTGAAGTAGAAGAAACTCATAGTAAATCTGATAGGTTGCGAACAGAAATTGATACACTATTAGTAAATTGCAATGAAAATGAATTAATGTTTATAAAACGTGTAGTAAATTTAGCTTTAGGCCAGCATCAACAAAGCGCAATAGCCTTACTTGGATTACGTGGCGCAGGAAAAACTACTATAGGGAAAAAACTAGCAGCTAAACTTACTGCTCCTTTTTGGGAGCTTGATGAAAAAATTGAAGATATGGCTGGGCTAAACTTATCTGAAATTTTTGCATTGCATGGAGAAACCTATTATCGACGTTTAGAAACACAAGCTCTAGCAGAAGTGCTTAGTCGTTCACAATTAGCTATTATTGCTTTACCTGGAGGAATTGTTAATAACCTTGAGGCTTTTTCTCTCACTAAGCAACATTGCTTAACCATTTGGCTAAAAGCTAAACCAGAAGACCATATGGAAAGGGTTCTTAAACAAGGGGATCGCCGTCCAATGGCTAACCGCCCTAATGCAATGGCTGAGCTTAGAACAATTCTTGCAAGTCGCGAGCCTTTCTATAAAGAAGCAAACCTTTCTATTGATACTTCTCTGCTTGGAATTGATAAAAGTGTAGATAGCATATTATCAGAACTAGCCCCTTTAGGATGGATCAAATAAGTTAATTTACCTAAGCATTCAATTTCAGGAGTAATTTTAGGAGCTAAACTAAGCGTAGTATTTCCAAAGCGAGCAGTACAATTAATCCTTGCTTTTATGCTAACTATTTCTGGAATAAAGCTACTTTAGGAAATCTATTTTTATTAATTTTTATTAGTGGTAACTTTAATTTTAAGGTATTAGACAATTCCGATTGCTGAAGTTTTTATTTAAAGCTAATCTGAGTCTTTACTAAATCTTAACAATTTAATTAAATTAATTAAAAACAATTCTTTCTTAAAACAAACTTTATACTCTTTATATATTGAAAGGAATTTTGCCGTAAGTTATGAAAAAAAGTCTTCTTTTTTTAGCTTTAATTGCTATTTTTTCTATTGGATGTAACCAACCAAATAACACTCAACCCGCTCAAACAGAGCAAAAAACTGCCAAAGCCAGCCCCCCCTCAACTGAAACTACTTCAAATACAAGCTCTAGTTCTGAGACTATAAGTAGCGAAGTAATTAAGCGAGGCGCTGCATTAAGTGGTTCTACAGTTGTTCAAGTAACTCAAGTAATGGAAAGTCCTAAATCCTATGAAGGTAAAACTTTAACTGTAGAAGGCCAAATAGCCCGAGTATGTCAAGCAAAAGGCTGTTGGATGGAATTAACAGAAAAAGAAGGTGATCCTGGAATGAGAATTACATTTAAGGATTATGGTTTCTTTGTTCCAACAGACTCACAAGGGAAAAAAGTAAAGGCTGAGGGCAAAGTAGAACTAAAAGTTTTACCTAAGGATGAAGTGGAGCATTACGTAAGTGAAGGAGCAAAATTAAAAGTTAACTCTGATGGAACATCTAATACTGTTAGCTTAGTTGCTAGCGGGGTAGAAGTTTATTAACTAAGCAAGCCTCCTTATACTTTAATAACTCAAAATTTCAAAGCCGCTTAAATTAAGCGGCTTTTTACTCCAAACAAATAAATTATAGTTTTTTTATCTTAAAAGGAGTTTTATTTGTGTATAAAAAATTATTTTATTTCTCTCTTTTGATATTAACTATTTTTACTATAACAACTAATTCATTAGCACAATTTAATACAGGTCGTAATGTTGAAAAGCTTGCTAATTTTAATCCTGGTTCTGCTCCTTATAGCGATGTATATTTTAGTGATGGTCGTGCTTATATAGGCGGCTATGATAATGGAAAAGTTCATATAGTAGATGTAAAAGACGACCAAAATATAAAGCTTTTAGGTACTTATCAACCTTCCATTTCTGGTGCAGGAATCTTAGACCTTCAAGCAAGAGGAAATTTTCTTTTTTGTGCTCTATCAGACGTAGGCTTTACCATTGTTGATGTAAGTAATCCTGCTAAACCTCAAGAAATAGCTGTTTATAGCCTAAACCTACCCTTAGGAGTACATGACTTATTTGTTAAAGACAACTTTATTTATCTTTGTGATAATAATTTTCGTGATAGTAAACTACATATTGTTGATATTTCAGACCTTCGTCGTCCTAAATTTGTTACCACATTAAAATCTAATGGTGGAACGCATGATCTTACAGTTATAGATAATATTGCTTATATTGCTAATTTAAGCGGTGGTTTTCGTATAGCTGATTTTACTAATCCAGCTAAACCTATAGTATTAGCTGATCATAATTATTCAGGCTCATTTACACATAACATTTGGCCTTCTGAAGACAAAAAGACTGTTTTTACTACAGATGAAACTTGTGGAACAGGCCATTTAAGAGCTTTTGATATAAGTGACTTAAAGAATATTCGTCAAATAGGTGAGTATAAAGTTAATGATGCTTCTGATAGCATTATTCACAATGCTATGGTAGTTGGTAATTTTGCTTATATATCATACTATAAGCGTGGCTTACGTATAGTTGATGTTTCTGATCCCAAGAATATGAAGGAAGTAGGAAACTTTGAGACTTGGGATGGAAAATCAATTTTTAACTCTCGATGTTTTGAAGGTGCTTGGGGCGTTTTTGCAGAAGCAAATGGTCGAGTCTATATTAGTGATATTAGCACTGGAATTTGGGTTTTTAAGTTCCAGTTAGTACAAGATAATAGCCCTGTAGGAGAAATTCTCTTCCCTAAAGGTAATGAGGTTTTTGGTCAAGGGGAAAAAGTACAAATAGAATGGTCAGCTAGCGATGACCAAGGCATTACTAATCAAGAATTAGAGCTTTCTATTGATGGTGGTAATACTTATAGTCCAATAGCTACAAATCTAAACGCTACAGCAAGAAACTTTGCCTTTAACCTACCAAATATAACCACAGATAAAGCTAAGTTACGCCTTATAGTAGAAGATGGAAAGAATGCTGCTATTAAAGTTGAAAGTACTGGGCTATTTCAAATAGTTGCTGATGCACCTCCAAGCATTAAAGTGCTTTCTCCTAATGGAGGCGAGACTTTTTCACCTAATGATATGCTAATAATAAAATGGAAGTCTTCTGATGACCGTCGTTTAGTTAGCCAAAAGGTTGAGTTTTCATTAAATGGTGGAACTACGTATAATTCTGTAGCTGAACTAACAGGAGAAGTCCAGCAATTTGCCTTTAAGCTACCTGCTCTAAACTCTAACCAAGCTTTAGTAAGAATTAGTGTTAGCGATGGTGTCAATCAAATAGTTTCCGATACAAACGATAGGGTTTTTCAAATTTCAGATGATCGCCTGCCACAGGTAAAAATTCTTTCTCCTAATGGAGGCGAGCAATTTATTGTTGGTCAACAAATTCAAGTAAGTTGGCAATCTACTGATGATAAAGGGCTAAGAAGCCAATCAATAGAATTTTCTTCTAACTCAGGTGTAACTTTTACTGAGTTAGCTAAAGTAGGTGGTAGTGTTCAAAACTTTACCTTAAATATACCTTCTGTACTATCTAAGGTTTGTCGTTTGCGTATTACAGTTGATGATGGAAATAATCCATCTGTTTCTTCAACTAGCGAAAGTGATTTTGCTATCTTTGAGTTTATCCCAAAAGTAGAAAGACTTTCACTTAAGTCTCTTAATTCTGATAAGTTAGTTATAGATCTTGACCCAGACTCAATACATAATCACAATAGAATTAGCCCACTACACGAAGGCGGGGAAGAAACAGTAGAAGGCTTTATAGTTGAAATATTAATCCAAGACAAATTTATTGCTTACAGTGAACAACCTAAGCTTAATGAAAAGACAGGTAGATTAGTTACTAAAGGTAAGCTTGGAAACGGACTAACCACCCGACAAGCTTTTCCAGAAGGACAGCAAGTAACTGTTAGGATAATAGATGATCATGGGGCTAAAACCCTAGTAAATGTAATAAGAAACGGGAAAGACTTTCAAATTAAATAGTTTTAATACTATTTAATACTATTTAATTTTAGAGACTCGTTTATAAGACTTTATGGTTTTATAAGCGGGTCTTTTAATTTTAGATAAATCATTAGCTATTTTATTTATAAATAACCTAACATTTCTTATAACCGATTTTGTCAAAATCTGGTTGCATTACTTATTTACTTTTTTATAATTAATTGCTAATTTGCTTTTCTAGTATTATAAAAACTCAAAGCCCCATAATTCCCCATAATTTATTAATTATGATAAAAAAAGAAGAGCTTATAAAACAAGCTGAAAAGTTTATTAGACAAAATAGCCTCACTCAAGCAATAGAAATTTATTCAGATATAGTTAAACTCTACCCTAAGGATTTAACGGCTATTAATGCTTTAGGGGATCTTCAAGTACGTATTAATAATATAGAGGCAGCTAAAGAAATTTTTAGCCATCTTGCTAAAGAATATTCTAACCAAGGTTTTTATGAAATAGCTATAGCAATATACAAAAAATTACTTAAACTATCTAATGATAGTATTGCTATAGGAACTCAACAGATCTTTCTGATATATTGCACAGTCCTGAGCTTGATTCTGAAAAAGGTTTTATAACACCTAGCAATACAAAAGATTTTGATTTACTTAATAAACAAGAGATAAGAATACCACTATACGCATTAGATACATCAGATACGCTAGAAGTGCTAGATTTTGTAAAGCCTTATATACCTAGCAAAGAAAGGTTAGAGACATCAAGTTTTACAAATCTTCCCTCCCAATTTGATCAGTTAAGCAAATTTTCAGATAGAGCAACCAATGAGTTTTTATCAGACAAAGATCTAGAAAAAGCTCTAAAAAATGAATGGCGCCGTGCTATAAGAAATAATAAACCTATTTCCTTAATTCTTTTTGAGCTACAAAATAATAGAAAGGAAAAAGAAACATTAGAAAAAAATAAAACTCTTTTAATGTTAATAAAACAATATTTATTTCGAGTTGGAGATTTAGTTGTTATATATGAAAATAACCTAGTAGTAATCCTCTTACCAGATACAGCAGATTATGGGCTTAAAGCTGTGATTAGCCGTTTAATTAAAGCGATCAAAGTTGTTTACACACAATGTATTGGAGAAGATTTTTACTTAAGCATTGGACAAGCAACAGCATATCCTGAGCGAAAATCAGATCCAGATTCTTTAATGTCATTAGCAAAAGAGTCTTTAAGAAAGCAAACTAGTCAAAATCTAGCTTTAATGCTTTAGAGAATTTAAGTAAAAATTTCTTATTCAAACTTTACCGAAAAAAATTTTACTCCTAAAGAATAGAAAAAGTTGGGAACTAGCTAATAGGTTGTTTCGTCATAAATGTTGACTAGATAGCCAAGTGAAATAGTCTCGTAGTTGAATTAAAGCTTTTCCACGATGACTTACAAGGGCTTTTTCTTCTTGGCTTAATTCAGCAAAGGTCTTTGACAAAGGTATATACTCAAAAATTGGATCATATCCAAAACCATTTTCTCCACGAGGAGTAAAAATTATTTGGCCTTGAGTGCTAGCGCTAAATGTCTTCTTTATACCATCACCTACTAAAGCTAAACAACAAACAAATTGTGCGGTTCTTTTTTCTAAAGGAACTTCTCTTAGTTCATGCAAAAGCTTTTCATAGCGCATTTTATCAGAAGCATTTTCTCCAGCATAACGAGCAGAATAAAGCCCAGGCGCACCATTAAGTATATTTACCATTAAACCAGAGTCATCGCTTAAAGAAAGTATTTTAGTTTTTTGGAAATAATGTTGAGCTTTGATAAGAGCATTTTCCTCAAATGTAGTGCCTGTTTCCTCTACATCCTCTATGGGAGAAAAGTTATTTAAGTTTAATATTTCTAAGTTAGTAGTAGCTAATAATTTTTCTAGCTCTAAAATTTTACCTGGATTTTTTGTTGCAACTAGAAGTTTAGAAACCTTCATCTAATTTCCTCGAAAAAGAAATATATAATTTTCTACATATAAAGATTGACAATATTGCTAATTACATATATTTAACAGGCCATCAAAATATATAACTAAAGAATTTTGAATCCAAACATTAACATGCCTGCCCAATTAAAAACAAATATAAATCGAAATTATAGCGTAAACTAGTTGCTCAATATGAAATATTTGTGATATAATGCATTTGGTCGTGTCGGGTATTATTTTTACATTAAAAAATTGTAAAGGCAAATAATTAAAAAACATAACCTCACAAAAAGCTGAGGATAACGGGAAGGATCGAAACACTATGAGAACAAATCTTGATGACAAGATGTTAGAGACTGACCTAGATTCGTCGGGGGGCGAAACTATGGTGTCTGGCATCGATTTGGAGAAGTTTCTCGCCGAAATTGACTCTGCTTCTGATGAACAGAGCGATTTTTGGGTAGAAGAAACTGAACCTCCAGAAATAATAGAAGAAGATTTAGAAGTTGGCATTTCAGGTCGTCCTGAACTTGGAGTTGATGCTGATAAATCTTTAGACGCTATGACTTTGTATTTACGAGAAATGAGTAACGTAAGCTTACTTACTCGTGAAGATGAAGTTAATATAGCAAAACGCATTGAACGAGGCTCTAGAAAAATGGAAAAAGCTCTATCTCGTTCTTTAGTAATGGCAGAAGACTTAGAACAACTACTTTACCTACTTAAAAAAGGTGAAATTTCTATTCGTCAAGTTATTGATACTTCTGATTCAGAACTTGATGATATTACAGCAGAGAATGAAAATAATTATTTAGAAGAAACCATTACAGAACTTAAAAAATCCGTAGACTTACTTAAAGAAGTTAGAAAGGCAAGCGAGAAAGTTTCTCAGGATAAACGTTCTAAGTCCTCTGCAAATATACGTAAGATTCGCCGTAAGCGAATAGAATTAAGTAAGCAAATTCGTAAAATTTGTTTTTCTTCAGAAATTAAACGTAGTTTTATTGGTTCTATTCAAAAAATAGTCTCAGAAATTGAAAGAGATGAAAGAGTTATAGCAGAAGCTACTCTTTTACTAGAAAGTATTGAAAATAAAGAGCAAGACAAAAAACCTACTCGTAGTAAAAAGCTTACTTTCTCTGATGAAGACTTACGTAAAAAAATAAGAGCAGCTAAACGCCATCTTACAGAACTAGAAAAGCGATACTTAAGTAATTCCTTGGAAATTAAAAGAAGCTTGCGTCAAATCCTCCAAGCTGATGCTCAAGCTGCTGAAGCTCGTAAAGAAATGATTGAAGCTAATTTACGCTTAGTTGTTTCTATTGCTAAAAATTATATTAATCGTAGTCGAGGCCTTCAATTTGCTGACTTAATCCAAGAAGGCAACATTGGCCTAATGCGTGCAGTAGAAAAATTTGATTACCGTAGAGGTTATAAATTCTCTACCTACGCTACTTGGTGGATTCGTCAAGCTGTTACCCGTGCTATTGCTGACCAAGGCCGTACTATTCGCGTACCAGTACATATGGTAGAAACAATTAATAAAATTGTTAGAACTGCTCGTTTAATGGTACAAGAACTAGGCCGCGAACCTACTCATGAAGAATTAGCTACTCGTACAGATTTGCCTGTTTCTAAAGTTAGACAAGCACTAAAAATTGCTCAAGAACCTATTTCTTTAGAAACCCCTATAGGCGATGATGGAGAATCATCTTTAGGTAGTTTTATAGAGGATCAATCTAGTCTTAATCCTGCTGAAATGGTTGTTGGTAAAAGCCTTCGTGAAGCAACAATGGAAGTTCTTAATACTCTTACCCCTCGCGAAGCCCAAATCTTAAAAATGCGTTTTGGGCTTGATGCAGAAGGACATGAAAGAACTTTAGAAGAAGTTGGTCGCCATTTCTCAGTAACTAGAGAACGTATTAGACAAATTGAGGCTAAAGCTTTACGTAAATTAAGACACCCAAGCCGTAGCCGTAAGTTAAAAACCTTTTTTGATGATAGCCACGCTTAAAGGGCATTAAAAATATACGCGTTAATTTAGCCACAATTAGTAGATAAGTGAAATCTACTAATTGTGGCTAAATATTTTTCGTGCATTTAAGATCTAAGTAGCGTAGAATTTTGCTTCCATATTTGCTTCTACATTAAAAATCAAACTTGCTCAAAACATGGCTAAATTAATAATTACCAATGAGCTAAATAATCAGGCTTCAGAATTTGCTATTACCAAATCTGAAATAAAAATAGGCCGGCATCCTACCAAAAACGACCTAGTTCTACCTACTAAGCAAGTTTCTGCTATACATGCTTTACTTAAGCGTATTGGAAATGAATATTTATTAATAGATCTAAATAGTACTAATGGTACAGTAATTAAAAATAAACGAATTACAGAGGCTTCTCTTAAAGATGGAGACTCATTTTCTGTAGGCACTTTTATTATTCAAATAAGTGATCATTCTGCCCGCAAAAATGATATTAGCTATCAAGAATCCCCTATAGGACAAAATGTTTTAACCCGTTCTGTATCAGGAGATCCTTATCAAACTAAAATGTTAGATAAAGATTTTGAACAAGGAGCGCTTGAAGCACGGTTAGCAGAAAAAATTAAAATCCTAGAAACTCTTTATGAGTTAGGCCAAACCTTTAGCTCAGTTTTTAATATAGATGAAATTTTTCAACAAATTGCTGATATTCTCTTTAGACTTACTCCTGCTGATAGATGTGCAATACTTGTTTGTCAAAACTCAACTAATGCACTAGAACCTCGTTTAATTAAAATAAACCCTAATAAAAAGCTTTCTAATCCCCAACAAACAGATTTTACAATTAGCCGTACAATTGCTAGTAAAGTAATTGCTGACCGTCTCTCACTTTTATCTGTTGATGCCCAAACTGATAGAAGACTAAGCTCTGAGAGTATTGCTATTCAACATATTCATTCTGTTATGTGTGCTCCATTAATTGGTAAAACTGATGTTTTAGGAGTAGTTTACGTAGATAAAATAGACCTACATGATAGTTTTGGGTCTGATGATTTAGACCTATTAAATGCTGTTGCAGGTCAAGCAGCTATTGCTTTTGATAATGCTAGAGCTTATGAACAACTTGCTCAAGAAGCTATTGCTAGGTCTTCCTACCAGCGTTTTATGCCTAACCATATTATTGACTTAATTCTTAAATCCCCTGAAGGGCTTAAAATAGGAGGGACAATCCAGCCTGCTACTATTTTATTTGCTGATATTCGAGGCTTTACTAGTATGGCAGAAAAAAGCCCACCTCAACTTGTAGTTAAAGCTCTTAATCTATTTTTTAGTGCTATGACTGAAATTATTTTTGCTAATCTTGGAACATTAGATAAATATTTAGGTGATGGCCTTATGGCTATTTTTGGTGCCCCATATCGTAATGACAATGATGCTATTAATGCGGTTAATGCTGCTATTGGTATGCAAAGACGATTAAATAAATTAAATCCAGAAATTAAAAAACTAGGTTTTGCACCCATTGAAATAGGTATAGGAATAAATACAGGAGATGTTACTGTAGGCTGTATTGGCTCAGAACGTCGTATGGATTATACAGCTATTGGTAATACTGTTAATTTGGCCTCTCGTCTAATGTCTCAAGCTAAAGGACAAAATATATTAATTAGTCATAGTACTTATCAATTACTAGGAAATGTTTTTAGGGCTAAACCTTTACTTGATAATGAATTACGCGGACTTAGTAGTTATACCAAAGCTTATCAAATTATCTATAAATAATCTTACTTTAGACTTTACGCTTAAAACTTCCTGCTTTTTCCCTTTCAAAATATAAAAGCTATGGTATCAAAATTAAAATTTCATTATAATAATCATTCCAGAAAGACAATTACGCTGCTTTTTAATAGCATCTAAAACCATTAATAGTAACACAACAAAAATGCCTTCTACTTATTAAGTAGTTTCCAAGCATTATTTTTTAAGCAGCATAATTTGGCTATTTCCAACTTTCGCTTAAAACTTAAAACTCATCTATTTTAATTGATTTTATTGTTAAATATTTACGCCTAGGTATAACATTTTAGCTATAATTTTATGGTATATACTAATGTAGCTCGATTATTGAAGTTAATTGGAGAAACTTATGAAAAGCTCATCAGCTAGTCTTTTTGGTGTAATAGTTGCTATGCTAAGTGTGGTAAGTGCTGTGTTATTAGTAACCTCTGAAAACTATGGCACTGCTATTTTAGCTATTGCTCTTGGAGGAGGTACAGCAGTTTTACTTTTTACTGCTCAAAATATTGTTGGTCAGCTTGATGATTTACGTCATGATATAGAAACCCTGCGCAATAGCTCAAATAGTAGCTCAAGTAATTTATCTCTTGAAAATTCTATAACAGAGCTTAAAACTGAAATAAATAAGCTAAATAGACCTTCAGATCTTGCCATATCTCTACCTGCACCAAACTCACAAATACCAAGTAACATCGGAGCACCAACTACAGCATTATCTCCTACGTCTAATCAATCGGCTTTCTCTACACCAGATGTAATAGCAGTTCCTCCAATTAAAAAAGAAAGCTATCAACCTTTAAGCGGACTATCCTTATCCTCAGCACAAGCGCTAGGGGCTTCACAACAAAATCTTAATCAAAGTCAAAATTTAAGCTCTAAGTTTCCTGCTCCTTCTGATGATCCTAATCGAACTAATGCTTCTTTTGCTACGGCTAAAAGTCCTGTTACTTCACCAAATAGCGCTGTTAGCAATACAGGTAGTCATGATTCGATGGAGACAACTCAATCATTCTTACCCCATGTGCCTTCAGGTCATGCTGAAAGGTTTCAAAATGAAAGTAACTCAACAAACCTTTCTACAGAAGCTACCATAGGTTTTGAATCTAGCTCACTACCTCCTGCACCTGTTGAAATTAGTAATAGCTATAAAGAGATACCAAAAACTCCTTCTAAAATTCATAGTAAAATTAAGAAAAGATATAGCACCTTTGCAGGTCTATCACTTAATGAGGATTCCCCTGAAGCAAATAAATATAAAGAAGATCTTTTAACTCCACCTCCTCCACCTCCTCCACCTAGCAAAGTTGAAAAAAAGCGTTATAGCACTTTTGCAGGTCTTGCTTTAGGTGAACGTAGTAGAATTAGCCCACCTAGTTCACCTAGTCCAAGTAATATAGCTTCTTCAGTTCCTCCAATTGCTTCTCAAAAACCTGGGAACCCTTTATCCATACTTTCTCCATCCACAGTTACTAACTTAGGATTTTCTAAAAATACTGATGGTACAGGAGTTTCTAGAGAAGAACTTATCCAATCAGAAGCACAAATTAATCAAGCTAATGTAGCGGCTCCTCAGATTTCTCCAAGCCCTTTAACTAAAGGGACTCGCAAGAGATATCAAACTTTTATGGGACTTTCTTTATCTAAAACACCCCAACCTCTAAAACGTTATGAAGAACCCCCCATGGAAGCAACTGCCCCGTTATCAGTAGCAAGTGCAGGTTCATCTTATAGTAAAGCCCCTGCCCCATCTTCCTTACAAGCAGCTATTAATAGAGGTCAACAAGGTAATTTAGTTGATGGATTTTGCTCACTTTGTGGTAGTCCTCAAGCAGCAGCAAATGACTATGCTACTACAGGCTCTGAACCAGAATTTTGCTGGTACTGTGGGGCTAAATTAAGATAATTTATTTAGGATAATTTATTAGAATGATCTTAAGTTATTTATTTACAAAACTATTTTCTTAAGCTTTTATAAACTTAAAATTTTTCTATATAAAAGCTTTGTCCAAGGTGGCTTTATTTTCAAAGTTATTGCGTTTACCTAACGCTAAAGTTATACTGGCCTTTAACAAAGATTCTAGTTTTTGTCTATTACCTTGGATTTTTAATCCCCTTATTATAGAACATTTTGGGGAGAGAGAATTTATTTTATAATTTAGAAGGTTTTGGATGTCAATAAGCGCCCATGAGTCAAGCCTTAATGTTCAATAATGATGATGAACGAGATGAGCTAATTGAGCGCTATTTACCTTATGTTCGTTCAATTGCTCAATCAATTGTTTCTAAACTTCCCTCTCAAATCGACATTAATGATTTGATAGGTTATGGTCGTATTGGGTTAATTGAGGCTGTAGAACGTTTTGATCGCACTCGCGGAGTTAGTTTTAAGACCTTTGCTTATTATAGAATAAAAGGCGCTATTTATGATGGCCTGCGTCAAATAGGTTGGTTTTCACGTTCAGAATTTGCTCGCATTCGCTTTGAACAAAGTGCTAATGAGTTAATGAATCATTACTCTGATTCTAATACCGAACTTCGTAGCCAAGGCGTAGAGGATGAAGTTAAAGAAATCGAAGCTATGTTTTCTGGCATTGTTTCAGCTTATATGCTTTCGCTAGAAACATCAGAGTCACTAAATACTCCTGAAACTCGCGCTACACCAGATGAAGATTATGAATCTAAAGAGTTTCGTCAAATTATTAGAGAGGCTGTTGAGCAACTCCCTGATACAGAACGTAAACTTATTGAATACTACTATTATCATGGCTTAACTTTGGAGGAAATTGGAAATAAATTGGGACTTTCAAAATCTTGGACTTCTCGACTACATACTAAGTGCCTTCAACATTTATGCCAAATGTTAAAAAATAAAGGAATTGTTAGTGCTACCTAAAAACAAATGCTTTTTCAATATTTGCCCCTTGGCAAATATTGAACTTGTAGTTGTTTGGTGGATAAGGCTTTATTCCACATTAATTTAACAAATCTCTACTCTTGTAGTAGAAATTAAAATTAAATCCTAAGTTTAATATTATAATATTATGGAGGAATATCATGGTTGACCCTATTAGTGTTAGCAGTGCTAGTAGAATAGCCGAGACTTCTCGTGCTACTGAAGCTAAAAAAACTATTACAAACGAAGATTTTGAAACTACACGTGCTAAAGGAGTAGAATTAGAATCTCACGTAGAAAAACTTAAAGAAAGTGGACATGTCAATGATGACCACTTACAAATGGCCTCACGCGAAGCCCAAGAAATTTTTGACCGTGTAGTTCAACCAGGTCATGAAGTGCAAGGTTATCAAAGTATTTTCTATGATAACCGCGCTAAAATAGAAAATCTCCGTACTGAAATCAACCGTGTCGGCTCAACCGAAGAAACAGGTAAAATAGGTAACTATTTAGATGGTATTGATAAAGAATTGGGTTCTTTAGAAGGTATCTTAAATAGTATTGATCCTAATACTCCCGTAAGCAGTATGGAAATGCTTAAACTTCAAACTAAAATGCACCATATTTCTGAACATGTAACTATTATTAGTAAAGTAGTTGATCAAATTTCATCAGGTATTAAGACTATTTTACAAACTAACGTATAATTTTTAATTTAACCAATAGCCCAAGGCTACTATTAAGAGTCTTGGGCTAATGAGGTATGGCACCATGCTAGGCAGGTTTATTCTTATTCTAATTGTTCTTTTTGCTTTATTTAGCAATACAGCTTGTAACCGTAAACACGACCTTTGCACAGAATTATCCGAAAATGAATCTCAGCGTATTGCTGTGCTTTTGCAACGTAATGGCCTCAATGCTAGTAAAATTAGAGTAGCTTCTGAAGATAAAGCTACTTGGTCAGTAATAATTGAAACACCTTATATAATTGGTGATGCTGCTGTAGTAGCAGCCGAAGCTATTTTAGATGAAAATGACTTACCTCGTGATAAGTATGACCCTATTAAAAATGTTTTTAAGGGTGATAGCCTAATTCCAACAGAAACAGAAGAACAATTACGTAAATTAACTGCTATTCAGGAATCCTTAGAACTAACCTTAGAAAAAATCAACGGAGTTGTTAGTTCTGATGTAAACGTAGTACTACCAAATCCAAACCCTTTAGTTGATCAAAGTAAACAAGTTCAACCAAGCGCTTCTGTTCTCTTAAAGTATAATACTGAAACACCACCTCTTGATGTTGCAGAAGTACGTAATATTATTGCTCCTGCTGTAGAAGCTTTAGATCCTGCTCGCGTTCAAGTAGTTATGAAGGCTGTTCCTGCTCCTAATGCAGCTAAATTTGATAACTTAAAAAATAATATTATTAGATATCTTGGTCTTGGTGCTACAGCAGCTATTTTAGTTTTAATGGGACTCTTTATGTATTCTTTCTTAAGAATGAGAAAATTAGCTGAAACAGTTGCCCAACTAGAACGTGAACGTAGCATGGCATTAAGAGCTAAAGGCCAAAATCAACCTGCTACAACAAAATAATTTATGCAAAAACAATTTCCTGCACATCTTCAGGCATTAACAACTGTTGCCCTCGCCCTTGATGGTGATGATGCAGTATCTTTGTTTAAGTTTTTGCCTAAAGAAGAACAAGATTTAATTAAACCTCGTGCAGAAAAGTTTTTAGCTCTTTCAGAAAACGACCGTCGTAGCGCTTCTAGTAGCGGTCTTAAAGCTTTGCGCAGTGAATTTCTACTACGTCAAATAACTGATGTTCACCCCTCTCACATTGCGCTTGTACTAGCAAATGAATCTGCACCTATTATTCGTGTTATTTTTCATCATCTTCCTACAGAGCTTGTAACAGAAATAACACAACATTTGCCCGAGCGAACAATTCGTAAACTAGATGCTTATCCTGAAGTCCCACAAATTGCTTCTGAACTTCTAGATGTAGTTAAAGATGCTTTTATTAGACAATTTACTTTTATATTACCAGGAGAAAATCCTCTTACTCGTTTTAATGCTACAAAACTCCGTGCTTTGATAAGAGAAATGAGCCTTCAAGTAATTGCTGTTGCAATGCGTCGAATCAATCGAGATGAACTTGTAGCTTCATTACAACGCTTTCCTAGAGCATTTTCTAAAGAAGTCGTTCGTAGACTTAAACTATTGCGTGAAATAGAGATTGAAGAAGTCTTGTTAGCAGAAAAATCCCTAGTCTGGCTAACAACTCAACAACTACGAAATTTTTCTCTTACAGAAGATTCTGGTTTTATGCTACTAGCTGGTGGTTTACTTAATGAAGGTGAATTACTTCAGAAATTTATTACACAAAAATTCTCTATAGAAGAATCTGGTCGTTTTTATGATTTGTTAGGACGTTTACGTCAAGCCGACCCTGCATTAGTAGCTTTTGCTAAGAATCAAATTCGTCAAGCTACTGCTGTTATTCTACAAGTTCGTCAGCCATTAATTCCCAGTAATGTTAAACCTGAAATACCTGCTATGACTGCCAAATAATTAAGGAGAAGTTAAGCATTGAGTGAAAATAGAATTGTAAAGGGAAGAATAATTAAAAGCGCTGAACGCCCAGCCATACCTGAAGAGCCTTTTAGTAAAGCGGTTGAGTCTTCAGTAATTAAAGGTGTTGTCTATGACGCTAATGCCGAAGCTCAACGAATTATTCGAGATGCTCAAGAAAGAGCACAACAAATTATTGAAAGTGCCCAACCAGAAATTGAAGCTCAAAAAGCCCAAATTCAAGAAGAGTGGATGCGTCTAGAACAAGAACGTCTCTCCATTGAAGACGAACGCCAAGCAGCTTTAGAAGCTGCCCGCGAAGAAGGCTATAAAGAAGGCTTTACAAAAGTAAATGAAATTATCCAAGAATTAACAGAAAAAAAACGCGACCTTCTCTCTCAAGCCGAATCTGATATGATTAGGCTTTCTATTCGTGTTGCAGCGCGTATTTTAGGGCGTGAACTCCGCCAACACCCTGATACCATTGCAGATATTGTTACTCAAGCTATTCAAACTGTACGTAGTCAAACTAAAATTACTATCCGAGTTAATCCTGATGATCTAGAACATTTAGTTAGATCAAAAGATCAATTGCTTAACCGTGTTGGACAATCTAAAATTATTGACTTCCAAAGCGATATTAAGGTGCAACCAGGCGGTTGTATTATTGAATCTGATGCAGGCACAGTAAATGCACAACTTAAAACCCAGCTAGAGGTTATGGAAAGAGTGCTACTTAAACGTGCCAGTCATACCCGATAAATAAACTTAGGTGAATTATGCCAGTACTAGAAACAGGTATTGATATTTCTCGTTATTTAGACGACATAGACACAATTTCGCCTGTAGAAGTTCGAGGAAAAGTAACAGGCTTAGTAGGATTAATTGTTAAAGCCGCCGTCCCTGAAGTTTGGGTAGGTGAGCTTTGTTTAATTAATACCCCCCATAGCTCTCAACCTGTTAAAGCTGAAGTAGTTGGGTTTCGTGATAGTGAAGTCCTACTTATGCCCTTAGGTGATCTTACGAATATAGGAATGAATTGTGAAGTAATCCCTACAGGACATTCTTTAACAGTAAAAGTAGGTGATGAGTTACTAGGCCGTGTACTTAATGGACTAGGGGAGCCAATTGATACAAATACCAAAGGCCCTCTAATGTGTAGTCAGGAATATCCTGTTCATAATGACCCTCCTGATCCGATGAAACGTGAAAGGGTGTTAAAGCCTATGGAAATAGGTATTCGTGCCATTGATGGGTTATTAACAGTTGGACAAGGACAGCGTATTGGTATTTTTGCGGCTGCTGGTGTAGGTAAATCAACAACTCTTGGAATGATTGCTCGTAATACAGAAGCTGAAATTAATGTGATTGCGTTAATAGGTGAACGTGGTCGTGAAGTTAGAGACTTTTTAGATAACGATCTTGGGACAGAAGGCTTAAAACGTTCTGTTGTTGTGGTTGCAACTTCTAATGAATCTTCTTTAATCCGTCTAAAAGCTGCTTATGTAGCAACTGCTGTTGCTGAGTATTTTAGAGATAAAGGTAAAAAAGTAATGCTTATGATGGACTCTGTTACTCGTTTTGCTCGTGCTAAGCGCGAAGTAGGGCTTGCAACAGGCGAGCCACCTGCTCGTGGCGGTTTCCCTCCTTCAGTATTCTCTGAATTACCAAAGCTACTTGAAAGAACTGGAAATTCTGAAAAAGGTTCTATCACAGCTTTTTACACAGTCTTAGTAGAAGGCGATGATATGAATGAGCCTGTAGCTGATGAAGTTCGTTCTATTCTAGATGGTCATATCATCTTATCTCGCGCAATGGCATCGCGTAATCATTATCCTGCAATTAATATTTCTGAAAGCGTTAGCCGTGTTCAACACTTTGTTGCTGGTAAACCTCACATTGGAGCAGCAGCAAAACTTCGTGAAGTACTTGCAACTTATGAAAAAGAAAAAGACTTAATCCTAATAGGTGCATATAAACGTGGTAGCGACCCTAAAGTAGATTTTGCAATTGATCGTATTGAAGCAGTTAATAACTATCTTAAACAAGGGACACACGATAAAATCCGTTTTGATGATGCTGTAAATCAACTAATTAAGCTCTTCCCTGCTGGTAAATAATCTTGGTTTTTAAGGTCTTTTAAGGAGTTTTAAGGAATCCTAATGTCAAAAAAAGTTAAATATCGATTACAACCTATTTTAGACGAGAAAGAACGCTTAAGAGAAGCTGCGGTTGAATTTCTAAATAAAAAGAAAGAAGAGCTTAAGGCTGAAGAAAAAAAGCTAGAAGACATTAAAGAAGAACTTAAAAACGCAATTAACCGCAAAGAAGAAATGATTCAAGACTATAATGATAAAATGTTTGCTGGTAAGTATACTATTGATGAAATCAAAATCCGCAAACTTCATATTGAAGATATGGGATTAAAGATTGAAGAAATTAAGCAAGCAATAGAAAATCAACGTAAAGCCGTTGCTCGTGCTGAGAGTGAAGTAAGAAAGGCTGAAGATGCTTTAATTGCAGCATCTAAAGAAGTTCAAGTAATGGAAAAACATAAAGAAAACTGGGAACGTGCCTTAAAAGAAGAAGAAATGAAAAAAGAAGCGCGTCAACTAGAAGAAATTGCTCAAGTAATGTACACTGCTGCACAAATGAATCGTAGAGATGATGAATATTAAAATTTTTAATATTAAATTTTTAACAAACTATTTATTTTAAGTAATTTATTGGAGGACTCTATGAGTAGCAAAGTTAATAATTCCTATGGGTCAAATAATGTTTATGGTCAATCAGAAACCAAAAAAGATAGAGTAAACACAGGAAAAAGCTTTGGGGATTTCTATGTTGGTGATCAAGAAGATGATCTAGACCCTCAAGCTCAACCATCAGATGAAGAAGATTTAGGAGCAATTTCTGATGATCTAGGCTCTATTTTTGGTGGTTTTGGCTCTTCTAAAGATAATTATGATAATGACCGCAATGATAGATCTAGTAATGCTTCTCGCTCTCGTACTCCTAACCGTACTAATACTAAAGAAGTAGAAAAAGATGATCATAAAATAAATAAACTTAAACATAAGCCAGAGTTTGATAAATTATCTAAATTTGGTGAGCAAGAAGAGCCAGAAAAACTTAAAGAGATAGTTAAAACTGACCCTCTACAAGCTTTCCAAGTCCCAGTGCAAGTAGAAAGAACTTTTGCTCCTACCCCAATTCAACCAACAGCAAATGTATTTCCTACCCAAATGATTCAACAAATTGTTCAAGATGTACGCTTAGGTGTTAATGAAATGGGTGTAGCAGAATTCCAATTTGACTTAAAATCTGACTCATTAGATGGGCTAAAACTAAAAGTTAGTACTAAAGATGGTCAAGTTTATGCAACCTTTATTGCAGAAAATATTCATGTTAAAGAAGCTATTGACCAAGGTGCTCAAGAATTAATTAAAGCCTTACAAGATAAAGGCTTACAAGTAGCTAACTTACAAGTCTCTATAGGTACTGATAGCTCAAGCACAGGAGGCCAAGGAGGCTTTAATCAAGGCCAACAAGGTCAGCAAGGTCAGCAAGGTCAATCTAATCAACAAAATCAGGGCTATCGCGGTTATTCTTATGCTGAAAACAATTCAAATGACTCTGATGATACCTATATTAATACTACTAATACAGATTATACAGTCTAAAATTTTTTTTATGTCCTACCAGCTTTTGGTAGGACATTTTTAATCTATGAAGCGGATCACGCCATTTCATTTTACAAACTTACCAAAAGTTTCACCTGAGCGTGTAAAACTTTCTGCAAGTATGTCTAGTTGTCTTCCTGGTATTAGATGGGAAGAGACTTTTAGAGATTTACTAGGCGGGACTTTGCGTAAGTACATAAAAGGTAAACGTCAGTTAAATCTTACCTTCCAAGTTAGTAGTGATGAAACAGAAGAGCTATGGGAAAAGAATTTTGTTGCTGGAGAAAAAGACTTTATTTTAATAGGTCGAAATTCTGCCTGTGAAATACACTTAAATAATCGTGTTGTGTCTAGCCAACATGCAAGAATAGTAGCTAATAAAACAGGCTTTTTCCTTATAGATCAAAGCGCTAACGGAACTTATCTTAATGGTCGTCAAATAGCCCCTAAAACCCCTACACCACTTAGCCAAGGTGATTTAATTGGTATATATCCATTTCAAATAGTTTTTGGACTTAATCAAACACTCTCTAATGAAGATACCCATATAGGATTTAAGATTGAAAGTGTCTTAGAAACCTCTTTTAGTGACACAATAAAAAAGCTTAATAGCCCCGTTCCTCTTGCAGTAATAGGAGTTGAACCATCTGGACGTAAAGCATTATTAGAAGTTGATCCTAATTTTATTATTAACATGGTGGATCAAATCTTTGGTAGCGAAAGTAGTAGCAATAGTAAACTTTTACGCAATTTATCTAATATTGAAACAGGGGTAATAGAATTTTTAATTCTACGAGTCATTAAAGCTATAAGTGATACTATGGCAGAATTTTCTGGTATCACAATTCGCCTAGAACAGCTTTTTATTCAAGGTGGGCAGGTTTTTAAGACTATTGATACTTTAGCTGATAGCAGTGAGCCTATCTTAGAGCTTTGTACTAGAGTATCTGTAGGAGAAGCGTTAGGATATTTAAATCTTTATTTGCCTTATGGACTCTTAAATGATGCAACAAAAGCAGAAGTAAATGATCAAAATAAGCTAGAACTTCTTATGGATTGGTTGCCTCATTTAGAAATGCTAAAGATTAAACTTATAGCAGAAATAGGAGAAATAAATCTTACGTCATTAGACCTTTATTCTCTTGAACCTTCTGATATTATCTTGTTACCAGATGTAAACTTAAAGTTTTATGGTTCTGAACTTTCAGGAGAATTATTTGTTCGGCTTGGAATTTGGGGAGAGGTTGGTTTTCGTGGTGAAATAATTACAGAAGATTCAAAATTAAAAGTTATTCTTAATTCAGTTTGTAATAACCCACGACCACACAGCCCAGAAAATATTAACAAAGATAACAAAGCATCGGAGGATAAAATCGAAGAGATGGAAGAAGAAGATCTCTCACAAAGTGCGGAATTTATCCAATCTGTACCAGTAACAGTTGTGGTTGAGTTAGGAAGACGTAACTTAACTATTTCAGATGTTACGCGGCTTAGAATAGGCCAAATAATTGAACTAAACCGTACACCATCTGAACCAGTAGAATTAAGCGTTGATGGAAAAATAATAGGCAAAGGCGAACTTGTTGATGTTGATGGTGAATTAGGAGTTAGAATATTACGCTTATTCAAATAAGCTTTTGTTTTCCAAGAAATTAAAAACTCCTCTTGCCCTATCAAGCAAAGCGCATTAACATTGGAAAATCAACTTAAATCATCCAATTTAAAAATTTCATAGAGAGGATAGATTCTGTGTTAGCCGTAGTGTATTTTTTGCTTTGGCAACAAATTGACCCAACTCAATCCCCTACAGGAACAGTACCACCTCTTCTTGGTGACACTGGATCGCTTTTTTTAATGATGCTTAAAACCTGTTTTATGTTACTACTAGTAATTGTCCTACTTTATGGGACATTACGCTTCCTACCTCGTATAATGGGTATGCCTGTAGAAAGCCAGTTAATGAAAGTGGTTGGTCGTTACTCTTTAGAACCTCAAAAATCTCTCTATATAGTTGAAGTTGCAGGAAAACACTTACTGCTTGGTGTTACTCAAGAAAGAATAGAACTAATCTCAGAACTTGAAACTAGTGTAATTCAATCAACTTTAGAGGCTGCAACTCTAGCAAAGGAGTCAAAACCTAGTATTGGCTCAAGTGCAATTAAAGAATTTAGTAAATATCTGAGGAGGTGAGATGCTTAAGCGCATACTTAAACCTATTTTAGAATCTAAACAAAATCGTCGCGCTCTAGCTTGTTTGCTTTTTTTAATCTCTGCGCTGATTTTGCCTAGTATCTCCTTAGCACAAGCACAAGACGGACAAAATCGTGGCATAACAAGCCCTATAGTAATGGTAATAGTCCTAGGAACTCTTTCTTTAGCCCCTTTTATTCTCATTACTATGACTTCATTTGTAAAAATCTCTGTAGTACTATCGCTACTGCGCAGTGCCTTAGGTACTCAGCAAGCTCCACCAAATCAAGTAATTACAGGACTAGCTTTTATCCTATCTATTTTTATTATGACTCCCGTTGCACAAGATATTTATACAGCTGTTGGACAAGTACCTGAAACTAACACTTTAATTTCAGAAGCTAATGTTAGAGTTCTTTATGAAGCAGCCAAAAAAGGTCAAGAACCTCTAAGAGAGTTTTTAGTACGCAATTGTCATGATAGAGATCGATTACTTTTCCTTGAGCTTTCTAAACGTATGACTAAAGGGGATACAAGCTTTATTTATCCTGGAAGTTTTAGAGTAATTATTCCTGCCTTTGTTACAAGTGAGTTAAAAGAAGCCTTTCAAATTGGTTTTTTAATTTTTATACCCTTTCTTATTATTGATATGATAGTAGCAAATATACTTACAGCAATGGGTATGACAATGCTTTCACCTGTAACAATTTCCTTACCATTTAAAATACTGATATTTGTACTAGTCGATGGTTGGTATCTACTAGTAAAAGGTTTAGTTTTAAGCTACCTCTAATTTTTAAGAAAATTTATTGGAGTAAGTTATGGAACAGCTAGTCTTAGGACTTACTAAACAAGCCCTGCTTTTAATTTTAATTCTTTCTGCCCCTGCAATGATTACAGCTATGGCAATAGGCTTTATTATCAGCTTATTTCAAGCCGTTACTCAAGTACAAGAACAGACTCTTACCTTTGTCCCTAAAATCATTGCAACCTTTATAGTACTTGCTGTAACAGGAGCTTGGATGTTAGCAACCTTAATTCGTTTTACCCAAGCAGTTTTTACAGAAATCCCTGGAATACGCTAAAAATTTATACGTATGGAAAATGCCATTTATAACTTTATAGAGCTTTTTTTAGAAGGCTTAGGGATTAAACAATCGCCTGTTGTTTTTCTTTCTCTTTATGGGTTAATAATGGCTCGTCTAGTGCCTGCAATTAATTACACTCCTTTTCTTGGTGGTGCTGCAATTAGCGCCCCTGTTAAAATTGCGCTAGCTTTTACTCTTACTTTTTTAATTTATCCCGCAATGGCTTCAAGTATTCCAGCAGAAACTATTCCTACATCTGTTATACCTTTTATTTTTCTAGCTATAAAAGAGGGCTTAATAGGTTTTACTCTAGGTTATATTACATCGCTTGTTTTTTATGGGATTCAATCAGCCGGTCAAATGGTTGATAATGCTAGAGGAGCAACTATTGCTCAGTTACAAAACTTACAATTAAGTACACAAACTTCGCTTCTTGGAAATATGAAATTACAAGTTGCTATTGTGTTATTTTTTACTTTGGATGGGCATTTACTTTATCTTAAGGCGCTTTTCTATAGCTTTGAACGCTTACCTGTAAATGCATTTCCAAAAATTGCACAAGGACTTTTAATTGGTGGAGAACTTAGCCCTATAATTACTGACATAATTCGTATGTCTGCTGATGTTTTACTTGTAAGTATGCAACTTGCAGCACCTGTTTTAGTTTGTCTATTTTTAACAGACGTAGTTTTTGGCATATTTAACCGAGTTGCACCACAAATGAACGTGTTTTTCCTTTCTCTACCAGTCAAAATGTTAATAGGTATTGGAATGCTTTTCTTGGTTTGGACAGCTATTATTGCTCAAATGGAAGAAAGATTTGTCGCTTACTTAAAAGTACTATATACAATAATAGCTAAGGCTACATTTGGTAACTAAATCTTATTATTTGCCGATAAATTTTTGAGGTGTTTTTCTAATGGCAGAAGGACAAGGCGGAGAAAAGACAGAACAACCTACGCCAAAGCGTCTAAAAGACGCTCGCAAAAAAGGTAATATAGCTAAAAGTAAGGACTTATCAGGTGCTATTCTTTTCCTTGTCACTGTTATGCTTCTAGCAATTCTTAGTAGTTTCACTAGTGGTGTTTTAATACATCATATGCAAGATTCTATTAGGCTAGCTTTTTCTATTAAGGAGCTTAATCTAGAAAGAGTTAATGAAGTATTAGCTGTTGGTTTAATTGCAATGTTTAAGGTGCTAGCACCAATTCTAGCTGCAAACATGGTTATTGCTTTAGCTATTGAATTTATACAGGTAGGAGCACTTTTTACGACCGAAACCCTAAAACCTAAGTTTGATAAACTCAACCCTGTAAATGGGTTCAAAGGTATGTTCTTTCAAAAGAAAACCTATATAGAATTACTTAAAACAATTTTTAAATTAGTTATTCTATGTGCAATGTTTTATGTTATTTTTAAGGCTAATTTACCTGAATTAATTATAGCTGGTAAACGTTCTCTATGGTATTCAGCAAGCTTAACAGGTAGTATCCTTTTTGATGTTTCAGTAAAAATAGGTGGCCTCTTTCTTGTCATTGGAGTAGCAGATTTTGGACTTCAAAAGCACTTGTGGATAAAAGACTTAATGATGTCAAAATATGAGGTCAAACAAGAATATAAGCAGGATGAAGGCGATCCACATAATAAAGCGGCTCGCAAACGCCTGCACCGCGAATTGTTACAACACAACGCGGTTCAAGATGTAAAAAAGGCGGATGTAGTCATCGTGAATCCAACACATATTGCCGTAGCTATTAGATATAGAAAAGAAGAAATGCCCGCACCGCAAATTATTGCTAAGGGCGAAATGTTAATGGCAGAAAAGATCCTAGAAATTGCACGCGAAAATAATATTCCTGTAATGCGTAATATTCCCCTAGCTCATGCTCTTAATAAACTAGAAGAGGGTGAAGAAATACCTGAAGAACTTTACGAAGCTGTTGCTGAAGTACTTAACTGGGTCTATCGTATGTCTAAACAAAATAATCAAAATTCACCCCAGCAATAATTGCTGGTCTATTATTAATTTCCCCTAACGGGATTATAAAATATAAAGGATTTTATTTATGCCAGATAATATTAAAACCAGATTAGATAATGCAAATTTAGGAACAAATTTAGACCGTCTTCTTGATCAACGTATAGATAAAGATCAAAATACTCAAGTAGTTTTATATAATGATGTTCAACAGGCAGAACTTCGAGGAAGAACCACAGTAGAAGGCATTGCAGGCGATTACAGCCCAGAAGCTTTAAGTTTTAAAGAGGCAATGCGTCTAGATGAAGCCCCTCCAACACACGCAGAACTCGAGCCTCCATCAATTCAATTTGTCCTTTATGCCTTTGGCGATTCAACACAAAGAAAAATGACCTTTGATAAACTTGCCAAAGCACAAAAAGGTAAAACCAACCAATTAATTCAAAAAATTAACCAAAAAGCCCCTGCAACAGGCCAGTTACAACAAAAATTAATTGGTCAGCTAGAAAAGGAAGCCCGTATGCTTAATCTAGTTGAGCATCTTCTACAAATTCAAGATAGAATACTAGCTCGTATGGGTTCACAAACCAAAGGGTAAGGAAGTTACTTTTAATGAACGATGTACTTTTGCAAGGTTGGATAGATGGCCGTTTAACCCTAGCTAGAGTTAAGGAATGGCAACCACAAGAATTTCAACTCCTTCTTATGCTAGGGTTTACACTTCATGAACAGGGTCGCTCAGAAGAAGCAGCAATTATTTTTGAAGGTCTAGCAACACTTGATCCTAGAAGCGCCTATTCCCATAGTGCATTAGGAGCCGCCTATTTACGCCTAGAGCAAGACGAAAAGGCCCTAACTCATTTAAACATGGCCTTACAACTCGATGCTAAGGACATTTCGGCCTATATTAACCGTGCAGAGCTTTTTATGAAACAAAGTAACTATCAACAAGCCCAAGCAGACCTAGAAATGGCTATAAAAATTGGCTCGACCATAGGAATGAGAAATCAGGCCATTCGTCGTGCACAAGGCCTACTAAATACCGCTAAAAGGTTGCAAGGATAATAGTTATGGTCGGGAAAAAGTTTCAAAATTTTCCAAAAAGTTCCATTTTTCTAAGCAACTTTTTAATACCCACCCCGATAATGATGAGTGTAAGTTGAACATA
Organism: Acidobacteriota bacterium; assembly: GCA_016213785.1. Classification (GTDB taxonomy): domain Bacteria; phylum Acidobacteriota; class Blastocatellia; order Chloracidobacteriales; family JADJPF01; genus JADJPF01. Next base: position 81,826 of record JACQZQ010000101.1, read on the forward strand.
AGGTTCATATAAAATTACGCAATTATTAAATCATCAAATTTTATAAATTTAAATTTCAAGGGAGATTAAAAAAATGGCTAGTATAAATAATAATTTTAGCAGTGCAGCTCAAAATTTCGATCAAGTTAATTCTTTAGCAAAAGACGCTTTAAGCTTAGCTACAGCTATTAATGGTGGCGATCTTAAAAGCACCCTAGATTCAGCAGGTAAATTATTCCAAAATTTAGGTAACTTAAATGATATAATTGGTGGTTCCGCAGGCAATACTAATACTACTCAAGGTGCCCCAATGTCATCAAAATTATCTTCTTTAGACATGATGAAACTGTTTGGTCTGGATACCCAGACTCAAGAAGAGAATAAAACAAAGTCTGCTGCTGCTGCTGCTGCTAAAGGAAAAGTCACTGGCCTTGCTGGATTACTTGCGTTAGTCAGCATGACTCTTGCTAACGCAATGCAAGGTACTGCTGATAAAATTGCTGAGTTATCAAAGAAACTTGATGCGCAAAAAAAGGGCGAAGATGGTGTTAGCTTTGAAGATCAAGCTATGTTACAAAGGTTAACTTTTGACCTTCAGCAATTTCAAACATTAAGTAATCGTGTAGTTGAAACTGTAACTGGTCTTGAAAAATCAGCAGGTGATGCTCAGCGGGCTGTTACTCAAAACTTGGCCGTATAGTTCACGTAAAAACTTACAAAGCTTTAAAAGCTCAAAAGCCCAATCGACTTCTCGGTTGGGCTTTTGAGCTTTTAAAGCTTTTTTGCAAATTTGCAAACTGGTATTTACAAACCTTTCGTTAATGATAAAAATACTTTTTCACAATAACATTTTATTAATATCTATTTATTAGTATTTGCTATTAAATGAGATCAAGAATTTTGTATTACTAACTAAAACCTTTGGAGGAAATATGGGTAAGTATCAAGAAAGTGCTGTAGTTCAACGTTATGGCAAAACACCTTCTTCTGATGAAGAAATAGCTAAATATCTACAAGCATTAAAAGTAATTATTGGCGCTGATGGCGAAGTGGCAGAAGAGGAAATGAATGCGCTTAGAAAGGGAATGAAACGTTTAGGAGCATCTGAAGATCTTGTTAAAATGATTGAAGGTTTTAATATTTCTGGAGTAAAGTTAGAAACAGTTCTTCCTTCTTTAACTCCAGGTGGAAAACGCGCTCGTTATCTCTTAAAAGATGCTATTGAGATTGCTCGTGCTGATGGCACTTATGCTCAAGGTGAAAAAGATGCAGTAGTAAAAGCGGCTGATCTGCTTGGTGTTAGCCAAGAGACTAGAAAAGCGATTGAATCTTTAGTTGAATTAGAACATGCCAGCAAACATTTACGCAAAGCAATTTTTGGTAAATAAAAAGTTTTGTGTATCGTCCTAAACTTACATTCCAACAATTAGCAATTTTTAGCGCTTTAACTAAAAGCGATGATCTAAAACGAACTATGATTGCCTCTACTACAGTGCTTGAACCAGGCACTGTAGTAACAGTAAATCAAGAAATTCTTTCCATAACAGATCAGTTAGGTAGCGGTCTTATAGGCGTTGTTTACAAAACTAAAAGCCTAAAAAGTAATCAAATATTTGCTTATAAAAGAGCCAGAGCAAAACTTAATTTTTTTCATCAAGTTTTAGAAATTGAAAAAAAAGTCTCTGATCTGCTCTCTCAATCATCTATCTTAAAACCCGCCCGTATTTTAGAACTTACTCCTAATGCCCTATTAAAAGAATTTTGCCCAGAACCAACTCTTTTAAACCTTTTACTAGAAAATAAATTAACTTCTAAACAAAAATCTGCTCTAGTAGAAGTCTTAAAAGAGGCAGCGGAAATTGATCGCACTTATCATTTTATTTTAGACCTTTCTGCTAAAAACCTCGCTTGGAAAAATGGTTGGATACTGCTTGACAGTGGCCCTAAAAGCCATATTACAGATTTTAGTAAAGTTTTAAGAGCGCCTACTTGGGAAAATTATTTTACTTATATTCAAGAAAAAACTCTTAAACAAAAAATTTCTGCTCCTTCAGTTTTATCAAGAAAAGTAGCAGAAAATAAACTTTCTGCTAAAAAATTCTTTTTTGTATATGACTGGTGGATATGGCTTCCTTTTGATGAAGAAGTAGATCCCAGCTATTACTACGTAAGCATAGATAACAGCCAAAAAGAAACAGAAATTATTTTTAGACTAGATCTAGATGAAAGGCTTATAAAACTGGCAAAAGATGCTCCTGAAGAATTAACTACAAACCCCATTTTGCAACAAACAGCACTTGCTGCTTGGCAAAAGCAATACCCTGAAATTAAAGTCTCATTCTCACCCATTAATGATACAGGCTTTTTGCCTTTATCATTAACAAGTAAACCAATAACTTTAGCAACTCTAGCTAGCGAAACCTCTCCATTAGCTTTAGCTAAAGCATTAAAAACATTTGTTAATAAAAAAGAATTTTTAGAACAACCAACAATGGCTGTAAATAGCTATGAACATTGGTCTGATCTACTAACAAAGAAAAAAGATTTTCTTCCTACAGATATTTATTGCCATATTCCGCTACATTCTTCTCTGAAATGGGTGAATGAATTTTTAGGAAATACTCCACATTTTGTTATCACCCCTCCAAAAGTACGTAAAGATGCGCTTTGTGATTTGATTTGTATTCCTAGCAAAAATAATGAACGTGCAATTATTTTTTTACCAGGTTTTAGAGCTTCTGCCAAAGCAGCAATTCCTTTAATTGCAACATTAATAGAAAAAGGGGTTTCTGCCCTTTTTATTGCTACACAAATAGGAGCATTTAATACTCAAGGTCAACTCCTAGTTACAGGAGGAGCTTGGGAGACACTCCTACTTTGGCAGACAGTTGATTATCTTGTTGACTGTTTAGGAGTTAAAGAAATTGACATAGTTGCTGCATCTTATGGCTCTATTTCAGCAGCAATCATTTCACAAATCTACCCAGCAGTAAAAAGATTAATATTAGATTCGAGTGTAGTAAAACCCTACGATTTATTAACTTATCTAGCAAAAGTCCAAGGCTATGTACCAGAAGAAATATTAAGAAAGGTTAAAGAACACAATCTTGGTGAGCCATTTGAGTTAATGATGCCTAAGAGAAAAGGGCTTAAAACCCTTACAATGCGCCCTGTTAGCGATCGCTTTATGGATGTTTGCGGACATCTTTATTTAGATCAAACGCTTTATTATGAAGCAGGGCATGCAACAACAATGAGACATGATATTGAGGAAAAGGAAATTCCTAAGATTTGTTTAGAAGCTATTTTTGAGTTTTTAGCCAGTTAATCTTGTAATTTTTTTACTCCTAAAAGTAATTCTAACTGACTAGCAAATCCTATCTATTCAGCTAAATTATCTACATTTGGCAGTTCTTTATTTATATCTTATATTTTCAAACTCAATACCTAGACTATCAATTTTTAATCTTAAACCTCGCCTAGATATACCTAATTCCTTAGCAACTTTACTAAAATTACCTTTATTACGCTTAAAAGATGTTAGGATTAATTCTTTTTCTACTGGGCGCACAACATCTTTTAGTTTTTTTGGTGTAGGTTGAAATATATCTACAACTTTTGTTGGCTCTGTAGAATTTACAGAAGCTTTTCCTAATATAGGAACAACACTTAAGCTTACTTGTTGGCGGATATCTGGGGACAGGTCTGACACTGAAATAACATCGCCTTTAACTGAATAAGTAATTAACCTCTCTATTTCATTACGAAGTTGGCGAACATTTCCAGGCCAGTGATAAGATTGAAGAGCGTTAATAGCAGCCTCAGAAAAACTAATTTGTTTTTCAGGATAACGAGTAGAGAAATAACTTAAATAATAGCGTAGCAGCATTGGTATTTCTTCTAGCCGCTCTCTTAAAGGAGGGATATGAATACGAATAATATTTAATCTATGATAAAGATCTTCGCGAAAACGGCGTTCTGAAACAGAGCGCCCTAAGTCTGCATTGGTGGCTGCTATAACTCGTACATCTACTTTTAATGGTCGCCCTTCTCCTAGAGGCTGAATTTCTCCTGCTTCTAGAAATCTTAGTAACTTAGGCTGTAAATCTAGGCTAAGATCACCTATTTCATCTAAAAATAGAGTTCCAGCTTTAGCATTACGAATTACACCTAAGTAATTGCTTGTAGCGCCAGTAAAAGAGCCTCTACGATGACCAAAAAGCTGACTCTCTATTAGTTCTCTAGGAGTAGCAGCACAGTTAAAAGCAACAAAAGCGCCTTCACAACGGGCACTTTCTGCATGAATTGCACGAGCTATTAACTCTTTTCCTGTTCCTGATTCACCTGTAATTAAAACTGTAACTTCAGAAGTGCGAATTTTCTTAATCTGTTCTATAACTCGGCACATTATGGGGCTAGAGTAGACAAACCCTTCAATTAGAGTATTTGGAGTATCAAGATTTTGAGGAAGTAAATTAATGCTAGGCTTAATTTGGCTTGAGGAGCGTAGAGCACAGTTTTCCAACCCTAATTTTAAGAATTCTAAGAATAGTTCCCACCGCTCTTGTTCTAGAAAAGAAAAATTCCCTGATTTTACTTCAAAATAAAGATAAATACCCTGGTAATGATTACCTAAAAGCTTAATTAATCGACCACTCTCTGAATATTTTTTATCTGACGTAATAATTCGGTTACGTAGTTGAATAGCTTCTGTTTGAAAGCATCCATGAGAGATTAAGAATGTTTGGGATTCTGCAAAAGGGCAAAAAATCAATAAACGTTCTAGAGGAAAAGATTCAAAAGTAATAACAGCAAATTCTTCTAAGAGTATCTCTTGAGTAATACAAGCTTGAGATAAACGCTTAAATAAAGCGAGTTCAGATATTTTTTCTGTAGTGCTAGAAGCTTTGGTAGCATTTACAAGCTGTAATTCTTTTAAGGATTCTTTTAAGCGTTCTGCGCGAATAATTTCAGGTTGAGCTTTTAGTTCAAAGAGTATTTCTTGAGCTTGGGCAATATGAGTGCTTGCAGTATCAAAAATTTCATTATTAATTAGTATTTGTGCTAAATCTAAATGACTACGACCAAGTTCATATTTATCACCCACAGTAGTAAAAATAGAAATAGAGGCATTAATATGTTGGATAGCTTCGGTTGGCATTTTTTCTAGGGATTTTAGAACTCCAGTCATTCGTTGGGCAAAACCTGAAATATATGGAGAGGGTTTTTGATTTAACCTTTCTTGGGCTTGTTTTAGAAAGTTGCGGGCTTGTTCGTATTCTTGTCTAGCAAGGTAGTAATCAACTAAGGCTAAGAGAGCAAAAGCAATTTCATTATGCTCGCCAACAGAATTAGCTAAATGTAGAGAAGAATTAAAAGATTTTAATGCTGCGGGATTACCAGAAGTATAAGTATAGCCATAAACCCTTTTTGCATAAGCAAGTACGCTTTTATCTGTTTGTTCAGCAATTTTAATTGCTGGTGTAAGTAAGTGCCTAGCACCTGTTAAATCACCGCAACGGAGTTTTAATTCTGCTAAAGTAATTAAGGCTAGGCTTTCGCTATGGCTATAATTTGCGCTTCGGGCTAGTTCTATAGCTTCGGTAAGAAAGTTTTTTGCTCTCTCCCACATTCCAAAACGAAGTAATGAATCCCCTAAGTTATTGTAACAATGAGCTATAAAGTGAGAGTTATTAAGTAGCTTAAAATTTTCTAAAGCTTGCTCATAAAGACTAATTATTTTTTGCGTTGCGCCACGTTGTTCTAAAAATAGGGTATTAGCTAAGTTCATTTGCAAAGAACCTAGCAAGCGATAAGCTTTTGTTCCTTCTACTAACTTTAACCCATTACTATAATGGGATTTTGCACTAGCAAAATCCCCTTCATAGTGATCTACCATACCTAAGCGTAAAAAAATTTGTGCAGTAAGTCGGCGATTAGCCAAATGTTCTGAATCAGTATAGGCACGATTTAGATAATCCCTTGCAATAGCATATTCATTTATATTTATATAAAGCAATGAGAGTTCAAAATATCCTCTAGTTATACCTTCACGATCTGCTAAAACAGTAAAAATTAATACTGCTTCGTTTAATTTAGCTATAGCTTTAGGGTATTGCGCTCTCCAACTAGAGGTTGCACCTATTCTTAACAAGACCTCAGCTTTTAATTTATTTGGTAAACTAGCTAGTTTTGTTTCATAGATTTCTATTGCTGTAGCAGCTTCATTATAAAAACTTAGTTCGCATAAGGCCTCACTAAGTAAACACCTTAATATTACTTCCTGCTCAAGATCTGCTATTTTTTGAGCAAGAGTTTTTTCTATTAATTGAATTAACTCTTTATATTGACCTGACTCAAAAGCAGCTTCAGCTTGAGCAATAACAATAGAAAGAGGGCTGCGATTTTGCTCACGCTTATTTGATTTATCAAAAGCTTTATACCAAGGAATTTGTTGACTGCTCATAACTAGAAATGTGTTCCTAAATTTACTTAGTCAGCTTGCATTAAGTTCACACTACCAGAAAAAGTATTCATACTAGTAATAGCTAGTAAACCTGTTTGATCCTGTAAATAAACATTAAGTATTTGATCAGAAAGAGGTTCTATAGCAGTAACTTCGCCTGTTAAAGTTTCAAAGCGGTAAATACTTCCTTCAGCCATAACGATATAAGAGGTTGTACCACTAGAATTTATAGCAGTATTCATAACGCTTTGTTCTTCAAAGAGTTTAGCCGAGACTAAAGAAGCATCATTAGCTCTAACTATAACAACTGAATTTTGCTTTTTACCTAAGGGGCGACTAATTCCTAATGGACGGCTAATAAAAAGGATTGGCTGTGAGCCTCCAGTAAGTTGAATATTACGAAAAGTAATATTACGAGGACTAGTAAGAGTAGCTTGTATTGCTCCATCAGCAAATAGCTGATAACGACCTTTTTCTACTAATCCACCACCATAAATTTTGTAATTATAAATAGTTCCTGTTGAACTAGAAACAAAGTAAATTTCGCTATCAGTATTATCAAAAGCTACATTACTACCTTTAGCAATAATTTCTCCTGGAGGTAGAACTATTTCATTAGTAATTTGATTAGCAGGATTTACTGCAATAGGAACTAAAGTACCATTAAAAGTTAATTGATAAAGTAAAATACTAAAGCTTTCATTATTCTTACGCCAAACTACTGAAAGCGTATTATTATTTCTACTAAAATCAATATTAATTAATTGATTATTAGTTCGATAATCTTCTGGAGCAATTATTTCTGAGACATCAGTTATTTCACCGCAAACATTATTAAAGGTGTTTTTTGTACTAAAAACATAGACACTAGCTTTATTAGAAAATAAAGCGTAACCTAAATCACTTATAGCAACTTGGTTAGGCATAAAGTCGCCAAAACCAGCCATAGGAACAGAGATATTAGAAACACAACTATCAGGAGAAAATTTTCCTTGTTCATCGGTTTGTAAGATATGAAGTTCTGCTGTAGGGGACTGTGTTTCTGCTGAGCCTGCAACCACCATTGTTCCAAAACTATCGCTAGCAATTACACTAGGAGAAAGACCCACCTGTTTACTATCAACTATTTTACCTGTAGAAGTATTAAAACTATAGACTTCATTATCTGAAGTGCCATCAATACGCCTATATGTAGCAACAAACCCATATTGGCCGCTACTACTAAAAATAACATTATTATTTGTTTGTATTTGCCCTGGTAATAAGACTTTGGTTTGAGAACTATTACTACCATCACTATAGACAGATAGTGTAAGTAGCAAACATATAAATATAAATAAAGCTATTTTCTTTAGCATAACAAACTGTCTCCTTGATTGCAGACAAGCGCAGGCTTAAAGCAAATATACCTTTTTCTAAGCCAATTTTCAACGCTAAGCGCTAAAGATCTAGCATTTAAGGATTTTAAGAATTAGATAAAGCTTGAGCAAATTTTTCTAAACACTCTACTACCAAAAACCCTAATCTAACCAGCTAAAGTAGCATTATCATACATAAAACTAGTATTCCTATTTATTTTATTGGTTTAGCTAGCGCCCGAAGCACCAGCAGCAGCGGCAGCAGAGGCAGCAGCAGCAGCATTAATAATAGCTTGAACATCTAGTAAGGCTTTTAGATCAGCAACGGTTTTAAGTTTTTTATTTAAGCGAATTAGTTCTAAGAAAGTTATACTTGCAGCTAAGTTAAAAGTGATAGTTGAATCAGGTTTAGGTTGTAGGGTTTTGATTTCTTCTCGATAAGCTAGTAATTTTTCTACAATAAAATCAGGAGTGCTTTCTAAGAATGATAAAATAGCTAATTCATCATAATCACTTTGCCACATTCTTACACCTGCACGGCGAAAAGCCGTGGCTAAATTGCTATAGCGTTCTGCAATCTCTACAGGCTCAGTATGTGTTAGATAAAGTATATTTGCGGCTGTTTGCAAGTAATCTCCCGTAGTAAATCCTCTAAGTTTTAATTCTTGATAAATTTTTTCAATAACAAGACCTATTTCTTCTGGAGATTCTTTTTGGGTTACTAAAACGGCACAAGCTGGAAAATCATCTGGGCCAGTTAGCCACCAATGATATTTTTTCATTACCTGGTAAATGGCTTTAAATCGTTCTAGAGTCTGCATTTGTATTGGAGCCTTAAAATAGCTCATTCTCATAATTAAAATAGCCATAGTTTCATAAATGCCACCATTTCTTAGCTTTGCCGTCCTAAACATTGCATGTACTCGTTTAGTTTCTTCTAAAAAATCCAAAACATTATCATCATTCATTATTAGCATTGCACTAACAATAAAACGCAAGGAAGTTCTCAAGTCGCCAAACCATCCTACTTTTGTTTTAATCTCATCGGCTACATTTCTAATTTTATGTGCAACTTCAGAAGGCTCACCAGGGCAAGCCAGTGCAGATACAGCTGCAAAGCGTAAAGAAGCTGTCTCACTCCAACCTTTTTCATTATAAAGAGCCTCATAAATAGCGCGAAACCGAGGCAATGGATCAAGTAAATAGTTTGGCATCATAAATTACTTTCCTTATTATCTAAATTCATTATTTTCTAAAATTTATCATCTTTTTCATCATAATCTGTAGGCCATTCCATAATATCATCAGAACTATCAAAATCAGCATCAATATCGTGTACTAAACAATCTGTCCATTTATTATCATCATCTTGTTTAGAAAGAATTTCTTCTGATTTCTTTACTTCTAATAAATCAAGTTCTGAGGTTCTTAGTTTATCACTAAATTGTCCAGTGTGGCGTTTAGAGGAAAATATACTGGCAATGGTTTCATCAAATTTTTCTGGAGAAACACTATCTTCTGATTTTAAGAGAAAGTCTGTTTCAGGTTGCGATTTAGTGTTTGTTTTAGATGATAAAACAGCTTTTTGGGGTAACTTTTTACTAGCCATATCTTTACACCTAAATAATTCTATTTACTTAGAGATCGTAGAATAATAAGTCATTTTTTGTCTATAGACACCTGCTAAATGTTATAAATTTTAGTTTTATTTATTGATGTCATTCTTTTGCCAGTGTAAAGTTAAGTCAAAAAATACATTAGGAGTAAAAATAATGGACGAACAAGAGCAAAAATTACTTAAGGACTTACTACAGAAAAAGCTATATGGAACTTTAACTAAAGAAGAAGAGCAAATGCTCTTTGATTTATCAGCTAAAAAAACAGGCCGTAGCCCTTCCCAACCAAGCTCATCATCTAGCTTAGCCACAGGTTTGTCGGCATTAAATAACTTAATGAGTTCTACTGACTCTCTTACTAATACTTTAGATGAGATGGCAGGAAAAGTTAATACTAAAAGTAGTCAAGCTGAGGCAAAACAAACAATTGCAGAGATGGAAGTGGAAAAAAAATCAAAAGAAAAAAAATGGTGGTGGTCATAGGAATAAACCTATGGGTTTATTCCTAAATAACCTATTAAAATTAATCTTCTTCTGTGGCTTTAACACGGCCTTCGGCTTGTGCTTCAGCAACAATCTTTTGTGAGATTAGAGCAGGTACTTCATCTAGGTGAGAAAACTCCATAGAGTAGCTACCTCTAGCAGCAGTTATTGAATTAAGAGTTGGGGCATAGTTAAGCATTTCTGAAAGAGGGACTTGAGCTTTTATAACTTGTTGATTACCTCTTGCATCCATACCTTGAATGCGTCCACGTCTAGTGTTTATATCTCCCATCAAATCACCCGAAAACTCTTGTGGTGCAACTATTTCTACATTCATTACAGGTTCAAGTAAGACGGGTTTAGCTTTTTCCATTGCATTACGAAAAGCTTTGCGACCTGCGATCTTAAAAGAGAGTTCGTCTGAATCAACAGGGTGATAAGAACCATCAATTAGTTCTACCTTAAAATCTATAACCTCATAACCTGCTAAAGTGCCTGTTGCAGCAGCATCTAAAACACCTTTTTCAATAGCAGGGCGGAAATTAGCAGGAACCGAACCGCCAAAAATTTTATCTACAAACGCAAAACCTGCTCCACGAGGTTGAGGTTCAAAAATACATTTACAATCCCCAAATTGACCTCGGCCACCCGATTGTTTCTTATGACGACCTTGTACCTCAACTCTAGCCTTAATAGTTTCTTTGTAAGGTACTTTAGGAGTATTTAACTGTACTTCTACACCATAGCGACGTTTTAGCTTTTCTACTGCGGCTTCTATATGTAATTGACCTGAGCCTGCAAGCAAAAATTCTTTTGTTTGTGCTTCACGAGTATATCTAAGGGCCTGGTCTTCTTCTAACATTTTGGTTAAAGCACTAGAGAGCTTATCTTCATCTTGGCGTGATTTAGGAACAATAGCAAAGTTAATAGATGGCTCTGGAAAACGGACTGGTTTATAAACTATTGGAGTAGCTTTATCAGCAAAAGTATCTCCTGTAAGAGTTTCTTTTAATTTAGTTACTGCAATAATATCTCCTGCATTAGCTTCAGTAATTTTTTCCATCTTGTTACCTTGAATAACATGAATTGGGCCAAGACGCTCCTGAGCATTTTTATTAAGGTTAAAGACTGTAGCATCTGCTTTGATTGAGCCTGAATAGATTTTACATAAAGTAATTTTACCGAATTGATCAGCAACAGTACGAAACACAAAAGCTGAATAGGGTTCGCTAGTACTAATTTTACGGCTAACTTCTTCTGCTTCTGTTTCAGTGCCAGAGAGTCCTATTACTTCACCAAAATCAGCAGGTGATGGTAGATAGTTAACTATTGCATCCATTAAAGATTGGCTACCAATATTACTTATAGCAGAGGTGGCAAAAACAGGAACTACACGTCTTTCTAAAACAGCAGATTTAATTCCTGGCAAAATATCTTCATCTGGTAAAGTACCTAGGTCAAAGAATTTTTCAAGTAAAGCATCATTACCTTCTGCAATCATTTCTATTAAAGCCTCACGTGCTGAAGAGGCATCATCTTTTAATTCAGCAGGAATATCTGCTTCTGTCACTTTTCCGCTACCATCTGTTTGAAAAGTATAGGCTTTCATCTTAACTAGATCCACTACACCGCGAAAAGTCTTTTCACTACCTATAGGCAAGTGAACAGCTACAGCACTACGACCAAAGACTTCATTAATTCCAGCTAAAGCATTCTTAAAATCTGCTCTTTCATATTCCATTTTATTAATTACAATTGCTCTAGGTAGATTAAATTCATCTGCATAGCTCCAAGCTTTCTCAGTGCTCACTCCAATACCACCAACTGCATCGACAACAAAAAGGGCAGCATCACAAACACGCAATGCGCCACGAGCCTCGTGAACAAAAGCACTTGCTCCAGGAGTATCTAAAATATTTATTTTATGGCCTTTCCACTCAGCATAAGCTGGAGTGGTTTGAATAGACATTTTTCGAGCAATCTCAACCTCATCAATGTCTGTTGGTGCTGTTCCATCAGCAACACGACCTAAACGATTAACCGCCCCTGATGTAAAAAGCATAGCCGCAATTAATGAGGTTTTGCCAGCTTGACCATGGCCGACAACCCCAATATTACGAATTTCTTGTGTTGAGTAGACCTTCATTTAAATCTATCCTCCAAATGTACTAGAAAAGTTCTATTGAAAAAATAAGCGGGACAAAATAGGAAATGCCCATAATGGCATACTTACTAGTGCTTTTCAAGCCCTAAAGTCCCTAGAATTATTTCCCATTCTCTTAGTTAATAATTGCTCTAAGAGCTTAATAATTAAAGATAAAATCCCTTAAGCTTTAATATCTGTAAAAGAAGAAAATCTTGCCTATAAAAACCATTTTTCAAAATACAAAATTATCTATCTTATCTCTTGATAATATATTCAAAAATCTAGCAACCTTACTCTAGAGTATCTATCTACTTGTTTAATTATCTTTACACATTGTTTGTTTTTGTTAGATACTCTACTTTGAGCGCATAACACATTAAAGGTCTTAAACCATGCAAAAATTGGGAGATATCTTTATTGCCACAGGTCTTATAAACGAAGAAGATCTGGGAAAAGCATTAAAAGAAAAAGAAAGAAATCCTGCCCTTTCAATTGCTGAAATCTTAATAACGCTTGGGCTAACGACAGATAAAGCTATAGCTGAAGCCCTATCTACACACCTTAATCTTCCTTTAGTAGAACTTGGGAACCTCAATGTTGAAAATGAAGTCCTAGAAAAATTTACAGTAAAATTAGCTAATAAATTTATGGTGTTTCCTTTAGAAAAACTTGGTAAAACCATAAAACTTGCAATGGCTAATCCACTAGATTTTGATGCTATCCAGGCCGTTGAGTTTAAGTTGGCTTGTAATATATCTCCTGTAGTATCAACCTACACAAGCATACGTAGTATTATAGAAAGGTATTATGGTCTAGAAGAAGATATAGAGGAAATAATCAAAGATGCTCGTTATGACCAAGGCCCAGAACTTATTGAGGAAACACCTGATCCTACTGTTAATATACTTAAGAGAGAAGGACAGTCATCCCCAATAGTTAGAATAGTAAATAAAGTTTTACAAAAAGCTGTAAAAATGAATGCTAGCGACATCCACCTTGAGCCACAAGAAACCGATATCCAAGTGCGTTATAGAATTGATGGCATTATGAATGAAGTAATGCAACTACCTAAGAAAATGCTTAATGGAATGGTTTCACGAATTAAGATTACAGCTTCTTTAGATATTGCTGAGCGACGACTTCCACAAGATGGTAGTTTCAAGATGTCTTTAGAAGGCCGTGCTTATGAAATTCGTGTTTCTACTCTACCAACAAAATTTGGGGAAAAAGTAGTAATGCGTTTACTTAATGCATCAAACCCTACAGTTTGGCTTGATGAAGTAGGATTTTTGCCTTCAGCTATAAAAACAGTTTTTCATTTTGCTCACTTAAAACAAGGAATTGTCTTAGCAACAGGGCCAACTGGCGCTGGTAAAACTACTACGCTTTACTCTTTTATAAAAGAATTACTTCAACGAAAATTAAATATAATCACATTTGAAGACCCAATAGAATATCAAATCCAAGGTGTTAATCAGGTACAAATAAATCAGAAAAAAGGGTTAACCTTTGCAAGTGGCCTTAGATCAGCCCTTCGTCAAGATCCTGATGTAATTATGGTAGGTGAGATAAGGGATGTAGAGACTCTTAAGGTTGCTCTTCAGGCAGCAATGACAGGACATTTAGTACTTTCTACTGTTCATACAAATGATGCTACTTCAACAATTTTTAGACTAAAAAATATTGGAGCAGAAAATTTTCAAATCTCTGGTGGACTAGCAGGAGTTATAGCACAACGTTTAATTAGAACTATTTGCACTAATTGCAAAGATATTTATAAGCCAAGCGAGCAAATAATAGAAAGAATTGCAGCAAAACTTGGTCAAAGTGATTTCCCTTATGTTTTTTATAAGGGAAAAGGCTGTGAAAAATGCTCTAGTACTGGTTATCGAGGGCGATTAGGGGTTTATGAAGTTCTTAATATAGATAGCACTATGCAAGCTTTAATAGTTGATGATGTTGCTGAGACTCAGCTACGTGAAAAAGCTATAGAAAATGGAATGATTACTATGGCTAGAGATTGTATAGAAAAACTACGTTATGGACTTACAACAGTCGAAGAATTAGAAAGAGTATTTGTTTTGGAAGCAAAAACTTCTGAAAAATGCCCTAGTTGTCAAAGAAGTCTTAACCAAAAATTTAGTATTTGTCCTTATTGTAGTTATATACTCTTGTCGGTTTGTTTTAACTGTAACAAGGAAATGGATCCTGAATGGACAATATGCCCTTACTGCCGTTCCGAAAAGGGTTCTGTAATGCCAATGCAAAAAGCCTTACCCTATGGCGGAACAAAATATCTTACTAACTCACTCTCTCAACAAAGATATTTAGGCACAGGAGAACATAAACAGCTTGCGCTTCCTCCATCTGATGAGTTTGAAGAATACAATTCACACATAGAATTTTCATCACCAAACTATAAAAATAGTTCTCAACAATATGCTAAAAATGCTTTTTCTTCTGATAGCTCATTACCAAATGAGCCTAAAGGATTTCAATCAAACAATTTCACACCAGCAAATCAACAATTTAGCCAACAGTTTAACCAACAACCTAACATTACATTACCTAACAATTTACATACCCCATCAGGTAATTTTTCAAATCAACCTCCACTAGATCAAAACCCTTCATTTTTTGACCAACCTCAAAAACCTATTGAGGAGAAATTTGAACATAATATTTTAGTTGTAGAAGGTGATGAAATATTACTTATTGGACTAGAAACATATCTTAAGAAAGAAAACTTTAATGTTAGAGTTGCTAAAGATGGACTTCAAGCCTTAGAACAAATGTTATCTTTTAGCCCTCAACTTGTTGTGGTTGATACTATGACCTTAAGAATGGATGGCTATGAGTTTATTCGCTCGCTTCGACAAGGAACATCTTCATTTCTTCCTATAATTATTCTTTCTACAAAAGATAGTATTGAAGATAAAATTTTAGGGTTCACCTTAGGTATTGATGATTATTTAGATAAACCTTTTTCCTCTGAAGAACTAACTTCAAGAATTAGAACTGTTCTTAGGCGTGTTTATGGGTAGAAAGGAAACCTGATTTGGAAATTAAACCTGAAATTGCACAAAAAATACAAGAAGTACTCAACTCTTTAGCTAAAAATTCAAGCACTCAAGGAGCCGCTATAGTTAAAGAGCGTTTAGGTCTAGAGATTATAGTTCAAAGTTGTAATGTTTATCCTTTCTCTCATAAGGAAATAAAGGCTCAAATAGGAACTAATAGTAGTGTAATGACAGCAGGAGTTTTTACTCCTGTAGTAGGAGATTTGCCAGGAGCAGGTTTTTTAATGCTTACCAAAGATAAAGCAACTAAACTTATATTATCTTACATAGGTGCTAGAGCAGATCATCCAATTTATCTTCCAGCTTTCACTCCTCAATTAATACTTAAGATATTAACAGAGGCATTAACTTTAAGTTTTGCCAAAAGTATATCTAAAGTATTTCAGAAAAAGCCAAACCCTTTAATAGGTGCTCCAGAAACGTTTTTTGATACTTGGGGAAATACTCTTGATTTAATGTTTTCTCGTCTAAATGATGTAGAGACAGATATTTATTTTATTTTTATACTAGGGTTTGCGTTTTCCATAGACAAAGTTGCTCATCAAGGTTTTTATTTTTATTTAATCAATAAAAAAACCTTATATGAATTCCTGTTTGCTCAAAGCCAACAGCTATCCTAGAGCCTTTGAATCTGCCCATTTAAAAATCCTCTGAAGGATTTTTTTGAAAATTAAATATTTTTACAAAAATAGCGGTGAAAATGGGGATAGAGCTTGAAAATGAGTTTAATATTAGGGTAAATTATTGACTCTTAAATAAGCCGGAGTGGTGGAATTGGCAGACGCGCTGGATTCAAAATCCAGTGTCCGCAAGGGCGTGTGGGTTCAAGTCCCACCTTCGGCACCTCTTAATATAATCTATTAATTTAGCTAACTACATAGTATTTATTACAACCTCCCTACCAAAAAATTTATTTAGAATTAAAAAATATTAAAATAAAACAATCTAGTAAACTCTATGTCTACAAAGCTAAAAAACCATATCTTATCTATTCTTTTACCGCTAGCAATACTACTAATTTTTTATTGGGTTATTTTTCTTTTACCAAATAAATTAAATAATGCTCAAACAAAAGATCTAGCGCTTTCTGCTGAAAAATCTAGAGAAGTCTTAACTTTAAGCCGAAGTTATTTAGCCCAAGAAAAATACTTAGAAGCACTAAAACTAACTGAGCTACTTAATAATGCTTATCCCAATAACCACATATATTTAGACCAGCTAGCTACTATACATAAAAAACTAAAAAACTATAAAGAGCAATCCAAAGCACTAGAAAAATATCTTAATGTAGCACCTATACCTACTGAAGCCTGTAGCCAGTTACAAGAAGCCTACAGGCGACAAAATAAATTTAAGGAAATGATAGATGTATGCAAACGATGTTTAGAACTTGAGCCAAGAAATGGAGATTTAATTTTCTATCTTGGGCATGCTTATGAATTAGATAAACAGTTTGATAAAGCTAAAGAATTTTATCAACAAGGTGTAGATTTAGATCCTAATTATTTAGATCAAAGTGTTGGTCTAGCACGTATTTATTTTGCCCAGAATAATATTAAAGAGGCTGAAAAATTACTAATAAATGTTTTAGAAAAAGATCAAAAATTTGTTGATGCATTACTTTTAATAGGACTAATAGAAAATAACAAAAAAAATAATATTAAAGCTAAAGAATACCTAGAAAAAGCTCTATTAATAACCCCCAATTATCTAGATCTTTACCTAGCCTTAGGTGATATTGCTCAAGAAGAAAAAAATAGTTCACTTGCAATTAAATACTATGACCAAGCACTAAAAATAGACCCAAATAATGAAATTGCTAAAAATAAACGTGCTTTAGTAGGCCAGCAATAGATTCTATACTTAATCACTTATCAGAATTTTTTACATTTTAGATATTAGTTTTTGCCATTTGTTCATATTTACTCCATTTTTCCATGATTTCCTTTTGTGCTTTTATCATAAACTGTTCAGCAATATCTGGATTAGTACTAGCTAACATATTGTAGCGGCTTTCATTATAAGCATAGTCCTTAAATGGTAATTTTGGTGCTTTGCTATCAAGTTGAAAAGGATTTTTGCCTTCGGCTTTCAGTATAGGATTATAGCGATAAAGCGGCCAATAACCCGTATCAACAGCCAATTTTTGTTGATTTAACCCTTTAGAAATATCTATTCCATGAGCAATACAATGACCATAAGCAATAATTAATGAAGGGCCTTCATACTTTTCAGCCTCTAAAAAGGCTTTTAGCGTTTGGCTATCACTTGCTCCCATTGCAACTTGTGCAACATAAACATTTCCATAGCCCATAGCCATTAAGCCTAAATCTTTTTTAGCTGTGGCTTTACCACCAGCAGCAAATTTAGCTACTGCTCCTATTGGAGTAGCCTTAGAAGCCTGTCCACCAGTATTTGAGTAAACTTCTGTATCTAGTACCAGTAAATTAACATTTCGCCCGCTAGCTAAAACATGGTCAAGCCCACCAAAACCAATATCATAAGCCCAACCATCTCCACCAATTATCCAAACACTTTTCTTTATTAATGCAGGTAGTAGACTTAATAAATCACGAGCAATTAGTTCAGGCCGTTTCTCAAGTAAAATTTTTATTTGGGCAATTCGTTGACGTTGTACTTCAATGCCTTCATCTAAACTTTGATCTGCATTAAGAATTGCTTCGGCTAGCTCTGTTCCAATAACGTCTTTAAGTTTAATAATTAAAGACTTAGCATAATCTAGCTGTTTATCCAAAGTTAGGCGCATCCCTAAACCAAACTCTGCATTATCCTCAAATAAAGAATTGCTCCAAGCTGGGCCATAGCCTGCTGGATTTGCTGTCCAAGGTGTGGTAGGTAAATTTCCACCATAAATACTAGAGCAACCCGTAGCATTAGCAATAATTACATGATCTCCAAAGAGTTGCGAAAGTAGCTTTAGATAGGGCGTTTCACCACAACCAGCACATGCTCCAGAAAATTCAAATAAAGGTTGAAGCACTTGAATGTTTTTTACTGAATCAAATTTTAGAGTGTTGATACGAGAAAATTCTGGTAGGTTAACAAAAAAATCCCAGTTTTCTTGCTCAGATGGCACATAATCAGTCATATTAAGCGCTTTATGTTTAGGGTTGTTTTTATCTTTTACTGGACAGATTTCTACACATAATTGACAACCTGTACAATCTTGCCCTGATACTTGCAAAGTATATTTTTTATCTGGCAAATCGCGGAAATTTGGATCAGTAAACTTAAAAGTGCTAGGGGAATTTTCTAGCAATTTAGAGTCATAAATCTTGGCACGAATTGCTGCATGAGGACAAACTAAAACACATTTACCACACTGTATACAAAGCTCTTTATCCCAAACAGGAATCTCTTGTGCTAGACTGCGTTTCTCCCATTTACTAGTCCCTACTGGATAAGTTCCATCAATGGGCATTGCACTTACTGGTAAAAAATCCCCCTTTCCAGAAATGATTTTAGCTGTAACATCACGAACAAATTTAGGTGCATTCTCAGAAACTACTTCTAACATATCAATATTACTATTAATTGTATTAGGAATATCTACTTGATACATATTGGCTAGGGTTTCATCTACTACCTGATAATTTTTTTTAACTACTTCCTCGCCACGATGAGCATAGCTTTTTTTAATAGCTTCTTTTATTTTATTAATAGCTTCTTGGTGTGGTAG
Organism: Acidobacteriota bacterium; assembly: GCA_016213785.1. Classification (GTDB taxonomy): domain Bacteria; phylum Acidobacteriota; class Blastocatellia; order Chloracidobacteriales; family JADJPF01; genus JADJPF01. The sequence goes on from JACQZQ010000101.1 coordinate 100,654, forward strand.
GACTCCACTAATTGCAAAAAAGCAAGTTTGCATTACACTATTGATTTTATTAGCCATTCCTGCTTTTTTAGCTACAGAATAGGCATCAATAACATAAAGCTTAAGGTTTTTCTTTATAATTTCTTCTTGAACTATTTTAGGCAAATGTTCCCAAACTTCATTAGCACCATAAGGGCTGTTAAGAAGTAAAGTTGCACCAAAAGCAGCCGTTTCTAAAACATTATAGCGGGTAAGAAAATTAAATTGATGTACAGCAACAAAGCTAGCATTCTTTATAAGATAAGCACTATGAATTGGGCGCTCTGCAAATCTAAGATGTGAAATAGTTCTAGCCCCAGATTTTTTAGAGTCATAGACAAAGTAGCCTTGTACATTAAATGAGGTTTCTTCACCAATAATTTTAATAGAGTTTTTATTTGCTCCTACAGTACCATCCGAACCTAAACCCCAAAAAACCGCACGTACAACACCATCTGGTTCAATATCTAGCTTATCATCATAATTTAGACTAGTATAAGTTACATCATCATTAATGCCAATAGTAAAGTGATTTTTAGGGTTTAGTTTAGCTAATTCTGCAAAAATACTACACACCATACTAGGGGTAAATTCTTTAGAAGATAGGCCATAACGTCCGCCTATAATTTTAGGAAATTTTTCTATTGTACCGCTAGAAAAAGCCTCACCAATTACTGTTAATACATCTTGATAAAGAGGCTCGCCACTTGCACCTGCTTCTTTAGTACGGTCAAGTACTGCAATAGCTTTAGTTGTTTTTGGTAATTTTTTTAGGAAATGTTCTGCTGAAAAAGGGCGGAATAATCTTACTTTTATTAGACCTACTTTTTCACCCTTATTTATTAAGTAATCTATAGTTTCTTGGACAGTCTCACAACCCGATCCCATAAGAATTAAAACTCGCTCTGCATCCTCTAAGCCATAGTAATCAAAGAGCTTGTACTGTCGCCCTGTTAGACTAGCAAACCTCTTCATCAAGTTCTCTACAATCTTTGGAGTCGCCAAATAATAAGGGTTTACAGTTTCACGGGCTTGAAAAAAAACATCTGGATTTTGGGCTGTACCACGAATAACAGGATGATCAGGAGAAAGTGCACGACTGCGATGAGCATAAACTAGTTCATTATTAATCATTTCTTGAATTGTTTGGTCAGAAACTTGAGCTATTTTCATCACCTCGTGAGAAGTGCGAAAACCATCAAAAACATGTAGAAAAGGAATACGGTTCTCTAGAGTAGCAGATTGAGAAATCAAAGCAAAATCCATTACTTCTTGAACAGAATTAGCAAATAGCATTGCCCAACCAGTAGAACGAGCCGCCATTACATCGCTATGATCACCAAAAATTGATAATGCCTGTGTTGCTAAAGAGCGGGATGCAATATGAAAGACTGTACTAGTCAATTCTCCAGCAATCTTATACATATTAGGAATCATTAGTAATAAGCCTTGACTAGAGGTAAATGTAGTAGTTAAGGATCCTGTTTGTAATGCTCCATGCACAGTTGCAGCCGCTCCACCTTCTGATTGCATTTCTTGCACTAATGGGACTGCGCCCCAAATATTAGTAATACCTTGAGCCGACCATATATCAGCAAATTCTCCCATTGGAGAAGATGGTGTAATTGGATAAATAGCAATTATTTCATTAGTCTTATGAGCAATATAAGCTGCTGCTTCATTGGCATCTAGAATTACAAGCTTTTCTTTCATCTCACTCTCCTTTTTGTAAGTAAAGTAGACAAAAAGTTTAATCAAAAAACTTAATCAAAAAATTTTACTAAACTCTATGTTTTTATAATGCAAAAGCCATTCCTTTTTAAAATCTAGTCTTAATAGCATTTTTCTTTGGTCTTACAGTTCTAAAAATCTCTTTATTGAGCAAAACCCCACTCTTTCTTGTGCATTTTGCCCCATTTAGCCCTTAAAACTTTAAGAAATTTCAACGGTATAAATAAGTGATAGAAATAGTCTTGACTGTAATAAAAAGTTAAAATATTTTTATTAAGTTTTTATCACATAATAAAATTCTTTAAGATCCTAAGATAGATAGCCTAGGTGTAAAAATCATGAGCAATGAAAAAATTAATGAAAATGAATTATGGCAAGTAATGATAGGTGAAGAAATTTACCAAGCAGATAACGAAACCCTTAAACAATGGATTAATGAGGGAAGACTACTGGCTGATGACAAAATTAAAAAAGGAAACTTAAATTGGATAGAAGCTAAGCGTGTTCCTACTTTCCGTAATCTTTTTTCATCAGCTTTGCCAAATGCAACAAATGCTATAACTTCGTCAACAAGTCAAAAAGATCTTCAAGACTATGAAAACCCTAATAATCAACTTTTTTCTTCAGATCCAACCAAGACTAATCAAAACCAACAGCCACTAACTGGATACATAAGCGAAATTAGAGCTAATCAAGACTTAAATATGGGTATAGCAGCCGGTATAACATCGGCAGTTATTGGAGCAGTTATTTGGGCGGTTTTTACGGCAATAACAGAATATCAATTTGTTTTAATGGGTATATTGGCAGGGTTATTTGTTGGTTTTTCGGTTAGAAAATTTGGAAAAGGAATTGACACTTCCTTTGGAGTAGTAGGAGCTATTTGTTCTTTATTTTGTTGTTTATCTGGAACCATCCTAGCTTCTTGTATAATGGTTGCTTATCAAACGGGATCTTCGCTGCTTAAGATAGTATTTAACCTTAACTTTAATTTGATAATGTTGATTCTTAAAGAAGGTTTTGGCCCAATAGATATTCTTATCTATGGGTTTGCCATTTATGAGGGCTATAAAATTTCTTTTAGAAGCGACTATGATGAAAACTAGATAGCTAATCTCAGTCTAATTCAGCCATTCTAATATGCTTAATACAACTTTCCTAGGTTTTATTAGGTTACTTTTTATACCGCTGAGTGAAAACAGCAGCAACAATTAAGCCCCAAGATGCTGCACTAAAAAGAGATTTAACTACTCCAAAGATAGAAAAATATAAACCAACTTCTGAGTTTGAATCATTACGGATTAGAAGTTGGGGTAATACCACGCTAACTACTGAAAAAACAAGCGTTTGCAAAATAAGTGTAATAAATCCAATCATTGCTAGAGTTGCTACTTTTGGATAAGCTGTCCAGTTTTTTATAGCTAAAATAATCCCTACTATCCATAAAACTAGCATTGGTAATTGCCCTAGCACATACATTGTGATCATTAAAAACTCATTTTGTGAATTCATAACTTACTCCAATCAAAAAGCTTAAAATAAAACTTCAAAACCTTTTTTGTTTACTTTAGCAATAGCTTTACTGATATTTTTCTTTTTAATAAGCAAGTTGTCAGTATTAAAAGATTATATAGGATAAAAGTTTTTTCCATAAATTTAATTTAAAATAATCTAAAAAAATAATACATCTAAGTTATATCCTTATCTAATGAAATGATTTATATACTAAAAATAATTTTTCTTGTCTGTATCTCACAGTAAAACCAGACGTTATTATAATTTTTGTTACGTTACGTTACATGCAACTAACTTGTTACTCACTAACTAAAAATGAAAAATAATGATTAGTTTCTTAACTAATTTAGCAAAGAATTTAAGAAAAACTAGATAAAAAAACTAAAAACATAGTTTTAGCAAAACAAATAAGAGAGCAAAAATAGTATTATTACTATATTACAAAAATTTTAAGCCTTATTTTTAGGAATAGCAATTGCTAGAAGAGAAAATAGATAAAGCTAAATAAATTAAATTACAACCTAACTTATTCATTAAAAACAAGATAAAGCTGAGTAAAAACATATGGAACTAACAGACAACATAATTATAGAACAAACGCTTAATGGGGAAATAGAAGCTTTTAATACTTTAGTTCGTCGATGGGAACGTCAAATTTATGCTTTAGCCTTTCGTGTATTAAAACAAGATGAAGAGGCTTATGATATTTGTCAAGAAACCTTTATGTCAGCCTATCGCAACTTAAGTAAGTTCCGTAAAGAAGCAAAGTTTTCTTCTTGGCTCTATCGTATTGCAATTAATTGCTGTCACACAAGATTGCGTAATCGTGGAAATAATGAAATTTCCTTAGAACAACAACTTGAAGAATATGGTTTTGAACCTACTACAGCTACAGAACACCTTAATAATAGCCTCCATAGAGAAGAAATTGCAGGAATGGTAAAACAAGCTTTAGATGGGCTACCTCCAGAAATGCGCCAAGTGATAATAATGAAAGAATATCAAGGATTAAAATTCCATGAAATAGCAATAGCCCTTAATATTCCTGTAAGTACAGTCAAAACTAGAGTTTACTCTGGGTTAGAACAATTAAAACATCGACTAAATTACTTACAAAATATGTTATAAGAAACTATTTTAGCATCTATATTGCTGACTTAAGTAAATAATACTATATTAACTTTTTTAATTTTTTAATAAAGTTTTGGCATTCATTAAGAAGTTCGCCACGATTTTTTAAGACAGATTTTAGGCCACGCATTGCTTTTTCTGCTTCCTTAGGCAATTCTCCAGCTAAAATATCTATTTCCTTTGCATTGCGCGAGATAACGATTGAGGCCATTTTCTTTTGTAAATCTTGCATTTGCAGATGAATTTCTGTACAAAGCTCCCTTTCTGCAAAGACCAATAAAAAAATCAGAGCTTTTACTTCAAGCTCTGATAAAGTAAGTTTTTGCTCTTTTAATAATTTAGTTCCAATACTATAAGCTATTTTACAGCTTTCTATATCTACACCCATTGGGCGAGCAACAAGGCTGGGATCGATTTGTTCAAACGCTTCTAGGGCATTAACTAATAATTGTTGTAGTCTTGCAGGTAAAGTAATTGAAAAAGTAAGTGTTTTTTGATTTTCTATTTCCATAAAGCTTTGAATTGGTTAGACTTGGTATATTTTTTTCGTCTTAGGCATAGATGACTAAATCTATTATATCTCCAATATACCTCCAACAGCAGCACCCGCTAGAGCATCAACAGTAACATAAGCAAAAAGTTTTTTGAAATTTATAAAAGCTAGTTTGCTTTGATATTTTGAGCTTTTCTGGCAATATCTTGTTTTATTTAAAATAAAGGTTTTTAAACAGCCTATTTTCTTGGAGTTTTAATGCTTTCGGGTCATTCAATAATTTGTTTTGCTGGTGAAGATTGGTGGTATCATCATCCACATTCAAAAAATCATATTATGAAACGGCTAGCTCGTGATAATAAAGTTATGTTTATTAACTCTATTTCTATGGGACTGCCTAGTGTTCGTAGCAAAGATTTTTTCTCTAAAGTCCGCCGTAAACTAAAAAGCTATCTTAAGTTTGTTCGTCGCTCCCCTGAAGGTATTTGGGTTGTGACACCAATAGTTACACCTTTTTTTTCAAGTGCTTGGGGTAGAACTCTTAATAAATACTTACTTATCATACAGCTACGTATCTTAATGTTTTTATTGGGCTTTAGTAACCCTGTTTTATGGATTGCTATTCCAACTGCTAAGGATGTAGTAGGCAAATTGTCAGAAAAAATTCTTATCTATCAAGTCTCAGATAAATATGAGGCTAATGATATGGATCATGGCGCAAGAGGTGGGCTGATTCGCTCTCTACATCAAGAATTACAAAAGCAAGCAGCAATTATTTACTATTCTGGTAAAAAGCTATTTTCTGAAGCTGAACATAAGGAAAAATCTTATCTTTTAGAACAAGCCGTTGATTTTGAACATTTTGCATCAGTTACAGGAAAAAAGTTTTCTCCTCCATCAGACTTTCAAAAAATAAAAAAACCTATATTGGGCTATTTTGGTGCAATAGAGGCATGGTTGGTTGATCAAGAATTAATTCGCTATGTCAGCCAAAAACGCCCTGATTGGCAATGGGTCTTTATAGGGTTAAAAACCCGCCCATTAGAGGTTGAAGAACTCCCAAATGTCTATATGTTAGGTTCTAAAAATTACTATGATTTACCTGCTTTTGCTGCACAATTTGATGTATGTGTCTTGCCTTGGGTAACAAACAATGAGTTTGTAAATTATGGAAGCGCAATAAAAGTACGAGAATATCTAGCTACGGGTAAACCCGTAGTAATTACCCCATTATATGAATATGAAGCATTAGACGGAATTTTAAGAATTGCTCGTAGCTATGACCATTTTATTGAGTTAATTGAGCAAGCATTAAAAGATCAAGATATGGCTGCACGTCTTGAGCGCCAAGAAACTGTGGCTAATTCTACCTGGGATATCCGTACAGAAGAAGTTAGTCAATTAATTGAAGAAAAATTGTTGGTAAAATAGTAGGGACAGACCAATGTGTCTGTCTGGGACAGACCAATGTGTCTGTCTGGGGCAGACCAATGTGTCTGCCCTTGTTGGGAGCAATCAATGTGTGGAATTTGCGGATTAGTTGGTCAAGCAAATAGCGAAAACATTAATGCAATGTTAGGAATAATTGCTCATCGTGGCCCAGATGATGCAGGAATTTATATTAGTGAAACTCCTAGTGGTGAAACTGTAGGGTTAGGTCATAGGCGACTTTCAATAATTGATCTTTCTGCGGCAGGCCATCAACCTATGTCTTCAATAGATGGGCGTGTTTGGTTAACTTTTAATGGTGAAATTTATAACTATTTAGAGCTTCGTCAAGATTTAATTTCTCGTGGTCATAAATTTCGCTCTAATACAGATTCAGAAGTCATAATAGCCGCCTACCAAGAATGGGGAGAACAATGCTTAATCCGTTTTAATGGTATGTTTGCTTTTGCTATTTGGGACATAAATTTACAGAAACTCTTTATCGCTCGTGACCGCTTAGGAATTAAACCTGTCTATTATGCTCAAACTAAGCAAGGCTTTGCATTTGCTTCTGAGATTAAAGCTCTTTTAACTTTAGGTATACCTAGAGAAATTGACTTAAGCGCACTTCATCAATATTTAACTTTTCTTTGGGTGCCAGATCCTAAAACCCTATTTCAAGGAATATATAAACTCCCTCCAGCACATTATTTAACCTACCAACATGGCGAAATTGAAATTACTGAATATTGGGATATGAAATTTGATGAAGACAAGCGCCATAGCGAAGATTATTGGGCAGAAATGCTTTTAGAAACTTTGCATAATGCTACTAAATCTCAATTAGTTAGTGATGTGCCATTGGGTGCTTTTTTATCTGGTGGAATTGATTCCTCTAGTATAGTAGCCCTAATGCATAAAACTACAGGCAAACAAGTTAATACATATACGATTGGGTTTACTAGTGAAGATTTAAGCTATGATGTTATTCCTGATGATGTTAAATATGCTAGAGAAATAGGAAAATTATTTAAGACTAATTACAACGAAGCTATTCTGAAGCCTGAGGTTTTTGACCTTTTGCCAAAGCTAGTTTGGCATATGGATGAGCCAATAGCTGATCCTGCTATTATTACAAGTTTTCTTATTTGTCGTGCAGCAAGAGAAACTTTAACAGTACTTTTAAGCGGAATGGGAGGCGATGAGATTTTTTCTGGTTATCCAAGACATTTGGCTGTAAAGCTAGCAGAAATTTATAAGTTAGTGCCTCCTCAAATCTCTAGCTCAATTGTTTCAGCCCTTCCTGCTTCAAAACCTGGGATATTTAATGCATTCTTTCGCAATCTTCATAAGCTTGCTAAATCAGCAAATCTACCTTTCCAAGCTCAATACCTTGGTTATGGAACATATTTTACTAATGAAGAAAAGCAAAGGCTTTATAGTAAAGAGCTTCGCCAAGCAACAGAAAAATTTAATGCTTATGAAAAACATGAGTATTTTTTTAATCGTGTCAAATCTGAGCATTGGATTAACCAAATGCTTTATATTGACACCAAATTATTTTTACCTTGCTTAAATCTAACTTATACAGATAAAACAAGTATGGCAACATCTTTGGAGGTAAGAGTTCCTTATCTTGACCATGAGCTAGTAGAATTAAGCGCACGTATTCCAGCAGAACTAAAGTTGCGAGGCTTTACCCGAAAGTATATACTCAAACGCGCCCTTAACTCAGTATTACCAAGTTCAATTATTAATCGTAAAAAAGCTGGTTTTAGCGCTCCATTGCGTGCTTGGTTAAGACGCGATTTTGCTGATTTAGTAGCTGATTGGCTCTCACCATCAAAAATAGAATCTCGTGGTTTTTTTGATCCTGTTGAAGTAAAACGAGTTATTGACGCTAATAATCAAGGTAGAGAAGACAATAGTCTAAAGATTTTTCAGTTGCTAACTTTTGAAATGTGGTATCAAAGATTTATTGAAAATAGGAATTAAGTTTTGTGTTAGAAGCCGAACAATTAAAAGTAAAAGTCCGTGACTTTTGGAACGAAAACCCTTGTGGCACCAAGTTTGCCCAAATTGAAGTAGGAACTAAAGAATTTTTTGCTGCAATTGAAAAACACCGCTATGAAAGCGAATGGCATATTCCAGAAATGGCCGAGTTCCCTTCTTGGAAAGGTAAAAAAGTCTTAGAAGTTGGTTGTGGTCTTGGTACTGATGCTATTCAATTTGCCCGCGCTGGTGCTAGTTATACAGGAATTGACTTAACCCCTCGCTCAATTGAGCTTGTAGAAAAGCGTTTTCAACAAGAAAATTTACTAGGAAATTTCCAAATCGCTGACGGTGAAAATCTCCCCTTTCCAGATAACCATTTTGATTTAGTTTATTCTCATGGAGTCTTACACCACACCCCAGATACTCAAAAAGCTATAAATGAAGTTCATAGAGTAATAAAACCTGGAGGTAAAGCCTTAATAATGCTTTATCATCGTAATTCTTATAACTACTATGGAAATATTATGTTTTTCCGTCGTTTAGGTGCACAAATATTAAAATATAGCTGGGGGCCAAGCCTTGTAAATCTACTTACTAAAGAAGATATTAATGCACTTAATCGTTTGCAAAACGATATGAAAAAAAACCCTCAACATTTCTTTTCTAAAGAGGAATTTCTTAATCAAAATACTGATGGAGCAGGTAATCCACTAGCTAAAGTCTACAGCCGCAAAGAAGCATCCCTATTATTCTCTCGTTTTAGCCAAGTAAATACCGAAGTAAGATTCTTAAATAAACGTTGGATCCCTTTACTAGGAAAATTACTGCCTAGAGCCATTGAGTCACCTATTGCTAAGATTTGGGGCTGGCATTTATGGATTATTGGAAATAAATAAGGTTAAGAGATGTTAAAAAATATTAGAAAAAAACTAGTTTCTTTTTGGCAAAATATCCCTGAACCTCCAGCTGAAGCTGAACCCTTAACACTTAAATATAAGATAATCATTGTCTTATTAATTTTCTCTCTTGCTTCTTTAGTACGCTATATTCATTTTCAAGACCTACTACCTCTAATAAAAACAGGACAACAAGACTTTGCTGGCTTAACTAAAGTACATGAAGGCTTTGTTACAGAAATCCTTAATAAAGGAGTAGAAGGAGTATTTCCTAAAGAAGTTTCCCCTGGTGATACAAGTCTTTTGCTTTACCCTCCAGGCTATCCTCTATTCCTTAGCGGTATTTATACTCTTACTAGTAGAAATCCAGTAGGAATATGTTTTGCTCAAGGTTTTTTAGATTCTATAACTGCAATTCTTATATTTTTTATTGCTCTAGAACTTTTTAATCGTACTATTGCTATTATTTCTGGATTATCAGTCGCAGTTTCTCATCATTTAGCTTATTATTCATTATTACTTTTACCTGACGAGTTAGTATCTGTTTTTGTTATGGCAGGAACGCTTTTACTTATTAGGGGATATAAAGTTAGCTGGCATAAGGAGAAGGGGTATAAAGAGCTTTTTCTTGCTGGTGCTTTTTATGGGCTGTCTTGCTGGTTTCGCCCTAATGCAATGCTACTTGTTGTATTTTGGATAGCTGCATTTTTAATAATGCGAAAATCCATAGTTGAAATGCCTAAGCGACTTGGTTTAATAGTACTTGGAACTGCCCTAGTAATTGCTCCTATAACAATTAGAAATTTTCAGTTATATGGTAAATTTGTTCCGTTAACACTTAATATTGGCAATATTTTACAAATAGGTTTAGGGGAAGAAGACCCAAGTCTTGGACTACCTGCAACAGATGTTGAAACATTGATTTGGGATGCAAAAACTTATAACCGCCCTGATTATGCTGGAAATTTAATTTCACCCGATGGTTTTTTGCGAGAGCGTGACCGAGTTAGACGCTCAGTTGCAATTATTTTAGATAGACCTTTTTGGTATACAGGAGTAATGCTTAAGAGAATTAATTTAATGACAAAATATTCTGCTCATGCTCCTTTAGTTCGCCCTGAACTACCAGATAAAAAAGCTCTTTTTGAAGAATATAAAGAAAAGTATGGTTTAGTTGTTGGAACTTTTAGCTATTATAGCGACAATGGAACTACATTAGATTATTTTCGGCCACTGGTAAGAGCATTACAACGAATATTTAAAGAAGGTCTTTGGATATTTATTTTTCTTGGGATTTTAATTAGCACAAAAAATTTTCATAGTTGGTTATTAATAGCAACCGTACCGCTTTATTACTTAATCTCACAATCAGCAATGCATTCAGAATTTCGTTATGTCTTACCTGCTCATTGTCTACTTTTTATTTTCTATGGAGTGGCTTTTTATACTATTTTTCTAGCCCTGCCTCGTCAATTTAGACAAAAACTAGCTACGCCAGATTATGTTAAACGCTTAGATGTTGCTCCTTTTGAGCGGTTTACTGTTCCTACTCCTAGTAAAAGCATTACTGAAAAAATTAATGATTATGATCCTAACATAGTAGTTTTTGATGAAGATTCAAAGACTTTAGAAACTCCAATTCTAGGAAAAGAAAATAAAGAGAGCAATAGTTTTTCTGATCGTCCCCCTCGTTTAAGTATTACAGGTCTTCCCGTTGATAATCTTACGCAAAAAGAAACTTTAGAGCTAATTGATGGTTATATTAATCAAAAGCAAAAAAATAGGTTAATGGTAGTAGTAAATGCATCTAAATTAGTTTTAGCACAAGAAGATAAAGAGCTTAGAGAAATTATCCTTAATGCAGATATTGTTACAGCAGATGGAATGTCTGTAGTCTGGGCTTCTAAGCTACTTGGCAAGCCATTAAAAGAACGTGTTACAGGTATTGATACATTTGAAAATTTAGTAGAAATGGCAGCACAAAAAGGCTACTCAGTATATTTTTTAGGTGCAAAACCTGATGTAGTAGAGGCTTTAGTTAAACACTATAGCGAGCATTTACCTAATCTAAAAATAGCTGGTTATCATGATGGTTATTTTGGTCGTAACGAAGATGTAATAGAAGATATTAAGAAAACTACTCCAGATATTCTTTTTGTAGCAATGGGATCGCCTCGTCAAGAAAAATGGCAAGCAAGTAATTTAGCTAAGCTTGGAGTGTCTTTTACTATTGGGGTTGGGGGTAGTTTTGATCATATTGCTGGATTTTCTGAGCGTGCCCCAAAATGGATGCAAGATGTTGGGTTAGAATGGCTTTATCGCCTTGCTCAAGAGCCTACTAGGTTATGGCAACGCTATCTTATAGGCAATACTAAGTTTATTTTATTGATTTTAAGAGAAAAAAGTAAAAAATCTTAAGTCTATAATTTTTTATAGCAGCTAACCTTAACTAAGTAAATAGTTTAGCTGTGCATCATAGTAAGATTTTAGTCTAGCAAGATATTCCTTTTTTTGTATTTCTGCCTCTTTGTCCTTAAATTGGTTGGATTTACATAAAACCTGAACAAAATTATTAATAGAGAGTTGAATTGATTTCATTTGTTCATCTGTTTTAATTTCTGGAGCAGTTTGACTATCTTCTTCTACTAGTAATATCTCTACCCCTTCTTGTTGTGCAAGAATAGTTCCTACGGCCTTAGCAAATTCCTTAACTTCTTTTTCTAGAATATTAGAAGTAAATAGAGCTTTAATACAAACTTTTTTATCACCATCTTTTGTTAAATAAGCTAATCTACCTACAATAGGATACTTTTCCATAAACATTGCTAAAAAGCGCTTACCAGCACGATATTCTGCTTGTGCTTTTCTTCTCTCTGTTGTCATAAGATATTAGCCCTACTTTCATTTATTATATTCTTTAGTATTTTTAGTATTAATACTAATCTAACTTTTGCCAATACTTTTAGCCTCTTCAAGAATATATCCAGGCTCAATAGCTGAAAGCGAATGAAGGGTTTTTTCAATATCTTCTGCTCGTCTATCATTAGCAAGTACTCCAAAAGCTAAAAATGCCCAAAAGGCATCTGCTATTTGTTCTGGTGTACGTTCTCCCTTAGGTGAATACCATTGAGCAACCCAATTTATAGCTCCAAAACCAAAAAGTCGTAATAATTTAAGGTCTATTCCTGGATGAAAACGGCTTGCACCTGCTGATTCATAAATTAGGCCATCCCATAAAGATTCATAACGATCGCGCAATTTAACCATTGCTTCTCTAGCTTCACCTGTAAGAGCACGCCATTCATAGAGAAGTGAGTAAACTGAGTCATCTTCTGAGACTAGAACTTTTACATAAGCTCTTAAAGCCATTCTTAAACGCTCTGTTGGATCATGTGTTGAGGCAATAGCTTGACGGATGGCTAAAGTTATACGGTTAATACCTCGCTCCATTAATGCTAGTAAAATAGCTTCCTTACTTGGATAGCGATAATATAAACTACCTAATAATATTCCAGCTTCTCTAGCAATATCTCGTAAAGTTGTAGCATTAAAACCATTTTTACGAAATAGTTTTGCTGCTACATCAAGTAGTTTTTCAGGATCTATTTTATTTTTCTCTTGTGTTTTAGACATGAAGAAAATATAAGGATACTTAGTTAATCTGTCAATTAATTACATTTGATGAGGCTATTTCTTGTTCAGAAGATAAATTATTTTCAAAAACAAGTACTCCCATTTCCTCATATCTTGGTCTAATACGCTCACTTAAAAGATTTAATTTCTTCAAATTAGGGATAATGTGTGAAAACAGAATTTGTCGAAACTCTCTCATAATTATAGAGTTATTATTATGTTCAATACATTCTTTTACAGGAAGTCCAAGTTTTTCCCACATTTCACGGCCATCAAGACGATCACGCATAAGTATACAAGCCTCATAAGCAAAATCTTCTCTTTCGCGTCGCTCATTTTCGCTAAGCTGTTTATAAAAATCACCAAGTGATATTAATCCAAAAGCAACATGCCGGGCTTCATCTTGCATTATGAGTCTTAGCAAATTATCAAGAAGCGGTTCTTTATATATGCTACGCAGTACTCTTATACTTGCTAAAGCTAGTCCTTCAATAATTATTTGCATTCCAAGGTATTTAAGATCCCAACGCCCATCTTTAAGAATAAGGTCAAGTAGAGCCTTTAAGTCTTTATTAACAGGGTAGTCAGTACCTACTTTTTCATGAAGGTAGCGATGAAAAACTTCTACATGTCTACCTTCATCCATAACTTGAGTTGCACCATAAAATTTAGCTTCAATAAATGGTACACAAACAACAAGTTGTGCTGTTGAGAGTAAAGCACCTTGTTCTCCATGTAGAAAATTACTTAATCTCCAAGCAGTATTTTCATAAACACATTCAGTTTGTTCTTTCTTATTCATACGTTGCCAAATATCGCTACCATAAAGTATGGCTGAGGTTTCAGGAAATTTTTCTAGATTTTCTGGATCAACATCTAACTTCCAATCTAGGGCTTGAGAGGAATTCCATTGTTCTTTCTTCCCCTTTTCATAAAGGCTATTTAAGCTTGAACTTACAGACTTATAATTCCAGGTATAATAAACCTGCATTTCTGATAAAAGGCTATCTAAAGCATCACTCATAAATCACCTCATTCTTAAATTTTCTTATTTACTTAATACTGCTTATTGATATTTTTGAATCTTTAGTCATATGACTAATTAAATAAATGATATATAGTTTTTAGTAAACAATCAAACATTCTTTCTCTAGTAAATAAATATATTTATTTTAATATAATTTGGTCAATTGACTAATAAAATATTTTACTCTACAAAATTTGCTATAAGAAAGTCTAATTGAAGATTATAATTGTTGAAAAATTTTGTAAGGAAAAAGGAAAATGCTAGAAAATCAAACACTTAAACTAGATGGAAAAGTAGCGTTAATAACAGGTGCAGGAGTAGGGATAGGCCAAGCCGTAGCACTTGCCCTTGGGCGAGCAGGCGCTTTTATTGGAATTCATTATAATAGTAGTAAAAAAGGTGCTGAAAAAACCTTAGAACTCTTAAAAGATAATAATGCTGATGGAATGATTTTACAGGCTGATCTCACTATTGAAAGCGAGGCAAATGCTTTAGTTGATAAACTAGTCTCACATTGTGGCCGCCTGGATATTTTAGTAAATAATAGTGGAGGTTTAATTAAACGGGCTAAAATAGAAGATTGTTCTCTAGAGGTTTGGCAAAAATCAGTCGATATAAATCTTACCAGTGCATTTTTAGTAACTAAACGTGCAATCCCTCATTTAAGAACAACTGGTAGTGGGAGGATTGTAAATATTTTATCGCTTTCAGTCCAAACAGGTGGTGCAAACGGTGCTGGAGCATATGCAGCATCAAAAGGTGGCTTAATGGTTTTTACCCACACATTAGCTAAAGAGCTAGCACCTGAAATTCGTACTAATTCTGTTATGCCAGGTACGGTTGAGACTCAACACCATGAAATTCACTCAACACCAGAACAAATGGAAAACTACCGCAAACAAACGCCTCTTGGCCGTAATACCTATGCTGAAGAGGTTGCTAGCGCAGTACATTTTCTTGTAAGCAATATGTCCTCTCATATTAATGGAGCTTTGATCGATATTAGCGGAGGAAGATTTTTACGCTAATTAACTAATTAAACAGTAGAATTAGTTCTTTGTCTTACAGCCTCATAAAGAACAATTGCTGTAGCAACAGAAACATTTAACGAAGTAACCTTACCTAATAAGGGAATAGAGACTAAAGCATCACAATGTTCTTTTACTAAACGTCTAATTCCCTTTCCTTCACTCCCTAAAACTATTGCTGTAGCAACCTTAAAATCCCAATCTGTATAATTTGTTTTAGTTGCTGCTTCTACGCCAATTACCCAAACATTATTGGCTTTTAATTCATCTATGGTTTGAACTAAGTTTGTTACTTGGACTACGGGTAAATACTCAATTGCCCCTGCTGAAGATTTAGAAACTGTTTCAGTTAACCCAACACTATGATGTTCAGGAATAATCACAGCCTTTGCTCCAGCACATTCTGCACTACGAATAATTGCCCCTAGGTTATGAGGATCTTCTACATTATCAAGTAAAACATAGAGAGGTTTTTCTGTAGCAGGAACTAAAATATCCTCAAAATTTGTATATTTTGCCTCCGAAGCAATAGCAATTACTCCTTGATGGTTAGCAGCAGATTTTGTCAAATTATCTAAATATTGGCGTTTATAGTAGCGTAGAGGAATATTTGATTTACGAGCTAAAGCTAATAATTCTTCTAGGCGAGACAAACGATTTCCTTCGGCTAAAATTATTTCTTCAATACGGCGGCGTTTAGCCCTTAGCGCTTCTAACACAGGAATTAAGCCATAAATATAGCCCATAAATTATAATTCTCCACTAGTTTGGCTAGTTTCTTCGCTAGTTTTAGGCAAGAGGTGATAATGAAGTCTAGAATAGCGGTTAAATTGAAGTTCATTATCTTTATAATGGACTGAACGAGTTGCAACTTTTCCTGTACCTAACATTTTGTTTCGCTTAAGCCCCCAACTTTGTTGACGTTGTGAATAAGGCCAAATAGGTTCTAAAAACTTACTAGCTTGCTTAAAGTCTGTATCATAAATCGCACTTTTAGCAATATCTCTTAAAACCGTTTGTAAGACTCGAAGATTTTCTAAAGCGGTCAACTTCATCTTGCTACCAAGTCCAGAATAATCAAAAGACTCTGCACGAATACGAAAGCTTTTCTCTAAAGATTTAGTATAAATATCTATTAAGGTTTGTTCATTAACGTATTCTGTTGCTTCAGTAATTTCACGAACCGTTTTACCAAAGCTTTTATTTTCCTCTGTAGCATCAGATTCATAAAATCTTATACGGCCTTCAACAATTAAAACTATATCACTAGCATTAACAGCTATTTCTTCTTCAAAACCATCTAAAGTAAAAGATAGAGATGTTCCATTTATAACATTAATAGTAAATTTTCTTACTCGTCTATTTGGTTTATCAGCTTGTAAATCATCATCTTTAACTATTAAAACAGGTAGTTGTGCCGCTCGTAATTGGCCTTCAGCTAATTTAGCTTCTGCTTCGCTTTGATAGCGGGCTACAGCCATTGGGCGGCTTAAGTTTAAGAGTGGTTTAGTCTCGCTACTAGTATGAAAACCTAATGTAGCAACCGCTTCGCTAGCTTGAGAGCGTTTTTCCTCTAAAATATTTAGTAAGACAACATTAAATCCTGCTAAACTCTGTTGAAACTGTGTAGTCATTTGCGAAAGCGGATCAAGTTGCATACTAGGATCTCGTTCTCGCATTTTTGCGGCTTGAGAGGATAAGTCTTTTTTAAGTGACTCATCAACTGGCAGATCTTCTCCACAATACATACATTTTGCGCGTAATGTATTGCTTTTACGGTTACATTTTGGACAAGCAATTAGTTCAGCAGACAAAGTAGTTTCTCCTTGTCAATAAAACTCATTAAATTGTTTAGATTTTAATTTTATGAAAACGCCATTATATCAAAGCTTATAATGGATACTAAGCCTATTCTTTACTTAAAAACTCCATCACAATTTGAAAAAATTCTTTTGGATTTTCAGCATGTACCCAATGACCCACTTTAGCCATAGTAACTATTTGGGCAAATGGGAAAAATGATTTTATTAAACTTACATCCGAATCCTCAATATATGAAGATTTTTCTCCACGAATAAATAAAGTAGGTTTTGAAAAAGTATTAGCAAGGTTAATAGACCCACTCATTTCTAAGTAGCTTTTTTTAATCACTGGTAGATTCATTTTCCAAGAAAATTTTCCTTCACTATTTTGATAAATATTTTTTAAGATAAATTGTCGTACAGCAAAGTCTTTTACACCCTCTGCTAAATCTTTATCAATTTCTTTACGATTAGAAAATCGGCTTAAATCAATAGAACTAAGCGTTTGAAAAAGTTCTATAAGTGTTGGAGGGTAAGATTTAGGAGCAATATCGGCAATAACTAACTTTGCCACTCTATCAGGATAGCTTAAAGCAAATTGCATTGCTACTTTGCCTCCCATAGAATGCCCTAAGATATTTGCTACTTTTATATTTTGCTGCTCCATAAATTCTAGAAGGTCTTGGACTAAAATAGAGTAATTAAATTCTTCGCTATGAGGTGAGCGACCATGATTACGTTGGTCTAAGGAAAAAACCTTGTAATGTTCAGCAAAGCTTTTACTTAAAGTATGCCAATTATCCAAAGAACCAAACAAGCCATGTAAAATAATTAAAGCTTCACCAGAACCGTAACTTAAGTAATTAAGCTGCATAAATTCCCCAAATTTTTATTATAACGATTATTTTAAATATAGAAATAACCTTACAAAATCTAATACAATGTAGCGTCTTCAAAAATGTTTCCAATAAACAATAACTAACCATTAATGCATAAATTGCAATAATATCTGGTTAATAATAAAAAATCTATCTAACTTAAATAGCTTTGAGGAGGGACTAGAATGCGTTTGTTTGATTTTTTTGACTATTATGCACAAGAATTTGGTCATACTGAATATGTTATTTATGGTAAAAAAGCTCTCACTTATCACCAGGCATGGCTAGCTATAAATAAACTAGCTAATGCATTTATAAGTTCTGGCTTAAAAGTAGGCGACCGTATTTCAATACTTTCAAAAAATAGTATTGAATATTTATTATTTTATTATGCTGCGGCTAAAGCAGGTGTTGTTCCTGTTCCTCTTAACTTTCGCCTTTCACCTAAAGAATGGGTCTATATTATTAATGATGCAGAGGTTAAGCTACTTTTAACATCTGCATTCTATCAAGAGGCCATTGAAAATATTAAAGGCGAACTAGCAACAGTAACTCAGTACATTGCTATAGGTTCAACAGAAAAACAAGGTTGGGGTGATTATCATTCATGGATTGAAAATGAGCCTATTACCCCTCCAAGCCTTGTTATTACCGATGATCAAGACGTTTATCAAATGTATACAAGTGGAACAACAGGCCATCCTAAAGGAGCCATTTTATCTCATCATGCAGTAACTTCAAATCTATCTCAAATGAGTAGTTTTATGGAAGCACAAAGAGGAGAACGATTTTTAATTGTTGCTCCACTCTATCACGCCGCAGCGGTTTTAGGTAGTTTTATATGTGCTTTCCAATGTGGAACTATTTATTTACAAGAAGACTTCATTCCATCAGAAGTTGTAAGAGCATTAAGCGAAGAAAAGGTTAGCCGCGCTGGTCTAGTCCCTGCAATGATACAAGCATGTTTAACCTATGTACCTGATATTGCTAAGCGCGATTTTAGCGCATTAAAAAGCATTGTTTATGGAGCATCTCCAATATCAGAAAGTACTTTAAGAAACGCTATTGAAATATTTAAGTGTGATTTTATTCAAATTTATGGAATGACAGAAACAACTGTAGCCTTAACAGCCCTATTAGCAAAACCCCATAGAGAAGCACTAGAAGGTAATCCTTCTCTACTACTTGCAGCAGGTCGTGCCGTACCAAATACAGAAATCCGTATTGTTGATAGTCAAGATAATGATTTACCAATGGGGGCAACAGGTGAAATCATCGCTCGTGGGCCTCAATTAATGAAAGGCTATTGGAAAAAAGATGAAGAAAACAAAGAGACTTTGCGAGGTGGTTGGATGCATACAGGCGATGCAGGTTATATAGATAAAGATGGTTTTCTTTATGTACAAGACCGTGTTAAAGATATGATTATCTCAGGCGGAGAAAATGTCTATCCTCGTACTGTTGAAGATGTCCTATTTCAATATCCTGGCATTATTGATGCTGCTGTAATAGGTGTTCCAGACGAAAAATGGGGAGAAACTGTTAAAGCAATAGTCGTTTTACGTAAAGGTGAAACAGCTAATCAAGAAGAGGTTATTAAGTTTTGTAGAGAGAGATTAGGCGGTTTTGAATGTCCCACTTCAGTTGATTTTGTTGAAATGCTCCCTCGTAACCCAAGCGGTAAAGTCTTAAAAAGAGAATTACGCGAACCTTTCTGGGTAGGCTATAAACGCCGCGTTTCTTAAACTTCTTTAAGTATAAAAACCCAAGATTATCTTGGGTTTTTATTAATTTACTTATAAAAATCTAGTGGGTAATGCTCTAGCTATTATCTTAGCCAATGTTGTATATTAAGCTGTCTTATATTAGTTTATTATTCTAAAAATTTTGAAAGGTTATTTAACTTTATGACAGATCGCGAAATACTAGAAATACTGCTAAACAAGTTTATTATTATGGAAAATGACATAAAAGAACTAAAACAAAATCAAGTAAAACTTGAACAAAATCAAGTGAAATTTGAACAAAATCAAGTGAAATTTGAGCAGATTTTAGTTAGGTTTGACCGCTCCTTAGATTCACTACAAAATACACAAGATAATATGCGCTTAGGAATCAAAAATTTACGAGGTATACTTGAAGACCGTTTTGATGCTTTAGAAAGCGAATTTAAGGCTCATCGTCGCTCTATTCAAACGGCAATGAATGAAAACCAATTAAGACAAGATCATTTAGAGAATGAGATTGATCTTTTAAAGAAAAAAGCCAGTTAAAATAAAAAACCTACTCTAAAACACTTAACTAATACAAACCAAAAACAGCCCTTTTAAAATTAGGGCCTTTATTTTTTGTAAGCATAAAAAAATTAATATCAATAATTACTTCTTCTTAAAAGAACGCGCCATTTTCTTAAATTCTGTTAGAGACGCATCCTTAAATTTAACACCTGTTAAACCTTGCATTATAAAGTAGTTCTTCTCATCAAATAATAGAACTTGATAAATAGCAAGAGGAGCATTACTAGCAGAATCATTTCCGCTAGCAACAATTTCATAACCCTTAAGGTTATCAATAGTTATAGCTTCACTTGATTCAATTACGATATTTTTATTTTCAACAGATTGGTTAAGCCTACTCTCAGCAAGAGCTTTATAATCCGTAGTTTCTGTTGGGAAATCAGAAACCGATTTTCCAATTACAAAAATAGGAGTCTCTACATCTACTGGAAATTTTCCACCTTTACTATAAAGTAAGCTAGATTGTAAGCGTTTAGCAAATTTTAACTCTCCACTGCTTTCAACAGCAAAACTAAGGTCAGCAAATGGGTCTACTTCTTTTTTCCTATCCCATTTAGCACTAGTTAAAGAATCTTTTAGTAGATTAGATAGATCCTTTTCTAATTCAATAGGAAATGAAGCAACAATAAAAATACTTTCTTTATCATCTCCAAAAATAAGCCCTAATTTACCATAGTCTTGCCCATTAGCATTTTGTGTAAATCTAACTAAAAAACCTTTATAACTATCAATAGAAATATTTTCTTTGCTAATTAAACTCATTCCTCTAGGTTTAAGGTTTTCTTGAGTAAAACCTGAAGCAATATCTGTATAAGGGCCTGGGAATTCTGTTACAACAATTGTTGCTCCAGTAGTATTTTGCTGAAAACCTGGAAAATTAGTAGATTCAATAAAACCCTCTGGTTTTATTAAGTTAATTTTAGTCCCTTTTACACTAACAGGTTCTGCCTTAGCAACATCTGATTGTGCTGCACTTGGAGTAGGATTTTGGCTAGCTTTAACAGAAAATAAATTGCTTTCTGTTAAATTTAATAAACTAAAAAATAGAATTAAAGATATAAAAAGTAGTCTTTGTTTCATTATTTACTCCTAAAACTTTAGCCAAATAATTCTGTATGAAGCGTGTAGAGAGGTCGTTTATTTTCCAGAAATACTTCTATTTCTTCTGGGCTATCAAATTGTTTCTTTAATAAATCAATCACTGATAAAGCTTGAGTTAAATGTATTTCTGCATTTTGGAGATCTTTTTTATTCACATAGTATTTTGCTAATCCCCAAAGTGCCCGCCATTGACAATCAATATGGGGGATATTTTGAGCTAGTTCTAAAGCATTCTTATAGGTATTAGAAGAGGTTTCCCAATCTTGGTTTTCTTGTTCTATAGCAGCTAAAAAACAAAGTGTTTCACAGTAATTTAGTTTTTCTCCCCATTGTGCAAGGCTTTCGCATATTGTTTTTAGGCTTTCTATAGACTCTTTAGAAGGATTAATACGTGCATTAAGTATTGCTAGAGTTGGAGCAACAATAACTTGCCCTGTTAATTCATTACATTCTTGCATAGTAGTAATACTGCTAGATAATAGCTCTTGAGCCAGTTCTATTTCTGGCTCAAGACTATAAGCTTGATGTCGCCCAGCAATAAAATGTAAATAGCCTTCGTAACTAGCCCAATCATAAGTACGAGCTAGCTTTAACCCTGTTTGATAGTAATTATGTAAAAGAATAGAATTACCTTCATATTCAGAAATCCATGCAGAAAAAATAATAGCTAAACATTCACGATAAGGATCATTATATTCCTGTGCTAAGTGACGCGCTTTAGTTAAGCTATTTCGAGCTTGCCTCCAATTTCCAGAAAAATGACTTAAATATCCAACTGAACATAAAGCAGCACACCTTAACGAGTGATCGCCTGCTTGTTTAGACATTTTATAAAGATTTTCAAACAGAGTAATAGCAACTTCTAGTTTAGAAATATGTGCATGACAGCCCGCAATATTATAAATTAACTTACGAATGGTTTCTTCATCCCCTACAGTCCTAGCTAGAACTAAACCTGCTGAACCCACCTCTACTCCATGCAAATAATGACCATTGCGATTACAAATAGTAATTACATTTAAGTGATAAAGTGCTAGCAACACTTTATCTTCTATATTTTGCATAAACTGACGTATTTGCTCAAGTTCACGCTCTGCTTCTGAATATCGATTTAAGCGCAATAGAGCTTGAAGACGTAAAAGCTTAAGTTCAGCTAAATTTTCTTGTCCTTCTTTATCTAGCTCTCCTAAATTAGCTGCGGCATCTTCTGCATAACGAGAAAATTGTATGACCTCATCAAAGAGCGAGTGATGAAACGCTCGTTCTACAACTGAATATCCATGTTGAAAAGCTCTCTCCCAAGCACCAGCTAAGTAGTTATGATAGGCAAACTCAGCACCTACACGAAACTTTTTAGTGTGTCTAAGTGAGTTATAAGCTGCGGCAACACTGGTATGTAATCTTTTTGTCTCTTCTAGTGAAGCACAACTATAAACAGCACGGCGAATAGAATTATGATAAAACTTTAATACCTTGCCTTGAGAAGTATTTTCTTCCTTTAATAAAAGGGCTTCAAGGGCGGGTATAAAAAGCTCTTTTAGAGTTTCTGGAGTTTTACCAGTAATTACTTCCAGTAACTCAAGATTAATAGTCTCTTCTATAGCCGAAGAAATTACTAATAAATCTGCTAAAGATGATTCACATAAAGCTAGTTTTTCTTTTGTAGTCTCAGAAATACATTTAGGGAGTTCTGCTTTTGTTAAGGATTCAACTTGCCAAACATTGTTTTTAAGTACAATCTTATTCTTATCTTTTAATAAACTAACTAATTCTATTAAGTGTAGTGGATTACCAGAAGTTATTTGATAAATAGTCTCTATATCTTTTTGTTCAATACCAATAGCTTGAAAAACTGCTTCAAGTAAAAGAGAAGTTGTTGCTTGATCAAAATTACCTAGTTCTATAGTTTGATAATAAAAATATTTCTTTTGAGAGTTAAACCATTGACTAAGAAAATGTTCTGGGCGATTAAATTCTTCAAGACGTGCTGTAGCAATAAAACAAAATCGACTAAGCTCTGTGTTGCGCAATAAATAGCCTAAAAACTCTAAACTTAAGCTATCAGCCCATTGTAAGTCTTCTATAATAACTAGCTGTGGTGATTTCCTTATTCTTTCAATAAGCGCTTTTTGTAATATCTCAAATAAATTCCACTTTTTCTCTTCTCTTTGATCACGAAGCATTGCAGTTGAAAGCCTAGCAGAGGATCTAGAAACACTCTCTTTTGTCTCTGATATTTGAGATAAACCAAACATTTCTTTCCAAATATACAAAGGCTCTATAGAACTAGCAATAAACTCTGTAAATCCCCCTAATGAAACCTCTATGCCTTGGCTTTCTGCCCATTGTTGTAAGAGATTAACTAAAACGGTTTTTCCTGTACCAGGATTTCCTACTACAAAAATCGGTTGAGATTGTGTTTCTAAAGATGAACTAAATTCCGCTTTTAACCTATCTAATATTGATGACTGTCCTACATATTGACTAAAATCTGCCTTAGCATTAACTACTACTAGCTCATTACTTGGTAAAACATCTATTTCAAGTTCTAAAGGCTCTGCATAAGCACTTTCTTCAGAAGTAACTAAAGGAGATTCTAGCCTTATAGGGGAAAGCTCCTCATCGCTTAAAGTTTTTTCCTCCCTATTACTTATTACTGCCTCAATAGCCTTCATTTCTGTAGTTTTCTTAGCAATTATGACTGGCTCAGCCATTTTTGCTTTTGGCATAGTTTGAGTATCACGAGTAACTAAAACAGAAATCACTGAAGCTAGTTCATCTGTTAAAGCTGAAGCCGTTTTATAACGCTCTTCTGGTTTTTTAGCCATAGCTTTAAGAACTACATCATCAAACTCTACTGGCAGTCCTGCATCGCGACGTGATGGTGGATCGGCTGGATCATTAATATGTCCCATCATTATTTGATAAGACTTTTGACCACTAAAAGGTACTGTCCCTGTAAGCATTTGATAAAGTACTACTCCTAGAGTGTAAATATCTGTAGCTGGCCCAACAGGTTCACTTAGAGCTTGTTCTGGAGACATATAAGTGGGTGCTCCAAAAACTTGCCCTTGTAGTGTGGTAAGAACATTATCCATTGATTCTGCATCTTCTACTGTAGCTAAACGAGCAGTCCCAAAATCTAAGACCTTAATTTGCTCATTACCACTACTATCTTTACAAATCATTAAATTAGCAGGCTTTAAGTCTCTATGAATAATCCCTAAGTTATGTGCTACATCAAGTACAATAGCAACAGGTTTTAGTATTTCTAATGCTCGCTGTGGACGTAGTGGGGCATTTTCCTGTAAGTATTTTTCTACAGTAACTCCATTAACATATTCCATTACCATAAAAAGCAAACCGCCATCAGTTATATTAAAATCATAAACTGTTACAGCGTTTGGATGGGAAAGCTTACGAGCAGCTTTTGCCTCTCGCCTAAATCTCATTAAAGAATCTGATTTTTCTGTGTGGGTGGGAGAAATTACTTTAATGGCTACAGTATCACCAATACCTAAGTGTTTAGCCTTAAAAACAGTTCCTACGCTGCCTTCGCCAATCCTTTCTTCTATACGGTAAGTATGATTAAGTACTTGTCCAATAAGTGCATTTAGCGGATCTGATGGAGTAGAATCTTCTAGCACCACACCATCAATAGGGCAGAATTTAATATCATTAAACCATTGTTTGCCACAAATATTGCAAACCTTCATGTGATTCTTTCAGCGTAATTAAAATAATTAAAAGTGCCGCCGCCTCTTTTACATAAGCTAATAACTAAAGTATTATCCTAATTGCAAAAAACTAGCTAGGCTAATTTTTTACTTTAGAATTTCAGATATCATCTATGCCCTAAAAAATAATGAGAGATTTTATAGAACCTTAAAGGCATTTTTATAAGATCAAGCGGTTTTTGTAACATCAATATTAACTTAAATCAACAAGGAAAACCTGATATAACAAAGTTTTTTAAACATAACTATAAAATCAGCTTAAATCTAGTTAAAAAGCTTCGTTTTATAATGAACTTTTATAGTGAATAAGTATCTACAAATTTACCTAAATTTGGTGAAATATGTCAAATTACAAAATTTTCCAACATTCCCTAGATATTAATACCAGAGGTCAAGGTTTTACTAAAATCACCGATCAGATAAGTGATATAGTCAAACTTAGTAAAATTCAAATAGGGCTTTGCACTATATTTATTCAACATACATCTGCAAGCTTGATCATACAAGAAAATGCAGATCCTTCAGTACTTAGAGATTTAGCACGATGGATGTCTAATTTAGCTCCAGAATCTCGCAACTGGGAACATGACGCTGAAGGTGCTGATGATATGCCTGCACATGCTAAAAGTGTCTTAACCAAAACTAGTGAAAGCATTCCCATTACAGATGGACATTTAGCATTAGGTATATGGCAAGGTCTTTATTTATGGGAACATCGCCACCACCCTCACCGCCGCCGCTTAATTATTCATATAGCAGGTATTTAATCTTTAATAACTTTATTATTTTAAGGAGTAAAAATGAAAGAAGATATTCTTAGTCTAGTACCAAAATTTGAGCTTACACGTAGAGAATTTGTTGTAACTAGTCTAACAGCAGGCTTTGCACTAGCTGTTCAACCCATTTCAGCCCAAACAATTACTACTGATACTGAAGGCTTAACAGCAGGTGAGGTAAAAATTCCTGTAAAAGATGGCGATATGCCCGCTTATAGAGCTATGCCCAAAGATGGTAAAGCCCTGCCCGTAGTTTTGGTAGTACAAGAAATTTTTGGAGTCCATGAGCATATTAAAGACATCTGTCGTAGATTTGCCAAGCTTGGGTATTTAGCAATCGCTCCTGAGCTATATGCTAGACAAGGTGATGTCTCAAAAATTGAAAATATTGGTGAGGTTATTTCTAAAGTAGTCTCTAAAGTCCCTGATTCCCAAGTAATGGCCGATCTAGATGCTACTGCAAAATGGGGAAGAGATTCTTCAAATGGTAGTACGGATAAACTTGCTATCACAGGCTTTTGTTGGGGAGGCCGTGTTGTCTGGCTCTATGCCGCTCATAACCCTAAATTAAAAGCTGGCGCAGCTTGGTATGGTCGTCTAGCTGGCAATAGCTCAGAACTTCAACCTAAAAATCCTGTAGATATTGCTTCAGAAATTAAAGCCCCAGTACTTGGTTTATATGGTGAAGCTGATCAAGGTATTCCGCTAGATACTGTAGAAAAAATGCGTGAAGCCTTAAAAAAAGGAAATTCATCTTCTGAAATTATCGTCTATCCAAAAGCACCTCATGGTTTTCATGCAGATTACCGCGCTAGCTATCGCAAAGAAGATGCTCAAGATGCTTGGAAACGCTTATTAGAATGGTTTAAAACTCACGGAGTATAAGGAAAAATTGGGTAGTAGGGTCAGACACATAGGTCTAAACCCTACTAATCCAACCCTTAATTATCCTCTCCCTAATATTGGGTAGTAGGGTCAGACACATAGGTCTAACCCAACTACCTTAACCCAACCCTTAATTATCCTCTCTCCCTAATTATTCTCTCTCCCTAATTATTCTCTCTCCTAATAGTTGGGTCAGACCTACGTGTCTGACCCTATACAATGAGCGACTAAATTATTATAATTTTCTTTTTTGCCTAGTTAGGAGTTTTTTGAAATGCTAGAAAAAGTTCTACTACTTTCTATCTGCTCGATATTTGTATTAAATCTAAATTTAGCTAGTAATAGCAATTATCATATAAAAACTAGTAGTTTTATTGCTCAAGCAAATGAGCCTGTTTTTAATTTTAAAGAGATAGAAAAACAGGCTACTAAAACATCCTCAGGATTAAAATATATAGATTTAAGCGTAGGCACTGGTGAAACACCTAGCAGAGGAAAAGTGATTATTATTAAGTATATTCTGCGTTTAACAAATGGAAAAATAGTAGATACTAGTGAGGAAAGAGGAAATGATTTTCGCTTTCGCTTAGGTTTAAGGCAGGTTATTAAAGGGCTAGAAGAAGGTGTTAGTACAATGAAAGTGGGCGGCAAACGAAGACTTATAATTCCTCCCCTACTTGGCTATGGTGAAAAAGGTAATGGCTCAACAGTCCCTTCTGGAGCTACTCTAGTTTTTGATGTTGAACTAGTTGGAGTGGAGCTTTAGAAAATAATGCCAGGACATAGTTTTTATATTTCCCCAGAAAGCATTTCTACTAAAACAGCAATAATAACTAGCGAGGAGTCTTATCATCTCCAAAAAGTATTACGCTTAAAAGTAGGCGAGCAAATAAGGGTATTTGATGGATTAGGAAATAATTGGATAGCAACTATTGAATATTTTAAGGGTCAAGAAGTTTATTTGAAATTAGTAGAATTGCTTGAAGATATATTTGAATCTCCATTAAAAATTAACTTAGTTCAAGGGCTAATCAAAGGTGATAAGTTTGAATGGGTAATTCAAAAAGCTGTTGAGCTAGGAGTAAGTACTATTCAACCTCTAGTTACTCGCTATACAGATGTTAAAGTATCTAAAGGACATATAGAAAACCGTCTAGAGCGTTGGGAAAGAATTGTTTTAGAAGCAACAAAACAATCAGGACGTAGTTTACTGACACAAATATTTCCTCCTGTTCAATGGTCAACTTGGATTGAAAAACAAAAAAATTCACCAGTAATATTTTTTAATGAAGCAGGAAGCGGTTTTTTAAGTAAAGCAATTATTCAGCTTAAAGAAAAACCCATAAATTCAATAACTTTAATTATAGGTTCTGAAGGTGGATGGAGCGAAAACGAAGTTTTAGAAGCCTCCCAAGCTGGATTTTATTTAGCAACTTTAGGAAAACGCATTTTACGCGCTGAAACAGCAGGAATTACAGCAGTAGCATTAATACAACATCTCTTAGGAGATTTAACTTAAATCTAGCATTACATTACAAAAAAATATAATACCCAAGCTAGCGCAAGTCCTATACCCATAAATGAGCCAAATACTTTTAACCCATAAAAAAGGCGTGCTTTTTCTGTAACTGTTTCTGAATTAATCCCAGCAAAAACAATTGAAACTAAGAAAGCAAAAGTCATCATCATTATTAAATGCATTATTTCTTTCTCCCATCAGCAATATCATAAGCATCCATAGTTACTAGATAGTTAAGCAGCCCAGCAGTCCAAAGAAAAGTATTTGCATATTCATAGGTGGGGGCTTCGGCCTGATGCGCTCCAAAGCTTATAGAAATACCTGCAAAAGCATGTAGAGCGTAGAGAAGATAATAAGCTAAACCTGTTCCAGCATCAGCAAAAGTTAAAAGCAGTGAGAGCCTTCCTGCTCCAGGTTCTATATTAAACCCATATAAATGCCCATGCAAAACTATGCCTAAGGTAAACATAGCGTAAATACTAAGAAAAAAAGCAAACCCTCTTTGCCAACGGCCTAAGTAAATATGTCCTGCACCTGGAATTAGGTAAGCTAGTGTAGTCGCAATTATTATTTGGTGTTGAGGAAGAGGTGGATAAGGATTAGATAAAGAATCTTTACCAATAGAATCTACTATAGGTTTAACAGAATTTGGTTGGCTACTCAAGGTTTAACTCCATTATTACCAAGCGCTAAAGCACAAGGTTAAAGTTAATTGGAATAAGTTATTAATTTTAGGAAGTGGCAGCTAAAACTGTCAAGCACCAACTTCCTCAAATTAGTTAATTTTCTGTAGGAAAATACTTTCCTATAATTAATTTAAGCCGTTCTTTAGCACTAGAATTAATTGCATGTGGCGCAGTAAGCACAGCATGTTTTAAGGCTGAGCCACATTTACAGCTACGTTCTCTACCTACTAAGTTTTTAATTGTTGCAGCAATAAGTTTTTTTGCATTTATTACATTTTGGGTAAGATATTCTATTACCATATCAACTGTAACAGCATCATGACCTTCATGCCAACAATCATAGTCTGTAACTAACGCAATTGTGCTATAGCAAATTTCAGCTTCTCTTGCTAGTTTAGCCTCTTGTAGGTTAGTCATACCTATAATATCCATTCCCCAAGAACGATAAACATTTGATTCTGCACGTGTTGAAAATGCAGGCCCTTCCATACAAAGATAAGTGCCCCCTTTATGGATTTCAACATTTTCTAGTATTTTTCCTGATTCTGCAATTATATTACAAAGATCGTGGCAAACTGGGTCGGCAAAGGTAATATGTGCAACAATTCCTTCTCCAAAGAAAGTGGAAATCCGGCCACGAGTTCGGTCAAAAAACTGATCTGGGATTACGATATCTAAAGGTTTATGTTCCTCTTTTAATGAACCAACCGCTGAGGCTGAAAGTATACGTTCAACTCCTAGTTTTTTCATTGCATAAATATTTGCACGAAAAGGTAGTTCTGAAGGCATTAGCTTATGTCCACGTCCATGACGAGCAAGAAAAGCCACTCTTTGACCTTCTAATGTTCCAATTAAAAAATTATCCGAAGGTGCACCAAATGGGGTATCTACACTAACTTCTTCTATATTTGTTAAACCTTCCATTTCATAAAGGCCACTGCCCCCAATCACACCTATTGTTGCTTGTGCCATAGTTTCTCCCTATAAAATTAAAATTTTACTTCTTTAACTTGATATTGTTTTCCATTGTTTATAATTCTTCCAGCCGGTATTTTAGCGTCATGTTCAAAAATACAAATCCAGTTTTGGCTGATTGCTTGCGAGAGTAATAGCTTTTTCTGCTCCATTAATTCTACTGGATAAAGATCATATCCCATTACCCACGCAATAGGTAAATGCATAGTGGTAGGAATAATATCTGCTAAAAATATAACTGTGGTATTGCCTTGAGTAATTTTAACTAATTGAGTATCT
Organism: Acidobacteriota bacterium; assembly: GCA_016213785.1. Lineage (GTDB taxonomy): Bacteria > Acidobacteriota > Blastocatellia > Chloracidobacteriales > JADJPF01 > JADJPF01. Next base: position 130,484 of record JACQZQ010000101.1, read on the forward strand.
AGATTATGTCCTGGAATACGAAAAACTGTTATTCCAGGAATAATTTCTTCTCTTTCTTGAGTAAAAAATAATTGTCCTTCTTCTGATAAAATTAACCAGTTTTCTGATAAATAACTAGCTCTATCTCTTTCATGCGGTGAGCATGCGTGTTTATATTCGCTATATTGCACAAAGTAACGTGCATTAGGAAAAGTAGGAACTATTTCACCTTTAGAATTAAATCTAGTATTGCCTCCTGCATGGTCAAAATGTAGATGAGTATTAATCACAATAGTAATATCTTCTGCTTTTAACCCTACTTTTTCTAAAGAGCTTAAGATAGTTGGTGGATGAGAAATAGCATAAATAGAAAGTTCTTTTTCAGACCATTTTTCCCCAATTCCTGTATCTACTAAGATATTATCCGTAGGTGTGCGAATTAGTAAACAATTAAGCCCGATAAGAATTCGGTTTTTCTCATCAGGCTTTGCTACTTTTTCCCAGATTACTTTAGGGACAATTCCAAACATTGCCCCACCATCAAGTCGCAATGTACCATCAGAAATAATATCTAGCTTAAAATCCCCAATTTCCATTGCATTATGTTCTCAAAAAACTTATTTAGAAGCCTTTTCTGCCTTTGCAGCAGGCTTTTCTGTTTTAGCTTCAGATTTAGCGCCTTTAGCATCAGTCTTTGGCTGACTTTCTGGCTTTGCAGCAGGTTTTTCTACTTCCTCGCCATTTGCTCCGTGGTCGTGGCCTTCATGCCCTGGTTCGGCTTGGGCAGGAGGTTGAGCACCATGAGCGGCAGGAGGAGGAAGATTTATAGCAGGAATATTAAAGCTTTCGTCTATTGTGACAGTTTTTCTAGTTTTTAGACCATCAATTTTCTCTAAAAGCTTTTTATCTATAACTTTATCTTTAAGCTCTAGTTTTAATGGCTCATCTGGTTTTTCTGGTGCAGGTCTTTTTTCGGTTACTTGAATAATATGATAACCAAATTGAGTCTCAACTATATCGCTAACCTCATCTTTTTTAAGCTTAAATACTGCATCCTTAAATGGAGGGACAAAACCAACATCGCTCTTAAAATACCCTAAATCCCCTCCCATTTTGCCTGAGCCAGGGTCATCAGAATATTGCTTTGCTAGCTCAGCAAAATCTTCTTTCTTATCTTTTATTCTAGCTAAAAGTTCTTGAGCAAATTTTAATGATTCTTCTTTAGTGGCAGGTTTAGCAACTTTAGGAGTTTCTCCTTCTTTAGCTTTTTCCCCTTCAGCTTGAGGGTTTTCTCTTTCCTTACGTTGCTCAGGAAACATAACTAAGATATGGCGGGCACGAGTTTCTGCATAATTATCTTTAACTGCTTCAAATTCTTTAGTTATTTCTTCATCGCTAACAGGGATTGTTGTGCGAAGTTGCTGTTGAGCTTTAACTGCTAGATAAGAAGCACGTTGTACCTTAAGCGCCATTTGGTAGCCAGGTTCTTTTTCTATACCAGATTTTCTGGCACGATCTAGTAAAACCATTAGTTCAGCAAATTGAACTTTAAGTGCTTCTCGTTGATTTTCAGGAACTGTCTTAAAACGAGGATTACTAGCAATAAATTCATCAAATGCATTAGGAGATTTTTTAAGAAAATCTTGTTTTTCTTCTTCAGAAACTTGAGCAGAAGCAGGATTTTCAGCGCCTTTAACACTTCGGAAAGCGCTCGCAAGAGCAACTTTTTCCATCATTGAAAGCTCAGATTGAGCGTCTGGAGCATTGGCTAGACCCATTTTTTCAGCTTCTTGGCTAAGAATAAACATTTCCTTAAGGTTATCAACTAAAGCCTTTTTAGCTTCAGGCTGATTAGACATTCCTTGTAGTTGTTGTGGGGGAAGCATCTTAAGCCAAGCTTCCATATCTTTAGCAGTAACAGTAATATTACCCCCGCCTAAAGATTGATTTTGGGCTATAAGCATACCGCCAGCAATTAATATAACAATAAAAAACGCGATTAATGGCTTAATGTTCAAGACTATCTCCTTCGGTTCTTTGAACCAATTCTATTAAAACTCCAGCCGCAGATTTAGGATGAATAAAAGCAACCAAATGCCCTCCAGCACCACGTTTTGGTTGTTCATCTATTAATTTAATACCGGCTGATTTCATTTCGGCTAATTTTTTAGTAATATCATCTACTTCTATACAAATATGATGAATTCCTGGGCCACGTTTTTCAATAAAACGTGCTATTGGAGAGGTGGAATCTATGGCTTGTAAAAGCTCTATCCGACTTTCTCCTAGTGGAAGCATTGCTACTTCTACACCTTGGTCAGCTACTATTTCTGTATCTTTTACAGATAACCCTAAAGTTTCTTGATAAAACTTAAGTGATTCTTCTATAGATTTAACTGCAATACCTAAATGGTTGATTTTCATAATTTTATATTTATAATGCGAATTAAGAGTTAAAATTTAAAACTAAAAGCATCAAAGCCGCAGCAATACGGCCAAAGACATGAACCAAAAGACCTCTACGGGAACGAACTTTAGAGGCAAGTTGAATATGAGTATGCTCTTGAAGCCAACCAA
>JACQZQ010000102.1 GCA_016213785.1 Acidobacteriota bacterium
CCAATGATAAAGCTCACCTCTTCTTTTTCCTATACCACCATATTCCAGTAATTCTTGACGTACAAAAATTGTTCTAAGGGTGTAATCATAAGAGTTTTCATTTTGAGCCATTATACTTCTAATGGCTGTTTGAGAGTCTTCGTCTTGGGTTGAAGGGTCTAACTTGATGCCAAATGCAGTGTTAAAATCAATGGATTGTTTAGTGTTGCCATCCATTGCTTCAAATAACTTTTCAGGAGAACATAATCCAAATTGATTTTCTAACTTGCTTGCTTCAGGATCTGTTGATGCAGCAGGGACTTCAACCCCTTGACACATATAACTTGAAGTTCCTCCAGACTTGGCTAAATGATCTATTAACTGCTTTTATATCCTATCATATAACTCATTTACTACGTAATTTACTTGAAAGATTTTTGCGCTTTAAAACTTAGGTTGAAGCGGCTTTCTATTTTATTTAGCTTATGGAATAATTGTGGAAATTTAATAAAAATAAAATGTTTAGTAGAATTTTAGGGAGAAAAACGATGTCTACAGAGGAAATTACCTATAGCGCAGTAGAAAGAAATGGTGTTGTTACTGCAATATGGGAAATGAAAGGGCGTAAGCATATCCGTACTATTGACCCACGTAGTAATGAAGGAAAGAGGCTACTTTCTGCCTATCAGCCTTCTCAAGAAGCTACTACAGAATCTCAAGAACAAAAGAACGGAGCTAACGCTTAAATTTAAGCGATTAAGTATTAATCTGTATTAATAACAATTGCCACAAAGTTAAAAAGCTTTATAACTAACTTTGTGGCAATTGTTATTTTGTATTGGCTATTTATTTACACATAACCAAATTTTCCTGGGATTTTAATAACACTTTACTCAAAATCTATGGCAACATTTTTTTTGCCATTCCGATAATACGAATGAATAATCATTCATTTCTTAAAATTTTAGCAAAATCTTACAAGGGGACTCTACAATGCGTATTAATTCTAGTAATGAGACACCATTACAAAATACCCAAGAAATCAATACTAGCAAAGCTACTCAATCGAGCGAATCATTACATCAAGATGTGATGCGTGATACAGCAATAAGAGAGTCCTTAAAAAATCCAACAAGTCTATTAGACCATAAAGCACGCTTATCAGGACAATTTGAAAGATCTAAATCAGATTTTGAAGCAAAAAAATTACGCCAACTTGTTGATGAAGCTTTACCTACAACTCCAAATGCTGCTGCTGGTGGGGCTGTGGTAACAACTACAGATGTAACTCGTAGTGCTGCTTTTTCTCGTCTTTCTAGCTCTCAACGTAGCTTAATTAATAAAACTTTATCAGATAATCGTAATAATTCTCAATTAGCAGCACAATTTAAGGAAATGATTGAAAGTCCAGTATTTAGTAGACTTTCTAGCACTGAGAAAGGTTACTCGCTTAATGGATTAGCTAAAAATATTGGTGCGCTTTCGGCAGATATTTTGCAATTTACACAAACTAATAGTTATAAAGACTTTAATAGAATGCAAAAACAACAAGGGCAATTAATTATTGGGCTACTTTCTGCTGATGCAGCACAAAATCCTAGCCATAATCCTATGAGCCGTAATACTGTACTAGCTTTAACTACTGGAAATGTTGAGTTAGGGCTACCTTCAAAGGTTGAACTTAAACGAGAAGGCTTTACTGATGCAGATTTACAAGGGCTTTATGGATTTGCTTATGAAAATACAATGTATTTTAATGTCTATCGTCCAGGCTTACTTGATAGTCGTGAAGATATGGTTAGAACTGCTGCACATGAAATTAACCATGTTCTTAATGATAGAACTAATGACACCGAATATGACACTCCAGAACGTGCATTAGATGAATATAGAGCTTGGTATGTAGAAAACTTTGCTGTAGGAATTAACCCACCAAGTGTAGATTATATGCAAGGTGTTTGGGAAAACTTCTTTAGTCCTAATGCAGGCTACGATAATATACGCGAAGTTTATGTAAAAGACCCTGCTTTTCGTAAGATAATTGACCAGATTAAAACAGATTTAGATAATGGAAAAGTTACAGATCCAGAAGCATTTCGTAAATCTTTAGCTAGTTTAATAGGCAAAGATCCTTTTATTAAGAACCCAACATATTTAACTACTCCAGGGAACTTGGATAATACTCTAACAACTTCCCCTAGAAGAGCAGAGTAGAAACATTTTAGGAGCTATAGCAATGGAGCAAACAATTGAGCAATTTATCTTAAGCGACTTAAAAGAACGTTTTGATTTGCCAGCAGAAAAAATCTCAGTTTCTTCGCTTCATCCTGCTAACTTTCCATCTGATGCCAAGCTCTTTAGAGCCGAAAAAAAAGGTAGCTATGGTAATATCTACTATAATTATATTCAAGTTAATGGAAAATTTTACTGCTCTTTAGATGAGGATAGTTTTTCTAAATTACTCTCTACAGAAAAAATCTTAACTCGCCCTCGTTGGAATGCTCACCAATTAGCAGCACTTTTTTTACATTTAGTAGTTAGAGATCTACGCCTAGTAGAATCTTCTAGTGATGTTAATAAAACTGCTGATGAGACTTTTAACCAAAAAGTAGAAAAAATCTCTCCTCCCTCCTTAAATATTACTAGTGCTAAAGCAGAATTGCGGTTCTGGACATTTCAAGTCCGTTACCAAAAACTAGAGTTTTGGGACGTGTCTATAACTAGTAGTTATCAAATGGCTTATAAACGCAATTAAGACTGCTTTAGAAGGATTTCTTAAGATTTTTAACTTATAAAGTAGAAAGCTGATTTAAGTAAAAATTAGCAAATTTATCTTTACTTAAATAGTTAAAGTGTTAAGAAACTATCAAAATTTGTTCTTTACCTTTATTAGTTAGTAAAGTAATATCTGTTTGCCTGAAATACTAAAAACCCTATAAGGTAAACTCCTAGAAAATATGCCCACTTCAACCCAACTTCTTCCTGAACGTCGTCTTACTGCGGCAGAACGCCGAGCAGGACGAAAGTTTATTGCTCAATTAATGGAAAAATTTCCTCGTCTTGCACGCCTAGCTTATCCAATTCGTGGTGATGAAGGAATTATCTATGTCAAAATGCTAGTGCCTGAAGCCGAGCAACCATCAGTTGATGAGCTTGCTGCGGCTCTTACGGGGCTAGTTTATGAACAAGAGAAAATGCGTGTATTTTTAATTCCTGATGATTTTCCTCTAGATGAGCCTATTACAAATGATGAAGAATTAAAAAGCTCTCAGGCTCAACTAAGTTGTGATATAGATTGTTTGCGTAAACTAAAAAAATACAAAGATTTAGAAGCGGAAAAACAACGTGAGTTCTATCAAAACCGTTATAGAACTCATACTGAGCGAATAATTACTTATTTATCTTGTAAATAAGTAAGAAATAATAGATAAGGCTTTGGTTTACAAAATATAGTGCCAATTATTTAACAGAACCTATTTTATCTAGTCTAAATCGTTAAAGATAAAAACTTTTTACCGAAGGAGATCGTCAATTGGATCAGCTTAAGGAGAAATTTTTGCCCTTGAGAAAGAAAATCGATATAATCTCCAAGCCAACTTGCTAGTTTAAGTTGACATCTGAAATATGAGAATGGTAAGCCATTAGTCAAGCTATTGTAAAAGTAGCTTGAAGTTTGCTAAGTGCTAGTAGAAGAAAGGGTTATTCCATGCAAAAAGAGCAAAAAGAGCAAAAAGAAACCAAAGAAACTAAGGATAATAAACCCGCAATACCAAAAAGAGTTAAACTTAATCCTGATAAGAAAAGTCCACGTGCCCAAGAATTTGAAGATAAATTAATGGCTCGCATTGTAGGCCAAGAACGTGCTGTAAGGCGAATTGCTAATCTCTATCAAATTCATTTAGCTGGTTTAGCTAATCCAGGGCGACCTGTTGGTACTATGTTATTTCTTGGGCCAACAGGATCAGGAAAAACTCGTGTAGTTGAAGCGGCGGCTGAAGTCCTATATAACGACTCTAACGCTGTAATCAAAATAGATTGCGCAGAATTTCAACATAGCCATGAAATTGCTAAACTAATTGGCTCCCCTCCAGGTTACTTGGGTCATAGAGAAACATCACCTATGCTAACCCAAGAAAATCTAGACCGCTACCACACAGATAAAGACCAAATAAGTTTTGTTTTATTTGATGAAATTGAAAAAGCATCTGACGCTCTTTGGCAATTGCTCCTAGGTATTTTAGATAAGGCTACTCTTACACTAGGCGATAATCGTAAGGTAGATTTTTCTAAAGCTATGATTTTTATGACTTCTAATCTTGGTGCTAAAGAGATGTCTGAGCTTATTTCTGGTTCAATAGGCTTTGCTCCTGCTAGGGGAAAAATGTCTCAAGAAAATGACTTGGATCAAAAAATTTACCGCACAGCATCTGAGGCAGCTAAACGTAAGTTTTCCCCTGAGTTTATGAACCGAATTGATAAAGTTGTTGTTTTCCGTTCACTTAAGGAACATCACTTACAACAAATTTTAGACCTAGAGCTAAAAGCTGTTCAAGACCGCATTATGAAAGGAACAACTCAAAAGTTTATTTTCCAATGTTCTGTTGAAGCAAAAAGATTCCTTTTAGATGAAGGCATAGATCTTAAATATGGAGCACGTCACTTAAAACGTTCTATAGAAAGATATATTGTCTACCCACTTTCAAATTTAGTAGCAACTGAACAGGTAGGGTTAGGAGATTTGGTTTTAGTTGAATTTGAGTCTGATTCTAAGAGTTTAGAATTTTATAAAGAAGCAGGAGGGGCATTAGTTCATCCTACTGCTAGTGATTATGCTGAACAACTTGGGCTAGATGCTTCTACAGCCCTAGCACGGCCTAAAGCTGCTTCTGCAAGTAATAAATCTAGTGATAATGATAATTAATACTCAGTAAACTAAAAAAACTTAGATTCTTACATTCTTAAGCCCCAAGGGGGCGAAAGAATTGTAGCCAAGGGTTTACACCCTTGGAATAGAAAGAGTTCACAGAAAAAGCCGCAAAGCGGCGAAAGAATAAAAAAATAGAATACTTATTATGTCGCCCCGCTGGGGCTTGAAGCTAACTAACTGAAAACCCGAGCGCTTACGCACTGGGCTACAATTATTTCGCCCTCCTCAGGGCTTAAGAATTAAGAGTCCATGAAGCTTAGGAGTTAAGACCCTATACTTTTTTAGTTTACAGAGTAATTAATTATATTTTAGAGCTTAAAAATTAAACCTAGCTTTGAAAGGCTAGGTTTAATGTAACCGTTCACGGGTATTAAGCAACGAGAGAAAGGGTAGATTCGGATTGAGGCAAAGAAATGTCAGGTAAAAGAGAAGGAGCAAGATTGCCATGACGAAAAGCCTGAC
>JACQZQ010000103.1 GCA_016213785.1 Acidobacteriota bacterium
GAGGGGTCTTCATCGCCTTTGCCACCTTTATCAGTACCATCATCTGTACTTCCGCTATCTATCTGAGGAGCAATCACTTGTTCTATTTCTTCAATATTGAAATCTAGATCATCATTGGTAACATTTGACAAAATATTTTTACCTCCCATCAGTTTTCCTTTCTAACATCGTTTTTTCTAAAAACACTTAAACACTAGCAACACCAAGCTTTACGACTACAGCTAACACCTTTGTCAGAAGCTTCTGGGTCAAAGGAATCGCCATCACTTATTTGAGGAGCAACAACTTGCTCGACTTCCTCAATACTAAAATCTAAATCATCATTAACGAAAGTATTTGTATTTTCCATGAATTTTCCTCTCTATATTTTTTTAAAGTACTTAAACACTAGCAACACCAAGCTTTACGACTAGAGCTAACAACACCTTTATCAGGGTCATCTGGGCTATCGCCATCATCTACTTGAGGAGCAACTACTTGTTCGATTTCCTCAATATTAAAATCTAAATCATCATTAACGAAAGTATTTGTATCTTCCATGAACTTTCCTTTCTATATCTGATTTTCTGATTTAATACACCTATCCCTAAAAGTCTAAAAAACAATACTAAGTATTATTTTCTTAACCAAGAAATAGAATATTGAAGTATGTTTTGAAAAAGATTTGCTCTACTAGAACCGCAAGTTTGCTTGTGAGGTTTATTGATTATTTAAAATAAAATTTTATGGTATTAAACAACAAGTATTGATCTGAACCAGCTTAAAGTCTCAAATTGAGAATTTTTCAATATTAAAAATTTAATTGTCTTAAGTTAGGACAGAAAAAACTTGTTTGTCAGAATTTGCGAAAGGCAAACTTGGATTGAAGTTTGTGTCGCATATATATAAAACCTACTCGGGTTAAATGTCAACCATAAAAAGTAAGTTTTAAGTACTAATAAGTTAAAAGGAGGTTGCTTAAACAAGCATTAATGCTTAGTATTATAAAAATAGGTGTTTATTTTTGTAAATTCTTTAATGGCTAAATCAATCTATTTTATATATGTTAGTTATTAATCAATAGGTTAGAGATGAATCAATTATCTGAATATAAAACACTTCAAACACCAGTAATAACAGATCAACATAAATTTACAGAAACTTTCTATGGTCAGCTTGTGACTAACCTGGATGAAGTGTTTGAGGAAATGTTCTTTTCACCTCTTGAACAATCTTCTGAAAAAAATTCTTTAGCAACAAGCCAAGTTACTTATGATGAATCTACTCTAAGAATATTGTTTGCTGAAATAGCAGCTATTTATATAGAACCTGTAAAAATTTTTATAACTAACTTAAAAGAAAAAAAGGCTTCTTTAGAAGAAAGTCAAATAGCTTGTTGTGCATTAATTGATGTCTCAAATGCTGCAAAACAATTAGAACTTTTTACTCTTTCCAATAAAATAAGTTTACTAACCAATGAAATACAACAATGGTCTAATTCAATAAATACAGATATTAGATTTATTAAAGAACAGGCCATTTTGTTTATATATGATGAGCTAGTAGAAATACCACCACAAGCTTTTACTATTACAGAAATAAACTCTTCAAATAGAGTAGTTACAACAGCACCTATTACAAATTCAGCAGTCCATGTATCTGTTGACTTAGCTCCTCCAACTACTAGTACGGCCTTTTATTATTACCCTCCAAGATTACATCAATATGTTGAGATTGTAGAACAAATTGAAAAAGAGCAATCTGTATTTTGGTTTAAAGATACTCGTTCAAATAGATACTTTAAGGCAGGTAAAAGAGAGAGAGAAATAATTTTATTAATTGATGGTAGCCGTACTGTAAAAGAAATCTGTGAAACTATCAAAGAGCAAATGAATCTCAATGTCAAAGTGGCACAGCTTACAAAAATTATGACCAAGCTAGATTCTATTGGCTTAATAGACAGTGCTGATGACACAAAGTCAAAAAATAAATCACAAAAAGTTTATCAAGATTCACTTAACATAATGGACACAAAAACATTCCGGCTTACAAACCCGGATCAGTTTTTTACCAAATTAAATAACTTTTTGCCTTGGGTATTTACCAAAACCTTTGTAATTAGTTCTTTGATCTTGATGGCACTAGTTATGCTCATAGTTTCAAATCAGTATAATGAGTTTTATAATCAAGGATATAGGATAGTTAAAGAGTATGGATTTCTTTTTAACTATATTTGTTTTCTTATAGTAGTTTCTTTGCATGAAATTGGTCATGGTATAACTTGTAAACATTATGGAGGACGTGTTACTGATGTTGGGGTAATAGTTTTTGGGCTTGTTCTTCCAGGTGCTTATTGTAATATCAGCGATATATATTTATTTAAAAATAAATGGCATAGGGTTTATGCTCTGCTGGCAGGTCTTTATACACAATTTCTTATTGCTACTATAGCTGCCATTGGTGCTTTAATTTTTACCACTCAAACAATTATTTCAGATTTATGTTATATAGTTTTTTTTAGTGCTACTGCCTCAACGGTTATAAATCTTATCCCACTAATAAAATTAGATGGCTATTATATTTTAACTAATTTACTCGATGAATATAACTTACAAACACAAGCTATTACATATATTGGAAATATATCTAAATGGTGGCTTTATGGTAACGAAATGCCAAAGCAGTCCCTATCTAAAAACCAAAAACTACTTTATTTAGTTTATGGGAGCTTATCTTTATTATTAATTAGGGTATTACCAATACTTTTTATCTTTTTTCTTGTTAATAATCTTTTATTAGGAAAAATAAGTTTTTTTGCACTTATTTTTGCACCACTTTTAATAAGTAGGTTTTATAAAATTTTGCTAGGTTATTGTTTTTCCTTTCCAAAAGCTTGCTACTCAATAATCAAGATAGCCTTACATAAAAAAACAGAATTCCCTCTTCGTCTACGTGCTTTGACAATGTTGCTTACTGCAACAATTTTTCTTGGTATGTTAATAACAAAATGGCCTGAGGCAATAGTTACAGAGTGCAGATTTTCTTTCTTGCCAAATAAAAGTATACCTATAACTTGCCCTTCTTCAGGAGTAATAGATAGCATATTAGTCAAAGATCAAGAACTAATAAAAAAAGGGCAAACTATTGCTACAATTATAAATTATGATAATGAGATAGAAATATCTAAATTAAAGTCTAAATCTATAGAACTACAATATAATAGAGATATCTTAAAAGAAAAAATAAACCAACAAAACAAATTAGTAGAACAAACTCTAGCTTATTTGCAAAATTATCAAGAACAAGTACAAGAAGCTATTAAACAAGAACAAACCTTTGGTCAGAGACAACCGCAAGAAGGCGATGGAAAAATAAATGAGCTTTACACTAACTTAGAAAGCACAAAAGTATTAATAGACCATTACAACACTATAGTTAAAAAGCAAGAAACACTTTTGGCTAAAAATTTGACTCCAGAAATAACAGTCGAAAAAGCAAAGCTTGATTACCAAGTTGCTATAAAAAAACAACAAGAAGCCCATGCAGCCTTAGCTTTAGCAATTACTAGTTACCAACGCTCTACAAAACAAATCATCACTAAAAAAAATGTACTAGAAAATCAACTCATTGCAGCAAAAGCAAAAATAGATAAATTAAGAGCAGAGCTTAAACAATTAGATGAAACAACTGAAAATACAAACCTAGAACAGGAATTATTACTTAAACAAAAACAAGAGCTTAAAATTAAGTCTCCTACTGATGGGATTATTATAGGAGAAAATTTAGCTCAGTCTTTGCAACAACCAAATAATGCTGGCTTTTTATTATGTAAAGTAGTTGATAGCTCTCAATTAAGAATAGAGATAGAAATACCAGAATGGCAAATTACTAAGATAAATGTTGATAAATTTATCCGTTTGAAAATAAAAGGAGTAAATGAAAAAGAATTTTTGGTTAAAGTAGAAGCTATTAGCAATGAGGCTATTGTTGGAGCAAACAAACAACGAGTTTATTTAGCATATGCAAGTTTAGAGGATAAAACAAACCTACTAAAACCTGGGCTGCCTGCAATTGCTTATATTGAGTTTAGTAGAGCAAGAGGAATTAATATTATCCTAAATAAAATCAAGCAATTTTCTGACTATCCTAGCTGGTGGCCTAATTAGCTTGTTTATAAAGTTAACCTATTAAGTTTTCAACTACCTATTATCATACCGTAAGACTACCCAAATATCATATTTGTCATATAAAATAATTATGTAAAATTACCAAATTTCATTAGACCTTTTAGTTACAAGCCTAATTACTCTAAAACTATAGGTTTTAGGTTATATATTTCTTACTTTTAAGGTCGTAAAAAATGTTTCAAATATGAACAGAAAAGGTCGTAAAAAATGTGTTCAAATATGAACACATTTTGAGCTAACTCATTTGGTTCATTGAGCAGTTTTGATGTATATTTTCTAAATCCTCCCTATTATATTTTGTGTATTACCAAAATTTTTTATGTTACCTACAAAAACAATAGAGGATAAAAAGCGTTATAACCAGATTACAGAAATTTTCTTAGAGGCACTTGACTATAAATCAACAGAACGAGCAGATTTTTTGTTAATAGCTTGTAATGGAGATACTCAACTAAAAACAGAGGTTGAAAAACTTCTTAAAAATAGCGAACTTGCAAAAACCTTTCTAAGCTCACCATTAGTAAAATTAGACTCATTAGCATCAAATTTAATAGATGATCTAACAATAGCATCAAAATTAGTTGGCACTGAGGTAGGTAAATACACAACCACTAGAATAATTGGACAAGGTGGCATGGGGACAGTTTATGAAGCCATCCGTAATGAAATCCCTAATAGTAGACCTGTTGCAATTAAACTTCTATCTACAGGTATAAATACTAAAAAACTTTTAGCCCGTTTTCGTATTGAGTACCAAGTAATGGCAAATTTAGAACATCCCTATATTGCACGTTTGCTAGATGGCAATGCTACAAACAATGGAACACCTTATTTGGTTATGGAGTTAATTAATGGGCAGCCTATAGATAAATATTGTGAATCTCAAAAATTAAATATCACAGAACGATTAAAACTTTTTAACAAAGTTTGTGCAGCAGTCCAACATGCACATTTAAACCTAATTGTACATCGTGACTTAAAGCCCAGTAATATTTTAGTTACTTATGATGGTATACCTAAATTATTAGACTTTGGTATTGCAAAAATTATAAAAAATGGAAGTACCTATGATGAGGTTAAGTTGACTCAAACTGGGCTGATGCTAATGACTCCAGCTTATGCTAGCCCAGAACAAGTATTAGGTAAGCCTATAACAGTATCAACAGATATATATTCACTAGGAATATTACTCTATAAACTACTCACAAATTACCTACCTTATGAAATTACTAGCAATGCTCCTAAAGATATTGAAAAGATAATTTGTGAATATATTCCTATTAAACCTAGTATTTTTGTTGAACATAATAAAAGTAAAGAACTAAATATTGAGAGTATAGAAAATAGAAAATTAGCTAAAAAGCTAATGGGTGATTTAGATAATATTGTTTTAATGGCATTACGCAAAGAACCAGAACGTCGCTATAGTTCTGTGGAACAATTTTCCCAAGATATACAACGTTATTTAGATGGCTTTCCTGTTATTGCTCGCACAGATACTTTTAAGTATAGAGCACATAAATTTATACAACGAAATTGGCTATATTTATCTATAAGTGCTTTATTAATAATATTAATTACAAGTGGAGTAACAACAACACTTTGGCAAGCAAGAAAAGCTGAGCAGGAAAGAGAAAAAGTAGCATTACAAACCCAATTATTAGCAGCACAAAGCGAGCTAGCAACAACACGTTCTAAAGATATTCGTGATTTAACTTCTGCGCTACTGTTTAAGTATAACGATAGTTTAGAAAAAATCGCAGGCTCTACAGCCTTACGAGAAGAAATGATTAATGAAGCATTAAAATACCTAGATAGGCTAAGCAAACAACCAAATATGGATTTAGAACTACAACATGAGCTTGCTTTAGCCTATCAACGCGTTGGAGATATTCAAGGAAGACCTTTTAGAATTAATACAGGTAATACTTCAGCAGCTTTAGAGAGCTATGATAAATCACTAGTCTTTTTTGAAGAATTAGCTAAACAAAACCCTAGTAATTTAACCATTCAATCAGAATTTTCCTTTGCATTAGAAAGAAAAGGAGAAATTTTAGATAGAATCGGTAATACAAACTTAGCAATAAACTATTATCGAAAGGTGTGCAATATTCGTGAGAAAATATTTAACTTTAATCGTGAAAATAAACAAAATAGTTATTCCTTAACTAGTTCTTTTATCAGAATGGGCGACGTTTTGCAATCAACTGGTGACTTTATTGGAGCAATGGAATTTTATTGTAAGGCATTAAAAATCCGCAAAGGATTAGTGTCACAAGACTCTAATAATGAACAATTTAGAAGAGGACTAGCAGTTATTTACACTAGGTTTATAGTACTTTATGAAGCAATACATAATTTAATGGCTCAAGATATTAATAATATTAATAATACTGATAATGTAGCAATTACAAATGAATTATTAGAAAGATCCCTCCACTATAACCAACTGATCACAGAAAACGCAAAACATGCTTTATCTAAAGAAAAAGAAAATCCTTTTCTACAAAGCGAATTAGCTGGATGTTATATGCAAAATAGTGTTGTTTTGCGTAAAAAAGGCCAACTAACAAAATCTATCGCATTGTTAAAAGAAGCTATCTCTATGTTAAATAAATTAGTAACAGACGATCCTAGTAATAAACAATACTCTTTTTTATTAGCTGATGCTTATAGAGAAATGGGGAAAGTAAATCTTGAGAATTATAATATTAAACAAGCTATTAATTTTTCTAATAAAGCTGAACAAATATATCAAAAATTGTTAAACCACGATCCTAACAACGTTACAATCCCATATTACTTGACTGATGTATATAACTCATTAGCAATAAGTTATATAAAAAAAGGAAGTAATAACAAAGCAGAAAAATATTTAACAATATCTTTTGGTTTATGTAAAAGTTTAATAATAAAAAACCCAATAAACATTGACTTTCAGCTTGGTTTTATAACTACCTTAAATCAATTAACAACATTATTAGTTAAAGAAAGCAAAGAAGATAAAGCTACTAAAGTTTTAGTAGAAGTATTAGAACACTACCAAACAATAGTTATAAAAAAACCCTCTGCTATAGAATTAGCTAGCTGTGCTTGGCTTTTGTCTAATTGTGAGCCTAAACATTTTCGTAATCTAGCTCTAGCAAAAAAATATACAGAGCAAGCTGACAAAATCAGCAATAGGAAAAACCTAGTAATTATTCTAGGTTTATCAGTAGGGAGAGACCCATTAGAGTTAAAACAAATACAAAGTTCAATTAAAGAATTTCTTAAATGTAATTTTTAGTTTACTGTTGCTAGGGCTGGTTTGCTGATAAGGTCACTGGGGAACAATAAACTTTAGTTGTAAGAGAAGTAACAGGGCCACAATTATCTATTGTCGCATGTATCCCTTCATCTGCCTTAATTGGAGTACCTATTCCATATTTAATAATTTCATTTCCATAATAATAGCTAAGAGGTTGCATTACATCGTCAAGACAATTTACTATTTCTACAACTGTAAATAAATTATCCTCATAAGAGCTAATTAGCGTTTTTGTAGGCGTTTTTTCAGACTCAGTAATAAGAAATAGCTCTTTATTGTCAGGAGAAAAGTTTATTGCACAACCAATATTTTTTCCAACTTCCCCAAAATCTAGTGTAGGGGTAGAAGAAAAACTTTTATTGTGAAATGTCATATTCGCTAGTTTTCTAGTACCATCAGCACAATCAGCCAAATTATAAGTGCTAAAGCGCCCTTTAATATGAAATTCGATTCTATAACTAAATTTTGACCAATCTATATAAAGTCCCCTACCAATTGGGCTTAATATAGAATTAGTATAAAGACTCGATAAATTTGGCATATAGGAAAAAGGGATTAATCTAGAATCCAGATTAGGGTTTATTGCAGGATTTATTTCAAATGATATTTCATTAGTATCACTCAAAAATGTGTTTTCACTGTCTATCTGTAAAGAATAAGTTTCTTTGAGAATACCTTGCAAATCATATTTTTTGACAGTTATAGAATTTGACGAAGCCAAAACACCTAAAACTGCTTTATATGTGCCAGTCGCCTCATCGTCTGTAATATTTAGCAAACACCCTGCCCCACTTATTTTAATACACACTCCATTAAACGGGGTTATATGATCAACTTGATTAACCATAGATATAAAAACCTCTTAGGATATATTTTTAATTTATTGAAATGAAACTATTAAATTCAGAGCTAAAAACTATCGAAGAATCAATAACTAATAGTATTTACTTTTTTGCTAATTCTTGATAAAGCCAAGTTTTTGCTACTAACCAGTTACGATCAACTGTACGCGAAGAAACTCCTGTTACAATAGCGATTTCATCTATAGACATTCCACCAAAAAAACGCATTTCTACAATTTGGCTATGCATAGGATTAAGCTTAGCTAAATGTACTAGAGCATCATCTAACATTATCAAATCAAAATCTTTTTCAATAGGCTTATCAAAGGTTTCATCAAATACTAGTCTAGTCATTTCGCCACCATGTTTAGCGCTTTTACGGCTACGAGCATGGTCTATTAAAATATGTCGCATTATTTGTGCAGCAACAGCTAAAAAATGTGCACGGTTCTCCCAGTTTACATGTTGCTCTTTAACTAATTTTAGAAAAGACTCATTTACCAATGCTGTTGGTTGTAAGGTATGATCTTTACGCTCATTTTGCAAATAATTACGGGCTAGACTACGTAGCTCATCATAGAGCATTATCATTACTGTATCTAATGCCGCTTTATCACCTTCATTCCAGCGTTTTAATAGCTGTGTTATCTCACCAGGTAAAGGTACAGACATAGTTGATCCTAACTAATAGTTTACTAAGGTGGAAATTTAACTTATTAGCTAAAGAAAAGCAACTAGAGAAAAGCTAGCATATTTATGCTACTAGACATTATCTAATAGCTAAACATATACTAGTTATATTACTTATATTACATTATTTTTTGTTGGATCAGAAGCAGCATCAATACGTTTACAATCTAAAAGGTGTTCTACATAGATATAAAAAGATATTAACCAGGTTAATGCAAGTATAGCTACAATAATTATAACTGCACTAGTAGTTGGTTCTGCCTTTACAAATGCTCCTATAGAAGCAGCAATAGTTGAAATGATCCCTGTTTGAGTTAAGACCAACCGTTTAATTGTACCAGTAGAAGCTTTTAGAAAATCTGTTGTTTGATTTATAGTTGAACTATTTATAAGAGATGAGTTTGTTTGAGAAGACGTTTGGCTAGTTGTTTGAGGTGCTGTTTGAGATGTTATAGGAGAAGTATTTGTATTAATAACTATAAATTGACCAAAATTTCCTTGTGTTTCATTGCTATCCCACTGCGTTTTATCAAACCCACATATACTATTTTTAGGTACAGATTGTTTTATATTCCATTTATCATAAGTTTTTGAATTTAACCAGCCTGTGGATTCTGATAGCCAGGAAAACTCTACAAAATTTAGATTTTTACGTAAATAATCACAACAGGCACCTGAGCCATAGACCCCTATTTTATAAATAGGTTTAGAGCTAGCAGAATCTTTTAATCCATCAAATACACCTTGAAAATATTCTTTAACTGGGCCTTCTATATCTTCAGATGTAGCATCATAATCAACTGCAAAATATATAGCAGATTGACTTGGCTGTTTTATATCCTGTGCATAGGCATAAGCGCTCTTTCCATCTCTATTGCCGCGATCTTTAGAAAAATAATCTTTGGACGTTGGATTGTCTTCATAAACCGTAACAAGAGCAATACCTTGTTTATTTAGCGCCTCTGCTTCTTCTAAAGTAAGATTTTTTTCAGGGTTTTTTGTAGTACGACTGTAATAGCGGGCAACAAAATCTATTCCGTTCTGCTTTAAACAGCTAGCAATATCAGTACATGTTTTATTTGTAGATAAGCCTTTCATTTTATTTTTCCTAAAAATAAAATATTGAGATTTTGCTAAAAAACTTTTATTAGCTATTTCATTCAGTTACAACACTATTTTACATATTTAATTACAGTTATTTACTTTACATTATGTTTCATTGGGTTAGAGGCTGCTTCAATGCGTTTAGAATCTAAAATGTGTTCTATATAGACATAGAACGAGATTATCCAGACTAAACAAATTAGCGCTACTATTATGACAATTCCACTAATAACAGGTTCTGATTTTATAAATGCACCTATACTTGTTAAAGCAATGCTTATACATCCTGTTAATGTTGTAAATAAGCGTTTTAGTGTAGTTGCAGATGCTTCTATTGCATCTTTTGTTTTATCAATATAGCTTAGTACCGATTCAAATATAGGGGTTTGGGTTGAGGTTTGGGCTGGTGTCTGAGTTGGTGTTTGGGCTGGTGTCTGAGTTGGTATTTGAGCTTGATTTTGCCCTATAGATGCTTGAACAGGAGCTTGCAAAGAACCGCTTTTATTTTCTGTAGCAGAACTGTCAACTATATATTCAAGAGGAATATCTGGTAATTGATCATTTTCAACTAATGAATTTTTTAAGATAGATTCAAACCAACTTGCCCAAAGTGTTATATGTTCTACGCCTGGAGAATTTTCTTGTTTAAGTTCACCTGGATTAATTACATTTCTAGCATTTCTATAATCGCGTTTACTACCATCTGCTGTTACGTAAGCTCCTAACTTATGACCAGTAAACCAGCCTTCTAGAGAACCTCGAACCATTATGGGATAAGCATATTCTGGCTCTGAAGCTAAAAATGGATTAGTTTCAAAATCAACATTATCAAGGTTAAGTTTCTCGGTTGCATTTTTATAATTAGCACGGCCTGTTAGCTGAACATAACCTCTGCCTCGATATCTTTGAGCATCTCCTGTTTGGGTATTGCCAATCTTATTTTGGTATTTTGATAAATATTTCTCACTACCTTGCTCATCAAGATGTTCAAAATGCCCTGTTTCCCAAGTTGCAGTTGCCAACATATAAGCTAATTGATATACCCCATCAATACTACTATCTCTCTCAGCCATACCAAGAATTAAGGGGAGATGATATTTTTCACCATCTGTTGATGCCGAAAAATATTTAGAATACTGTGCCCAAAAAGTATTTAAATCGACTTTCATAACTTTTCCTGCTATTTAAAATTTATCAATCCTTTTTGGTAAAACTAAGATTATTAGCTTTGTTACTTTAGTTTAACAATAACTGGGTAACTAGTATATTTTGCAGCTAGAATAATTTGTAGGTTTGTTATAACTGGGCCAAGAATACCTGTCATTGAATATTGGTCAGGGCGGTCATTTTCTTGTTCCTCATCTTCTATAAAACCCATTTTTTCATAATATTTTCTTAAACCTGCACTCTCTCCTTCATCCGCAACAAGATGAACTGGTAAGACTTCTGTAACAAAACTTGAAGCACCTTTTTTAATGTTATCTGAAAAAGCCCTTTGACAAAGCGATAACATTAGTCGAAACCCATAACCTCGATTGCGATAATCTTCATCAACATCTACTCTAAGAATATTTAAGCTTTTATCAAAACTAAAATTAGCAAGACCGCTTCCAATTTCCTCGTTTTTATCATTTTGTAAGACTAATTTTATGTCTTCATAAGAGCTATATTCATTAAATTCTTCAATAGTGATAGTAAATGGCATTGTATTTTTCCTAGCAAAATGTTTTAGGTTAAGAAGAGTTAAGAAGATTAGCTATTAAATTCTTTATCGTGCAAATAATCGAGTATGTCCCAAAACCAGTCTGTATCAGAATCATTGTTTAAGTCAGCTATTTTGCTTTCATCAGTTTCTAGATTCCAAGTCGATACCGAAGCTAGCTCATTATCCGCAGGGCATTTTGTATAAGTAGTGTAAATATCTTCATATTGAGTAATCTTTCCCCCTTGGATATCTGTAGCAGCTTTTTGTCCGTCTGCTAGGTTTTCTGTAACGGCTGAAATAATTTCGCTTAAGTTAGTCACCTGAAAATAAACCCCATAGTACGTGCTTTTCCCAGCAATACGCTTTAAGTAAAATGATTTCTCATATTTACTAGTAAGGTCATAATTAGTTTCTTCATGAAATTCTCTTATAGCCGCTGAAGTCTCATCTGTGTCTGTACTTTCAAATTTACCCCCTGGAAATGCAAATTTGCCTGCTCCATGTAACTGCCCTTTAGGGCTAGGAATGACACTACCAGAACCAGGATTCTTTGGATTAGAAAAAAAATAACCATAAATATTTTTTACAAATGCAGCAAAGTTTTCTGAATCGTCATATACAATTGCATATACATATTCTGCCATATCTATAATCTCCTTAAATTAGAACTGTTCAACGTTAGTTAAATGAAATGTAAAAGGTTTACTTTCAGGCCCTACTCCTCCACCAACCAGTATGAGTTCTGCTTTTTTAATGCCTATTAAGTAAAACTGTTGGAAAATTGTGTCAATTTCTTTCTCAGATATTAAAATTACTTCTCCTTCTTTTACTTTAGGTAAAACACCAGCCCAAAGAATATACTTAAACTGAAAAGAGGTTTTTTCCCTGGGAATAAGAGAACTATAGCGGCTTAGTAACTTATCATTACGAAAAATATTAATATCATAAGCACCCTGATTTAGGGCATTTTCAACTTGTATTTCTAAAGGGTGAGTACCTAAGCCTGATTCTATAAATCTTGTTTGAGAAGTATCTTCTGTTATTTTGTACAAATAACCGGGTCTTAATTTGATTTGTGGTTTATGATTACCATAATAATCACTAACTGAAGCAAAAAGCTTGTTTGAGAGATTTATTTCACAATAATGGTCATAACTTAGTTGATTGATAACATGCCAGGCGATAATAGAGTTATCTATGTTACCTCTAGCACAATTTTTTTGAAAAAAAATTATGTTTTGTGGTCTAGGGCTATCACATAAATTAATCACTTTTAACTGTGTGCCTACTATCAAGAGAACCTCACAAATTTCTTAGTATCTTCTAAATTAGTAAAGTTTGGTAAAGTGAAAATCTTAGATATAAATGGTGTTTAAGCTATGTAATACACAGTCTAAACACCATTAAAACAAAGAATTAAAACAAATATTTTTCTATATTATGGTTTGTCAAAGCGTGCATCATTGGTTGAATTAAAACCATTAAAAGTCATTCGAGTAATTTCTCTGACATTCCCATTTAGATTGAACTTAACATCATATTCTTGTCCTTCTATAGGGCCGCCCTCATCAAGCGTAGGGTTAATAGCAAGAATATGGTCATTTCCAAAGCCATCCCTATCATAAGTTCCAGCAGTAGCTTCTACCTTAAGTAATCCGCCTAGAACAGCATAAGCTTTAATTGATGTTATCGCAGCCATAAAAATCTCCTATTACAGATAATTGTTAGGCACTTAATTAAAGATTACGCACATTCATAAGCTTGAAGGTGTAAGGTTTTGAAGTAGCACCAGCACCACCACCAGTCATAACAATATCAGCTGAAGCTACACCAAGTAGAGAAATCTCTGTGTTAATTAAAGAAAGAATAGCTGAGTCCATAACTTCCCCTTCTTCAATTTCTGCGGCAACCCCAATCCAAATAGTAGGTTTAAATTGAAATACAGCTTTTTCTAAAGGAACAATATTAGTTTTTGTAGATAATAGTTTTCCATCACGATACACACAGGCATTAATACTACCTTGAGTCAAACTATTGCGTACTTCTACATCTTTAGGGCTAGCAGAAGGACTATCAGCAAGTGCTAAAACATCGCCTGAGCGATCTAACTTAACTTCAAATGCTTGTCCTGGATAAGCTAGCAATTGTGGAGTGAAATTACCATAACTATCACTAGCACTTACTGTCATATCTAGAGGATAGGTGAAAGGATGATTGTCGCCTACACCACAGTTTTGAATTACTGTCCAAGCTACTGCCAATTCATCATAGCCAGTAGATACATTCTTCTGGAAGACAACAATTTGGCTGTTATTAGAGTCATTTGAATTATTGATAAAGTTTAATTTAACTACGGTTCCCATAATTTTACCTCACATTTTGATTTTGATATTTTCTAAAAAAAGCTATAAAGCTATAAGTTTTATTACCATTAAATAGTTATTAGCTATTTATTTGGTAAGGGTAAAAGTTTTGTTAAAACCAGACTTCAAAGTCTTAGTATTTAACCTATTAACTAAGCGCTTGACTTACTGTTGTAAAACTTAGACTTATAACAATTCCTGCTAAAAACCTAAGCCACTCTGTTTAATTTAGACACAACTAGCCTTAGAGGAGTAAAAGATCCTTAAAAATTAGCTAGATTGTTTTTGAAAATCCTTAAGGTGTTATTACGTAAAACTAGGTAATGCTAGGCAAAGCAATTAAAACATTTAGTAAACTATAAATAGCGTATATTTGTAAGAGTAAAGCTGTATGGATATGAAGTAGAGCCAGCTCCTCCTCCTCGCATTTCAATATCAGCTTCAGCTATTCCAAGTAGAGGTATTTCTGTGTTAATAGAAGAAAGAACAGCAGAACTCATTTCTTGTCCTTGTTGTATATCTGAGGCAACTCCAATCCAAATTGAAGGACTAAACCTAAATACAGCTTTTTCTTTAGGTACAATATTGCACTTTAGTGCTGCTAGCTTGTTATTACGATAAATCCCAACATATATACTTCCACGAGCTAAAGTATTTACTACCTCAATATCTTGGGAACTTGCTGCTGGTGTATTAGAAGAAACTAAAATATATCCTGAATGACCTAATTTAATCTCAAATGCTTGTCCTGGAGCAGCAAGTAATTTTCTAGTATGATTACCATAACTATCAATAGCATTTACTTCTACATCCCAAGGATAATCAAAAGGATGTGAACTACCAACCCCACAGTTTTCAATTGTTTTCCAAGCTATAGCTAGCTCATCATAACTAGTTGCTATATTTTTTTGAAAAACCACCACTTTGCTGTTATTAAAGTCATGCGAAAAATTAACAAAATTTAATTTAGTTACTATTCCCATAAAATCCCCCTTGATAAAAACAAAGTTTTTAAACTCCTACAACATTATATCCTGGGAATTTTGCTGTAAAAGCCGTTTCTAACTCGTTAGCTGTTGCTATAGCAGAAGTATAGGTTGTTCTATCTTGTGTCCAGGCCATTGCTACTAACCAAGTAGGCTGCGCTTCATTAACATCATCCCTAGCAGCGGTTGCAGATAACTGTCCAGGGCCGGTATCTGGTTTATTTCCATAAACTTGACAACTTGCCATAATATTTTCCTCTAATTTATATAATATGAGTAATATATGATAAGTAAATAAAGATAGGTCAAATAGGAAATATAGCTCTAACTACCTATATTATTTAACTTTATCTTTAAGCCTATCAACTCTCACTAGGTAAAGCGATATAGATAAAAAAAAGGCGACACATATCAGGAAAATTTTCGCCTTGTTGTTATATTCTACTTTTAAATTTTGTCATATCAGTAAGAACAGATTAAGTTTTGTAGTATTATTATTTAAACTAAAAGGAAAATACGAATGAGTACAAATTATATTAATAATTCTCGTAGAAAATTTTTTACAACGCTTTCTTTAGCAGCTACAGCTAGTTTGCTTAATCCACCTAGCTTATTTGCATCAAATTCCAAAATAACAAAAAAAGCTCTAGTACCTACAACACTTCTTAGACTTCCTACTGATTCTAATTGTGAAATTGTTGCTATAGGCAAAAATAAAGTAGAAGTTAAATTCCCTTATGGCAAAGGATATTTGAAGCCTGGTAGAAATATTTTTAGAGATGAAGACGATCTTATTAATTACTTACTAGAAGCATTTTTAATGGAAAAAGATGAAAAAGGTGGAATGAGAGGAACAGTAAGATGTGTTTCTGCTTATGAAAGAATAAATGAAAGTGGAAAATCTATATTTACTTTTGAAGATCCAATTCTTGATTTAATTACTGATGAAGATGGCAATTTAACAATTTCTGGTACTCGTATCAATGCAAAAGATATTGTTTTAGCAAACGAGAGAGAATCCTTTTCTCTTAATAAAGCACAAGTAAGCACAGCCTCAATTGATGCAAAGTTAAGTAATTTGGTTTCTAAAGCATCTTTTAGCGCAACACAATCTATTCCCTCTCAAATATTTTTTCCTTCATCAAGTGCAATTCCAAGAATAAGATTTAAAGCTTATATAGATGTCGCTGGTAGTGTCTGGAGAGCAGGAGCAAATATAAAAACTAAAAAATTAGATTTTGTAAGTGCTTCTATCACTGGTCATTATGCTCTTGATCCTATAACTTGTTTTGAAGTAAAAACAGATTTTGATAGTGACACTACTGATAACTTCCTTAATGAATTTGAATTTGGTGTAAATAGCACTCCTGCTTCTGGTGTTCGCTCTGAATGCAGAGCACTATGGAATGGTATAAATTTTAGAGAAACTGTTGCCAAAGGATGTTTTGCCTAACCAACTTCTCAAACTGCCTATTAAACAATCATCACATTATCAACAAGTTAATTGTTTGATACGAACTATAACCTAAGAAATAACATAATCCCTAACTTAAATTTAGCATCATTAAAATTTTGCTGTTGTCCTTAAAAAAGCCTGACAATAGTGTTTGCGCTTTTGCCTTTTAGATATTATCTACTAATGCTACAGCTTGGTTTTAGTGATATCTCTATGTATATGTATTAGCTAGGCTATAACTATTGAGTACTTATTTTCATTAGAAACTATCTTAGCTAATACATCTGTTCTACTTGTTCTACTTGTTCTATTTGTTCTATTTGTTCTATTTGTTCTATTTGTGGCCTGCTTATCTTACCAAAATCTCTATCCAAACTCTGGAAGTATTAATAATGCCAAAGATATGATATCTTATAGCGTTCCTGCTAATAAGACTTACGCTACATTTTAAAACCTATAAGGATACATTATGGATAAACCTATAAGTACAATAACATTAGAGTTTCTTGAAGGATTTGCCCAAGATAAAGATCGCTCAAAATTTCGAGAAAGCCTGTCATCCGCAGTTAGAATAGAAAATAATCTATTCGATTCTGAAGCAAAGAATATAAAAAAACTAACTAAAGTAGAAGTGGATGGAAACCGTTATATTTTGGCTAAAATCCCTTTAGTAAATTTATAGCAAACATACTATAAATTTACCTTAAATCCATTAATTTTCTAAGGAAATCTAATTACCACAAAATTACCACAAAGTAGCTTGGCGACTACCTTCGTGTTTAAGTAACCATTCCTTACGCCAAAGCCCTCCAGCATAGCCTGTTAAAGAGCCATCACTACCAATTACTCTATGACAAGGAATTATTATAGCTAAAGGATTTTTACCATTTGCTCTTGCAGCAGCACGAATAACTTTTTTATCTCCTAACCTTTCAGCTAGGTGTAAATATGTTATTGTTTCACCAAAAGAAATTTTTAGTAACTCTTGCCAAACTCTTTTTTCAAAATCTGTTCCTTTAGGATCAAGTTCTAAAGAAAAACTTTTGCGCTCTCCTCTAAAATATTCAGCTAATTGCTGAAAACAGTCTTTTAAGAATGTATTATTTGTTTCTAAAGAAAATTCGCTTGGCTCTTGATTTAGAAAGTCTACTTTTGAAATACCTTTATCAGTCGCAATTATTTCAAGTAATCCAATTTCTGATTTATAATAAGTTTTTTCTGTAAGCATAATTTCTTACTTTATTAAAATATTTTACAAAGTTTTTCAATTCCAATAGCAATACGTTCTGGGGTTTCTTTAGAAAAAGCTAGGCGTAAGCTATTTGTTTTAGCGTCATTTACATAAAAAGGTGCTCCTGGGATAAAGGCTACACCTTGTTCTACTGCGCTAGAAAGTAGTTCGGTAGTGTCTATTTGGCTAGCAAGTTCTACCCAAATAAAAAGCCCCCCTGTAGGGCGAGTCCAGCTAGTTCCTTTTGGTGCAAATTTTTCCAAAGCAGAAAGCATTGATTGACAGCGAATTTGGTAAAATTCTCGTAATTTAGAAATACGGCCTTCGATTAAATCTTGTCTAACACATTCAGCAACAATAGCTTGATCAAGCATACTTGAACAAAGGTCTGTAGCTTCTTTAATTAGCTCAACTTTACTAATAATTTCACTAGGTGCAACTATCCAGGCTGTTCTTAGGCCAGGAGTTAACACTTTAGAGAAACTGCCTAAATAAATTACTCGTCCTTCAGTATCAAAGCTTTTAATAGGTGGAGGTGGAGGTGTATTAAAATAGAGTTCTCCATAAGGATCATCTTCTAAAATTAATAGATCTAGTTCTGAGGCTAAGGCTAGTAAGGCTTTACGTTTTTCTAAAGATAAGGTAATGCCTGAAGGATTTTGAAAATTTGGGATAGTATAAATTAGTTTTACTTGACAACCTAAGTCCCGCATTTTAATAACTTTACTTCTAATTGCGTCTAAATCTATTCCATCCTCAGACATTGAAATACCTGTTAGAGTGCCCCCAGAGTTATTAAGAGCAAAAGTCCCTCCAATATAGCTAGGTAGTTCTGCTAAAACAACATCTCCAGGCTCAGCAAGCAAGCGAGCAAGAAGGTCTAAACCTTGCTGTGAGCCGCTAGTGAGCATAATTTCTTCTGTCTTAGTTTGAACACCCCGTTTTTGCATTTGGTTAACAAGATATTCTATTAATTTTGGATTACCGCGAGTAAGCCCATATTGTAGGACTTCAGCGCCTTTTTCACGAACTAGACGACTAGAGATTTCTGCTATTTGCTCATAAGGGAAAGTTTCTGGGCTAGGAACACCTCCAGCAAAAGAAATTATCCCTGGGCGATTAATTAAAGCTGTAAGACGGCGGATTGGATTAGGTTTTGCCCAATCTGCTACATTAGAAAAGAATTTTACGTACTCCATTATTTCCCCTAAACCCTATATTTACTATGGGTTAGATTGTTGATTTAGACTTACATCGGTTGAAACAGTCCCACTATTATCTTCAGAAGATGAACGTGTTAATAGACTTAAAATTTTAGCTACAGGGCCAAGGGATACATAACAAGTAGCCATTATAAGTAAAACCACTTGTGACCATTGATAAATAGCCATTACCATTACTGAGGCCAAAAGCACAGCTTGATATTTACTCATTCCTGGTTTTCCAGAAGTATTCTTAAAATTACTATACCGAATAGTACTAACCATTAATAAACCTAGAACTGCGGTTAGCATCATTAATAATACGCTATAAAAACTAGAATCAAGATTAATCCCTAATATATCTATTTGGGTTTTACGCATAATAATAGGGATAGGTGTAAAATGAACAATTGCAGCAATTAAGCTAGCACCAGCTGGAATAGGCATTCCAACAAAATATTTTTTTACAGATTTATCTTGAACTGGCTTACGAGCAAGTACATTAAAGCGAGCTAGGCGTAATGCACCACAAACTAAAAACATAAAAGAAACAGCCCATCCAACCTTTTGTAAATCAACTATTGGACTATATCCCCAAGTATAAGCTAGAACTGCTGGGGCAATACCAAAACTAAGTACATCTGCTAGAGAATCTAATTCAACTCCAAATTCGCTAGTAGTATTTGTCATTCTAGCAATACGTCCATCTAAAAAATCAAATAGCACAGAAAATCCAATACAAATTGCAGCTATATCAAAATGGTGAACTGCGGCTTGAGCATAGGCTAAATCATTTCCAAGTGAAGAGCTTAGAGCAACTTTTTGAAAACCTTTTAAGGCTTCTAACACTGAATAGAAACCACAAAAAATATTTGCAGTAGTAAGTAAACTAGGAACTATGTAAACACCTTTACGTAAGTCAGGTCTACGTCTATAAAACTTTTCGTTAGTATCCATTAGTTTTTCCTTCCGATAATAGTAACGCCACCTTCTAAACGATCTCCAACCTTGACCAAGACCTTATATTCTGTAGGCAAAATCAAATCCGTTCTAGAACTAAACTTAATTAATCCTAATCGTTCACCTAAAGCAACTGTTTCACCAGCTTTTTTCCAGAGTACACAACGCCGGGCAATAATACCAGCTATTTGCTTCATAATAATTTTGACTGAACCATTCTCAATTGTGATTACATTTTGTTCATTAATTAATGAAGCATCTTCACGAGTAGCAGGAACAAAACGACCCTTTACATAGTTAACTTCACTAATACGACCTGCTATAGGAGAACGGTTAATATGAACATCTAGGGGTGAAAGAAAAATACTAATTAAACTAGGTGAGTCTACTTGATCAGGATTAACTTTAGTTACTTTAGTAACCTTTCCATCAGCAGGAGCAACAACAATATCACTGCCATCAGGAATAGTACGGTCAGGATCTCGGAAAAAGTAAATTACAAAAATTAAAAGTAAAAAAAATACCAAAGAAAATAAGTAAAAAGGGGAAAGTGCTATCATAATAGCAACTATTGAGAGAAAAACTATATAAGGGTATGCTTCGCTTGCCATATCTTTTTATCTTAAAAACATCAAACTACAAGTTAAAAACGGGAACAATTCGACTAGAACAGTTCCCGTTTTCAGCCTAATTTGTTCAAATAACTAGTCTTAAGTCCTATCACTTTTTTCTATCTTAAGAAAATTAGTGACTAGCAGCTTTACGTTTATAACTTTGTAGGATGGACTCCATTTTATCTTTAAGCAAGAGTTTTTTCTTTTTTAACTGAGCTAGTTCTAAGCGCTCATCATCATTTGGATAAGGCAATGCAATTAATTCATCTAAACGTGTTTCGTAACTTTTATGTTCTTGGGCTAATTGTCTAAACTCTTGATTATTAGCCATTAGTTCTATTTTTAGTAAATCACCAGTAGATGCACTCATAAGGCAATATCCTCCTTAGTAATATAAGTCCTACAAATTATTTTTGATTTATCATTAAATCAGCTAGTTTTTTACATAGTATTACAAAGACCACATCAAAGCAAGTATATGGTTTAGTTTTGAAAACCCTATATTAATCTTTTCTTAACACTATTTTTTGTAATAAAGAGGTTTATGGGAAAAATCTTAACACATAATTTATCTCCAAAAACTACCATATTTAACCGAATATTAATTATTTTATATTATGTTTATTTACTAGTTTCTAAAACTATATTATATAAACCATCAACTACCATAGCCATTCTTCTATAATCTAGTTTTTCAGCAGTATCTCGCTTTGTGTGATAGTTTTTATTACGATAAAAGGCTGTATCACTTACCATTAGAGCATTATAGCCTAAATTCCAATAATTTAAGTGATCAGAAAAATCAATTCCAGGAATACTTCTAGGGGCATTTATTGAATAAACAGGTAGGCTGGTAACTTTTTGCATTGCTTTTTTCGCTTTGCGAAGAGTTAAACCGTTTTCTAAATTTCCAACTAAAATAATAAAATTTCCTGTAGTAGGATAAATTAAATTAAGCAAAGATAATGGAAATTCTTGGCTATTAGGCAAATCTGAAAAATACCCAACCATTTCAACAGAAATCATTAAACGTACTTTTATATCTTTCTCTTTTAAGGATTTAGCATGTATTGCGCTACCCATAAATTCAGTATCAAAAAAAGGAGGTTCTTCTAAAGTAAAAGCTACTAGTTCAACTTTCATTGGAAGTTTAGCTTTACCTAGTAAATAAGCCAGTTCAATAATTGCGGCAACACCGCTAGCATTATCATCTGCTCCTGGAAGTTCACCAGCAGCATCATAATGAGCGCCTATAATTATTCTTTCATCTGATTCTGGGCCAAACTCAGCTATTATATTTTTATAAGTTTTATCCACTATATTTTTATACATTTTATCGTCTATTTTATAAGGCTGCTCTAAAACATTGCCATTAGCTTTCTTAAACTCTTCTTTAATATAGCTAGCAACTTTATTTAAGTTTTCTATATTTGGGGCATTTCTTGGAAAAAAAGTCTCAGATAAAGTCTGAACATGTACTCTTAGGCGTTCTGCATCAGTTAGTTGCACATTACTAGAAGTTAGAGGAAGAACTGGTTGGCTTACCCAAAACCAAATAATCAAGTTTAAGAACATAACTAAAACACACATAGTTAAAAAAGTCATTTTTAACCTCTTACGACGATTTGTTTCTTCTACTTGTGAAGATCTAGAAAAAATACTCATAAATTTATCCCTAAGATATTTTAAGTTTTGACACATAAAAGAGAAATTTTGTTCCTTAATTTATTAATTATCCAGTTTTGTTTGTGTGTTATATTTAACAGCATAAAAGTTATTTCCTACTTTAAAATATTTAAGTCTATAGTTTACTTTTTACTAGGAGAAATACTAGGCTAATGCGACAACTACAACAAGAGTTTTTAGGGACAGAAAGATTTTTAGTAAAAAGACTTTTAGGAACTGGCACTTTTGGAGTAGTTTATGAAGTTTATGATAAAGAAAATAATAGCCTTATTGCTCTAAAAAAGCTACGTAATTCTATTTATGAGCAAAATTCAGAAGCGCTTTATCGTTTTAAGCAAGAATTTCGTGCTCTAACAGACGTTATCCACCCTAATTTAGCTACCTTGTATGAGTTGATTTTTGATAATAATAGTTGGTTTTTTACTATGGAGTTAGTAGAAGGAGTTAACTTTATTGACTATGTTTATAAAGAGGAAAAACTCCGTGTTATTTTAACAAACGCCTTAGCCGCCATCAAAGACACATCTAAAGACGCTCTTACAGCAACCATAGTACCTATAGAACCTGTAGTAGATGATAACACTATTTTTGTTAATGCCCCAACTTCAGGAGCATCTAATCAGACTGAAATAATACCAAATGTTTTATATAGCAAATCTACGCTTGAAGTTCAAACGCTAACAAGACTAAGAGCAGCTTTACGTCAGTTGGCAGAAGGAATACATGCACTACATAAAGCAGGAAAATTGCATAGAGACTTAAAACCATCTAATGTGCTTGTAACCTCTACAGGTAGAGTAGTTATCCTAGACTTTGGTTTAGTAATAGAACAATCCTTAGAAAATTTAGAAGTTGATTTAGTTGGTACTCCTACACATATGTCACCCGAGCAAGCAGCAGGTCATACAATAACACCTGCAAGCGATTGGTATAGTTTTGGGGTAATACTCTACCAAGCCTTAACAGGAAAACTTCCCTTCTCTGGTAAAATCTTTGAAGTATTAAGTAAAAAACAAGTCCTAGATCCTGTTGCACCCAGTCAATTAGCCGATGATGTGCCTTCAGATCTATCTGAACTTTGTATGGCGCTTTTAAGAAGAGAGCCTTCCACACGCCCTACTGGTCAAGAAATCTTGCTTTGGCTAGAAAGTGAGGCTGATTTAACATCTCCTACATATAATGCTACTAGTAATCCTACTTTTGTTGGAAGAGAAAATTTACTAATAGCTTTAGAGCAGGCTTTTTTAAGTACTAAGACCAATGTAACTAATATTGCTTATATTTCTGGAATTTCAGGAATAGGGAAAACCGCATTAGTTAAATATTTTCTATCAAAAATACGCAACCAAGATTCTAATATATTAATTCTATCTGGACGTTGTTATGAACAAGAATCAATGCCATATAAAGCTTTTGATAGCCTTATAGATTCATTAGCCCAATACTTAAAACATTTACCTGAATTTCAATTAATGAATTTACTTCCTTCAGGTTTTCCAGCCTTAACACGTCTTTTCCCTGTTTTAAAATCTGTAGAGTTTCAAAATAAATTTGCAAAAAGCTTAGATATTCCTGACACTCAAGAACTTCGCCGCCGTGCTTTTGCTGCACTGCGCGAGTTACTAGTAAAACTTGCTAAAAAAAAATCTATAGTCATATTTATTGATGATGTCCAATGGGGTGATAAAGATAGCGCGTGGCTACTTAAAGAAATTTTCTTAGAACCTAACCCACCAAAAATATTATTGATTACTAGTTATCGTAGCGAAGAAAGAGAAAAATCTTTATTTTTACAAGCATTACTTGAACTTCAATCAGAACCCTCTATAAATGCGTGGCAAATAGAAGTAAATAAATTATCAGACGAAGAATCCAGACAATTAGTATTAAGCCTATTAGGAGAGCATCAAGACTTACTTTCACCTTTTGTAGATGTAATAGCAGAAGAAGCAATAGGAATACCGTTTTTTATAGCTGAGCTAGTCCAACATTTACCAATAAATAGCGCTAATAAGATTACAACAAAGACAGGTAATTTACTTTCTTCAGGAAGAATAGGTTTAAATCTTGTTGGTAATAGTCAAAACACTCTAAAATCTTTAGACCAAACTATTTATGAGCGTGTTTTACAACTGCCTATTGCAGCTAGAAAACTTTTAGAAGTTATTGCAGTAGCAGGTCGGCCTATTCTGCGCCAAATAGCTAAACGTGCTGCAAGTCTTCAACAAGAAGAGCTTTTAGCAATTACAACACTTCGGGCACAGCATTTAATTAGATTTTTAGAAAATCCTTCACAAAACGATGAAGTTGAAACCTACCATGACCGGATTAGAGAAGCCATTATCCATAACTTAAGTAAAGAAACTCAACAAAATTACCATAGTAGGCTAGCAATAGAGCTAGAAACAATTCCTGAAATAGACCCTGAAATTTTGGTTGTACATTTTCTTCAAGCTGGTAATCAGGAAAAAACGGCTAAATATGCTTTTGACGCAGGAGAAAAAGCTAATCAGACCCTAGCCTTTGATCGTGCATCACATTTCTACCAGATTTGCTTAAATCTAAATTCTGAAAATATGACAGCATTAGAGCTTAAGACTCTGCACTTAAAACTGGCTGAAGTATTAGCTAGTGCTGGTCGTAGTGCTGAAGCAGCCTATATGTTTTTAGCTGCTTCAGAAAATTCTAGCTCTGAAGAATGGTTAGATTTACAACGTCGTGCTGGTGAACAATACTTAGTCGCAGGATTAATCAACGACGGTTTATCTATTTTCTTTACTATTCTTCATGCTCTAGGAATGATACTACCTGAAACACCTAAAGAAGCATTAGAAGCAGTGATAGTTTTACGTAAACAAATAGAATGTAAAGGGTTAGTATTTAACGAGAGAAATCTATCAGAACTCTCTACAAATGAGCGATTACAAATAGACACTTGCTGGTCAATAGTAATAGGACTTACATTTATTGACACTATCAAGGCAGCAGCATTTCAAGCAGGCCATTTATTACTTGCACTTGAAGCAGGCGAGGCTTATAGACTTTATCGTGCAGTTACAATAGAAATGGCTTATCGTGCAACAGCAGGCACTTCTAGCCAAAATATAGTTAAAGAGTTTTGTGATTTTTCTGAAAAACTACTAGAAAAAGTGCCTTCTGCTAACCGTCCTCATGCTAGAGGACTCTATAAATTAATATTAAGTGCTGTTGCTTATTTTTATGGTGAATGGAAAAAAATTCCTCCAATAACTTCTGAAGCAGATAAGATTTTACGTGAAGAATGCACAAATGTGCCTTGGGAAATAGACTCATCTAACCTTTATCTATTTCGTGCTCTATACTTTATGGGAGAAATTAAAGCTATCTCTAACCACTTGCCAATAATTCTTAAAGAAGTTCAAGAGCGTGGTAATCTTTGGGTAGCAGCATTACTTCACTCTAGGTTTTATATTATTCATTTAGCAGAAGATAAGCCTGAAAATGCAAAAGAGCAACTAGCTGAGTCTATTAAAGCTTGGTCAAATCAAAGTTTTTATATGCAACATTACTGGAATTTATTTGGTAACGTAGAGGTTTTACTATATTCTCAAGAAGGAGAAAAAGCTTGGCAATTAATCAATAATTCTTGGGCAAAATTAAAAGAGTCTATGTTACTACGCGTACAAGTCTTTTTGCTTGAATCTCTTTATTTACACGCTCGTAGTGCTTTAGCTATTTCCTTAAAACTAGAAAATAATAAGACTAAAAACTATCTAAAAATTGCTCAAGAAAATGCTGAAAAAATTAAAGAACAAAATGCTGCTTGGGCATTACCTTTAGCCTTGCTTATAGAAGCATCTATTTTTATGATAGAACTAGACTATCCTAAGGCTATTTCCTTACTTGTAAAAGCTGAAGAAAATTTAATAGCCGTAGATATGTATCTCTATGCTTATAGTGCTCGATATCGTCGAGGTCAATTAATTGGGTTAGAAGAAGGAGAAACGCTGCAAAAAGAAGCCTTTAATTGGATGAGCGAACAAAATATAAAAAATCCTTCTCGTATTGTAGATATGTTAATTCCTGGAAACTTCTAAGTTTTCTACTTTATTTTGGGCGAAAACAAAAAATTTGTCTGCTAAAAGTAATTGTCATTTCTTCTAGTTTATCGAATTTCTCTTTTTCACGATGTCGTGCACCTCGATAAGTAGTTAATAGTAAATCATTTAATAAATCTTTGTTTAAGTGCTGCTGATATTTTACAGTGCTTAAGTTAAGAAAAACAAAGTCTCTATTAAATAACTCTAAGGTGTTCTCACTGCGATCTCGTAAAACGCCTTTCTCCATTATGCTTTCCCTAAGTTCAATTAGATCATCTGGTGCAGGAACTACAATTAATAGATAGCCTTCTGGTAAAAGAACACGCTTAAACTCGCTAGGATTTTTACGGGCAGTAATAGACATTACAATATTAAATTCCTTATCAGGATAAGGTAAAAACCTATCAGCATTAGTAACTATCCAAGTAGCATTTTTATAGTAGCGTGAAGCCAGATCAATTGCTTCAACAGAAATATCTAAACCACTAGCATAAGCAGAATATTTATTCATTATTGAGTTTAAGTAAAAGCCCTCGCCACAACCTACATCTAAGATTTTAGGGAAGTTTTCAAAATTAAAATCTTTAATAATTTCTACTATTTTATCTGCAACTCTATTATCTTGACCGCTCATCAAAAGCCTATGGCGAGCAACTACAGCCTGTTTGCTATCTCCAGGATTTAAGGAGCGTTTATCTTGAGGCTGTAGTAAATTTACATAACCTCTACTTGAAATATCAAAACTATGACCCAAAGGGCAAACAAATATTTTTTCCGCTCTTTGGAGTGCTTTATGACAATTTCGTACAGTGCAAAGTAAATTTATCATTCAATTAAATCTTTTCTTTCTAAGTAAGTAGTAAAAGTGGTATAAAAACCTTAAACCTCTATTTTATGAGTAAATTTATGATAAATAAGATAAATAAGTTTTTTATTATTATTTTCTTTTTATTGCTAAGTGCTAGTACAGTTTTAAGCCAAACTAAATTTAGTTCTAATACTCTAGAAGCAGAAGAAATTCTTACTCAAGGTTTATCAGAAAAAAACCCTGAAAAACGTAAAGAAGCCGTTGTAGCATTAAGTCTAGCAGGCAATAATATCAAAGTTATTTCCCTCTTAACTAGAGCATTAAAAGATCCTGATGTTAATGTTAGATTAGCTGCTTGTGCTAGTTTAGCTGAAATTAAAGATAATCGTGCTATTACGGTACTAGAAGAATCACTTAATGATCCTGTTGCAGAAGTTACTTTTGCAGCAGCACAAGCGCTTTGGCAAATGAATCAAAATTCTGGTAAAGAAGTGCTTATGGCTGTACTTGCAGGTGAACAAAAAACTAGCTCAAGTTATCTTT
The DNA here is from genome assembly GCA_016213785.1 of Acidobacteriota bacterium. Lineage (GTDB taxonomy): Bacteria > Acidobacteriota > Blastocatellia > Chloracidobacteriales > JADJPF01 > JADJPF01. The sequence goes on from JACQZQ010000103.1 coordinate 27,743, forward strand.
CTAAACAAAAACGTGACACAATGCGAATGATGAAAAACCCTAGCGGGCTATTTAAGTTTATCTTAAAAACTGGTATTGGGTTTGTTCCTGTGCCAGGCGTAGAAGCTGGTTTTACTTCTATGGAAGAATTGCTGAAAAACTCTAATATTTCTGGTCGTGCCTTAGCAGCACTTTTACTAGCTAAAGATAACGATCCTGACTCATTAGAATTACTTAAAGACGCTCTTATAGACAAAGATTGGTCAGTACGTGCAGCCGCAGCCCATGCCATCGCCTTACGTAATCAACCAGGAGCAAGCAAAAGTTTAACTCCTCTTTTCCAAGATAAAAAAGAAGAAGTTCGTTTTCGTGCAGCCGCAGCTTATTTAAGATTAGAATTCTCAGGAAAAAATTTTAACTCAAAACTTAGAAAAAAAAATAAGTAACTTAAAATTTATTTAGTCCTATTTTCAGCTAAAACTAATGCACTATATTTAGAGATTTCTATTACTTTATTTATACTTTTTACTTGAGAAATAGGTTCATTTCCAGAATTAAACTGATTAACAAAAACTTGCCAATTACCTTCAGGAATATTTAACTCATAAGTTTTATTACTAGCATTTAATAAAACTAAAGCACGTTGCCAAGAGTCCTTTCCAGTAACATCTGTAATTAAATAAGCAATAACCCCCTTTGGCAATTGATAATTTAGGTCTTGATCTAGAAATTTTATTGCTTGTTTTATCTCATCTTTACTAGTCATACGAAACATTAAATGGTTTTTACGTAATTTAATTAGCCCTTGATAATAACGATAAATATCATAGTTAGTAGCCTTTTCACGCCAACGTATCATATTGAGTGCATCAGATTTATTATAACTATTTTCATCACCTCCCTTAGAGCGCAAAAATTCTTGACCACTTTGGAAAAATGGTAGCCCTTGAGAAGTAAAGAGAATTGCTGCCCCTAAACGAGCCATTGCACGGCGATCAGCATCTGTAAGGCTACTATCATCAAAAGTAGAAATCATTAAGCGATCCCAAAATGTATGATTATCATGGCACTCAACATAATTAAGGCTTTCTTGTGGGTTATCAGTAAAATCTTCTGTTGAACCAACTATTCCTATTTTTATTTTTTCTATGTTATTACCAGTTTGAATATATCCACGTTCTCTAGCTTGAAAAACGCTCCCCTTCAAAGCATCTCGAAAATTATCATTAAATACAGAAAAGCCAAGGCTACGTTGTTTTCCCTTATTGGTAATTGATAGGGGAGTTTCTCCAGCAGACCAAGGTTCACCATAAACTAATATATTTTTATCTATTTTATGAAGTTCTTGAACTATTTCTTTCATAGTTTCTAGATCAATTAATCCCATTAAATCAAACCTAAAGCCATCAACTCCATATTCATTAACCCAATATTTTACTGAATCTATTATAAAACGCCGTGCCATAGGTGCTTCAGATCGAAACTCATTTCCTACACCAGAACCATTCCAATAACTACCATCCATTTTACGACGGTAGTAATAACCAGGAACTAATCCTTCAAAACTATAAACTCTCCCTTTTATATCCTCCATAGTATGGTTATAAACTACATCAAGAATTACTTTTATACCTTTTTTATGTAGCATATCAACCATTTGTTTAAGTTCTCTTACAGGATTTTTTTCTAAACTATTAATTGAATAAGAATTTTCTGGGCTGTTAAAGTGAACTGAATCATAGCCCCAACCATATTGATCAATATTTTCCTGGTTTTGAAATTCCATAACAGGCATTACTTGTACTGTATTAATACCAAGCTCTACTAAATGATCAAGCCCTGTTGATATATCAGGACGTTGATATAAAGAAGTGCCTTCTTCTATAAAACTTAAGTATTTACCCCTCTGCTGAATAGTAGAGTCTGGATCAATAGTAAAATCTCTTATATGCATTTCATAGATTATTGAATCAGCAATAGGAAATTGTGGCCTTGGAGAAACCTTAAAATCATCATAAACAACGATAGCTCGACCATTATGAGCAGTAACAGCACGAGCAAAGGGATCTATAAGCTCACGATTTGGATCAAATCCAGGATCATTACCCGAAGCAGTAAATGTGTAATAAAGCCCAAGGCAATCTTTTGATACCAAAACTTCCCAACTTCCATCATTATTTTTAGACATTGAAAAAACTTCTGCATTACCTTTAGTAGGAGTTTGATAAAGGCGCAAAACTAACTTTTCAGCAGTCGGAGCAAATACACGAAAAGTAGTAGAGGATTTACTATAAATTGCCCCTAGCTCTTGAGTGCAAATAAATTTATCTGCTGGATGTGATAGCTGTTGATTGGTTTCTAATTTTATTACTGAAGGACATAGTATTAAGAATAAGAAGAATAATAATAAAAGACTGGTTTGCTTAAAGTGATTGGTTAAAGACTTGTGTAATATATTCATAATTTTATGTTGGCCTTAAATTAGTATTTATTGGGAGTTAATAGGCAACAAAACTATAGTACTTGACGATAAAATGAATGACCGTTCAATTTTTCATTCTAAAATTTTAACACTAAAATTTTAAGTAAAGTAATAAGGAGTAGCAATGGCAGTCAACCGCATTGGTAATAATAACTTACCTAATACTGAGCAAACCAAGGTAGAAACAACAAAAACAGCTAGTACAACAGAAAATAGTAAAGCAATTGATAGTCAATATATTAAATCTCAACCTATGTTTAATTCTCCTCAACCTTTGCGCTCAAAACGCAATAGTATGAAAGGCTCTTTTCTTCGTAATCAAATAGAAGACCGCTTAAGTATAAAAAACACTGCAAGTTCGGCTATAGGATCGCTACAGGCCGCTTCAATAGGTCAAGCAAAAACAATTAGTGCGGTTGATAGTCTTGCTACTACTACTACTGCTAAACGAACAGTTACTTTTACTTATGATACAGGCGCACATAAAGATCTTACAAATATTCAATTAAAGGGAAGTTGGAATAAAACTACTGGAGAATTTGACCCTACATGGGGAAAAGGTGACTCTATTCCAATGACATCTTTAGGCAATGGTAAATGGTCAGTTACTTTAGAACTAGCCGATGATGGTCAACAACATAACTGGGAATGGGGTGTAGTAGCTGATGGGCCATCAGGCAAAGGTCAATGGGCTGTAATGGGTGAAGGTAATCTTAAGTTTTCGCTAAATGAAAATACTAAACAAGTCAACTACTCAGCAACAACTTATCATGAAATGGGTGCTCATAAGAATGGAAATGATATTGGCTTTAAGTTTTGGGCACCAGATGCTAAAGATGTCAAAGTTAAGGTCTTTGATCAAAATGGTCGAGCTAAACTTGTATCAATGACTAAAGATAGTGAAGGCAATTGGTCAGCTAAAGTAGCTAATGGTTGGAAAACAATGGAAGGTAAAGCTTATGTTTATCAAGTTACTGATTCATCAGGTAAGCTTGTAGAACGTACAGATCCTTATGCTCGTCAAATGCAAGGTGAACAAGTCGGTGTAGGAAGAACTTATGTAAATAATAAAGGTGAGCGAGTTAATCAGTTTTATATGGATCCAGCTATTTATCAAAAATATAAATCACAAATTGAAGGAAGCGATCCAGAAATTTCCAATACTGCACGTCAAAAAGCTTATGCTGAGTCAAGAAGCGAGCTTATTAATTTTGAAATAGACGATCAACCAAATATTGAAAGCGCTTATTTGGTCTTAAAAGATTCTAATGGTCATCAACTAACTAAAAGCGAATTATTAACACGTTTAGGGCAATTTGACTCTACTTTGATTGATAAATTAAATGGGGGTAAAGCCAATAACTTATGGCTTAATAATGTTGATGATAAAGGCCGTATTAAGATGACTAACCAATCTGGTAGCTGGTCAGCTTTAGTCAACAATTTAGATAAGCTAGTTGGATTAAAATATGAATTCCAAGCTTATGAACGTAAACCTAATGGACAGTTAGGTTTAGTAGGCGACACAAATAATAATAGTAGACTTACCTCAGCAGAACTAAAGGCCACAGCCTTTAATGACAAATGGGATAACACTATTAGCAATTCAAGTGGGCGATCATTTCGGGGTGCTGTAATTGCTGATACTACACATGCTTGGAGAAATGATAGTGCTCCTCGCGAAAAAGACCGCAATAAATGGGTAATTTATCAATTCCATACAGGTAGTTTCTATGGGCAAGGCGCAAATGCCAATCGTTCTACATTTGAAGATGTAATGAATAAACTTGATTACTTTAAGAGCCTTGGTATCAACACTTTAGAAATGCTTCCATCTAATGAAGTAGAAGGAAATCGTGATTGGGGCTATATGGGTGCAAATAGCCTTGCGGTAGAAAGCTCTTATGGTTTTACAGATAACAATGGCAAGTATGTTTCAGGAGCAGAAGCTCTTAAACTCTTTATTGATATGGCTCATTCCAAAGGCTTTAATGTAATTAACGACGTAGTTTATAACCATATAGGCGGCGATCATAATGATTTATGGAATATTGATGGTAAAGAAAACCCCTACTTTAATTGGTCAAAAGAGCCTGGTAAATTTGAGCAAAGAAATACCCCTTGGGGGGCAATGCCTGCATATAACAATCCTAAAGTAAAACAACTCTTTGTTGACCATGCGGTAGCTCAACTAGATGAGTTTCATTTTGATGGGTTACGTTTTGACTTTACTGAACCTATCAAAGGCGCTGGTGGTGAGGCTGGATGGAATATGATGAGAGAAATGAACCGTCAACTCCATTTCCTTAAACCAGATACATTTATTGCTGCCGAACAATTTGACTATGATCCTTCACTTACACGCGCTGCAAAAGCTGATGGAACAGGCGGAGGTTTTGATGCCCAATGGTATACAGAGTTTCAACACCGTTTAGTTAGAGATAATGATAATCCTGGTATTATCCAGCAAGCTGCCAATAATCAACGTACTGATATGGATAAGTTTATGCAAATGCTTACTAATCCTCGTGGGCTTGATAGCTGGGCAAATGCTGTAACTGTTATTTCTAATCATGATGAAGTTGGAAATGCTGAACGTACTATTGATACTGCTGATGGTGCTGGAGATGGCAAAATGCCTTCACAATGGGCTAGAAACGCTGCACGGTTTGCGGCTGGTATAGGGCTAGCATCACCTGGTGTTCCAATGTTTTTCCAAGGTGATGAATCAATGGCATCTAATAATTTTAAGTGGGGAGTACCTTCTACTTGGGACTCTGGCTGGGACTGGCAATCTGTAGGAGCTAATTGGGATTGGAGCAAAATTAGTTTTAATGATAACCAAAAACAACTCTATACAAAACTCTTTGATATGACTCCAGAGGCTCGGGCAAAAGATCCTGGTTTTACAAATCTATCTGCTGCTGATCGCCAAGTCTTTAATGACTTAGCAGCTATGAAAGCAGAAGATCGCCCAGTAGCAATGAATAATATTTCTCGTCGTCAAACTTATGAATTTTACAAAGACGCAATTGCTCTACGCTCTTCTAGCACAGCATTTGAGGCTGATTCACAAGTAAATCGCATTTATACTCATAATGATAATTCTGTAATGGCATTTTCACGTAAAGATGGCAATGAAGAATATATTATTGTTGCTAGCCTTAATCATAATAATTTAGAAGGCTACCAATTACCACTACCTTCAGGGCAATGGAAAGAAGTACTAAATAGTGATGCTGCACGTTATGGTGGAAGTAATTTTGGTAATTATGGAGCAACACTTAATGGTGGAAATACTCGTGTAAATATTCCTGCTGGTGGCTATGTTGTTCTAAAGAAAACTGCTTAGCATAAAACTTTTTATAAATAAAAAAAGGCTAGTTTAAACAATAAAATTAAACTAGCCTTTTTATTTGTAATAACCTTTTTAATCAAATTTCTATTTATTTAAAAGCGGTAGAAAATCTCTATTTATTTCTATAGCTGAATCTTTTAGGGCTTGTTCTACGCTTTTATCCCCCTGCATAGCAAGTTGTAGGGCTGGGCCTACTACTTTTTCTTCCACTACATCCATTCGTGGGATTTTAGGGCTTGGGCGAGCCGTTTTTAGCTGTTGCATAAATGTAGCTAATTGAGGTCGTTGTGAAAGGTCAATTTTATCAAAAGCACGAATATTAACAGGGATCTGACCTAAACTTTCTGACCAGCGTATTTGAACTTCTTCAGAAGAAAAATAACGTAAAAATTCTAGTGCGGCCTCTGGATCTTTGCAGGTTTTGAAGATAACTAGGTTTTGTCCCCCTACATTAGAGCTTGTGCCTGCTGGCCCCTCAGGGACTAAACTAACGCCAAAATCAATATTAGAAAAGCGTTTTAAGTTCCAAGGGCCTGAGAGAATCATTGCATATTTGCCATTTAAGAATCCTTGCTCAGGATTAATTGAGCCTGTTCGCCAAGCACCTGCTTCAACACCATGTTTTTTATAGAGATCTGTCATAAACTGCAAAGCTTGTTGTGCAGCAGGCTCATCAATAGTACAAACATACTTACCATTTGCATCTTTTTTGACAAACTGTGCTCCAAAAGTGTTAAAAAAAGGCATTGACCACCACAGGGAATTAAACATTCCAAAACCATATTGTTTTTTATCTTTAATGGTTAAAATTTGAGCGTACTTAATAAATTCTTCCCAATCTTTAGGAGCACGCTCAGGATCAAGCCCTCTATCACGCAGTTCTTTAGCTGACTGTCTAAATAACTCCTTATTCCAAAAAAGAGCTACACAATTTGTTTGATCAGGTATTCCATAAAGATGTCTTTCCCAAATTCCTTTATCTGTTTTAATTTCAACAATATTTGACTCTATTGCAGCAGGTACATACTCTTTTGCCATTTCATCAATAGTTGATTTGAAATTAGGAAGATTATCAAGCGCTACTAGTGATTTACCGTAAGCCAAAGTTAAAGGCCAAGCATTGTCAATTCGACAAATATCAGGAGTGGCATTAGCTAAACAAGCATACTTAAGCCTTGGCATTAAACCATCATAAGGGATACGCTGTAGGTTAAGATTTACCTCTTTTCCTGTTTTGTTTAAATAATCTTTTTGAAAATCCTCTGCAATTCTTTTAAATATTTCATATTCTTGTGGGTTATAGGTTATCCAAAGTGTTAAAGTATTAGACTTAGTAATAGATGCAGTCTGACAAGCAAGATTACTAAAAGCTACTGTTAATAATAAGGAAACCAAAAATAAGCAGAAATGTCTTTTACTTAAAGAAAAGGATTTTTTTAACATATTAAATCTCATTAACTTACATAAAAAATTCTTATTCTTTTACTGCACCGCTTGTCATACCTTGGACAAAAAATCTTTGTGCAATAACAAATAAAATAGTTATAGGGATAATTGAAAAACAAGCTCCTGCCATCATTTGTTCCCAACGAATATCATATTGGCCTTTGAAAAGAGCTAAACCTACTGGTAAGGTTCTATAAGCCGAATCTGGGGTGTTAGTAATATATTGCCATAAAAAATTAGACCATTGACCAACAAATACAAGTAAAAATAGTGTTAGCATAATTGGCATTGAAAGAGGAATTACAACTTTAGTAAAAAGCTGCCATTCACTAGCACCATCAATTTTTGCTGCTTCAAAAAGCGAATCTGGAATTGTTTCAATATATTGACGTAGTAAATAAAGGCCAAAAATATTACCTAAGTGAGGAACAACCATTCCTAAATAGCTATTAATCCAGCCTAATTTGGTAACAATCGCAAACTGTGGCAACATAAAAATTAACCCTGGAACTAGCATTGTGCTTAAGAAAATACCCCATAAAATACGCTTGCCTAAAAAGTTTTTCTTAGCAAAAACATAACCAGCCATTGTGCAAAAGGCGACTGTAAAAATCCCTGAAAAGCTTGCAACTATAAGGCTATTAAGGAAAAACTTAAGGAATGGAAAATCGCGATTAAATAATATTTCAATAAAATTCTGGTAAGTATAAATTTCTTTTATGCCATCCCAAAAACCTCTAGCATAACTAAAGCGATAGCTATAATCACCTGGGGTTAAGCCATCAACTTGCCCAGTAAAATAACCATCTGAATCTGTTTTAGTTAACTCTATTTCACGGCCATCTGCTAGTAATGCTTTTACTGGTAAAAGACCTCTGCCAAGAAAACGAAATGTAATGGAGTTATTTTTTGATAAAGAAGCATTTTTTAGTTTTGTATTACTAGATAAATCTGTAGCGACTTGCAATTTAGACTTAATACCACTCCCAACACCATCAATAATAAATTCATATTCATATTCACCTTGGGCGACATCATAGAAATTAACCCAAAAAGTTCCATTATCATTACTCATTTCAACTAGTTGATCTTTATTAAAACTAGTTTGCACTTGCACAGATTGTGCTGAATCGCTATGGTACTCTAAGGTTACTTGATTAGTTTTTCCTACAGTAATTTGATAGGGAGCAGTTAAAGCATTTGGTTCTGGTAGAAACTCTAGTTTTAATGCTTGTCCCTGTTGTTTACACGCAATAATAAGCATCCAAAAAAGAGGAAGTAAGGCAATTAAACAACCTATAGAAAGCACAACATAAACAAAAAAATTTTTTAGTGAAAATCTTTCCATTACTTTTCTACTTTCAATAATCTAGCATTTAGAAAAGATATGATTAAAGCAATAATCATTAAAAGGTATGAAAAGGCTGCTGTTTTACCATACTCTGCCCTTTCAAAAAGTTGGTAAAGATAAAGCCCCGAAAGAGAAGTTGCGCCTACTGATTGACCTTGAAACTCTATATATGGCCCACCAAATCCACCATATTTACTACTTGCCATTGCATAAATTTCTGTAAATGCGTTAAGTGCACTCATTGTTCCAGTAATTATCATAAAAAGAATTACTGGCTTAAGCAGTGGCAAAGTTATATAGCGTAGTTTTTGCCACCAACTTGCCCCATCAATATCTGCTGCCTCATAAATTGACTCTGAAATATTTTGAATTGCTGATAAAAAAAGAATCATTCCAAATCCAGCACCTTTAAGTACTATAACTAGTGCTATTGTGGGTAACGCTGTATAAGGATTGGCTAACAAGCCTGATTCAGGTAAATGCAGCCCTATTTTACCTAGCAATATATCTAGTAAACCATAATTAGGGCTTAAGATTAATACCCAAATTGTTCCTACTACATATAAATCAAGTACATTGGGAAGATAGAAAGCGCTACGGAAAAAGCTAGCACCTTTTAATTTATTATTTAATAAAATAGCTAGCCAAAGCCCTAAAGCGATAGAAGCGGGTATTGTTAACACTGCATAGGAAAGGGTTAGCCCAAGCGACCACCAAAATCTAGTATCAGTAAGTAAAGACTGGTAATTTGCTAATCCAACATATTGCATATTGCCAAAAATGTTATACCAGTCAGTAGAAAATGTTGTACTTCTAAAACTAAGATAAAGCGAATAAATCATTGGATAGCCTAGAAATATTATAAAAATAGCAAGGAAAGGTGCTAAGAAAAGATATGAGACTAGGCTTTCACGTAGGTTTGAATTTGATTTAATGCTCATTTTAAGAATTTACTAATTTATCTAAAGTAAAGTTTTTTCAGACATAGAATCAAAAAAGTGACATTTATCTAAGTTAAAAGAAAATTTGCTTTTTTCTCCAATTTTTAAATTTGCATCAGCAGGTAAACGTGCTGTAATTTCATTGCTATCCATTAAAAGCTGTACAAAAACTTCATTTCCCATTTGTTCTATTATCTCTACGGTTGCTAGAAAAGCATTTTTGTTATCTATCCCATTAGCAATTGTAATATCTTCTGGACGTATACCTAATACAATTTCTTGTAAAGAAGAATCTAAGTTGCTAAATGTTTTGTTTTCTTTAAGTTCTAAGGAAAAACTATTTGTTTTAAGATTAAGTTTGTTGTTTTCCTTAGATAGTTTACAGTTAATAAAATTCATTGCTGGACTACCAATAAAACCAGCAACAAACTTATTAGTAGGCTTTTTATAGAGTTCTAAAGGAGGTGCTACTTGTTGTATTTCGCCATTCTTTACAACAACAATTTTATCAGCCATTGTCATAGCCTCAACTTGGTCATGAGTTACATAAATCATTGTGGCTTGCAGTTGGCGATGGAGTTTTATTAGCTCCACACGTGTTTGGACACGCATCTTTGCATCAAGATTTGATAAAGGCTCATCAAAAAGAAATACTTTAGGGCGACGAACTATTGCACGACCTAGAGCAACTCTTTGTCGCTGCCCACCTGATAAAGCTTTAGGCTTACGTAAAAGATATTCTGTTAAACCGAGGATTTTTGCAGCTTCTTCTACACGTGTTTTAATTTCATTACTAGGATAGTTACGTATTTTTAGGCTAAAGGCCATATTGTCATAGACTGTTAGGTGTGGGTAGAGAGCATAGTTTTGAAAAACCATAGCAATATCTCTATCTTTTGCAGGTAGTTCATTTACTTTTTTCCCATCAATTAAAAGATCGCCATTAGAAATAGACTCTAAGCCTGCAATCATTCTTAACAGAGTAGACTTACCGCATCCCGAAGGCCCAACTAAAACAACAAACTCCTTATCAGCAACTTCAAATGAAGCCGATTTAACAGCACATACACCACCATCATAAATCTTAGTTAGACTTTTTATTTCTACTTGAGCCATAAGTTTAATTAAATAGAGGTATTAATTTGGTATTAAAATAGCTGCTTCTTTGCTTGCAAGTTTTATTACTAAATTTCCATTCTCAACTGCTGTTGAGAATTGTTCATTAAGTTTATTACTAAAAACAGTACCATCGGTAAAAAGGCTATTAGGCAAGTTAATTTTTTTATTAACTTTTTTATTTGCTTTGTTTATAGCTATAATAGCACGACCATTATCACGAGAGCGTAAATAAACTACTAAGTTTGAATCTTCGTATAAAAAGCGCATTTCTCCACCACGAAGTTGAGGATATTTTTGGCGAAGTTGAGAGACTTTTTTTATCGAATTAAAAAGCTTATTTTCTGATTTTGTACGCCCTGAAGAGCTAAAAGCAGAGCGTGAATCTCCAGGAAATCCTCCAGGAAAATCTCTACGATTATCAGGATCTTCCCCACCAGTAATCCCAATCTCATCACCATAGTATAAATGTGGGGTGCCTCTCATCGTTAATAAATAAGTATGAGCCAAAATTATATTTTCAATTGTTGCTCCAGACTCACTAGCAAAACGCTTAACATCATGATTACCAAGAAATGGTACTAAGATCTCTGCCTTAGGATAAAAAGAATCAATATTTGTAATCCTACTTAATATACCTTTATTATTTGCAAAGTATTCACGTATAGCAAAATAGCTAGGATAATCAAGTATTGTATCTAGGCCAGAATCAATGTTATCAAATCTTTTAACACCACCTTGGAAAAAAGAAACAACTTTGGGATCTCCCCCAGAAACCTCTCCTACTACAGTAAATAGCGGGTATTGTTTATGTATAGCAATGCTCCATTCACTCCAAAAACTACGGGGAAGGTAAGGAAAAGTATCAAGCCTAATACCATCTATGCCTGTAGTTGCAATCCACCAAAGAGAATTTTGAATTAAATATTGCTTTGCTTCTATATCATTTTGATTAATATCAGGAAGAATATCAGCAAACCAGCCACGTAAAGTAGCTTCTACCCTTTTAGAATCGCCATTAGGAGTAGTTAAAGCAGGAACATCAAAAAGGTTATTAAGATGTTGCTCACGAGTTCCATTAATAAATTGAGATGTTGGAGGATTATCAGTCCACACATGGTCGGGGCCTGTATGGTTAAGAACATGGTCTTGAATAATTTTTATACCTTGTTTATGAGCTTCTTCTACTAGTTCTTGTAATTTCTCTATACTACCAAAATGTTCTTCTGTGTTGTAATAATCTACTGCACCATACCCATGATAATCAGAAACCCTATTTGAATTATCATAGATAGGAGTTATCCAAATTGCAGTAACACCAAGCTCTTTTAAGTATGAAAGATTATTAATAATGCCTTGAAAATCACCTCCATGATAGCCTCTTGGCTTTTTGCGATCATAAAACCCAAAAGACTCTGTAGGATTATTATTAGACTGATCTCCATCAGCAAAACGGTCTATCATAATTAAATAAATTACATCATCTGGACTAAATCCTTGATATTTTCCTTTTGTGCTTGGTAGTTCATCTATACCAAAATCAACACTAGCATTACCAGCATTATTTTCTACTGTTATTTTTAGATTACCGTGTTTTGCTACCTGAGAGTCAATATCAAGATAGGCAATGATATAGCTACCATTACTACTTATGGTGCTTTTAATAACTTTTACACCTAAAGAATCTAGCTTAATCTTTGAATCAGTAAAATTGCGCCCATAAATCATTATTTGAACAGGGTTTATAGTATGATTAAGCCACCAATTAGGAGGATCTATTTTATCTATTTGAGGTTTTTCTAGAATTTCTACTTTAGTAAAAGATTTGGATGAGGGTGATAAAAAAAACAAACAGCTTAATAAACAAATTAAACAAATCAAGTAAATAGTCTTAATAGATAAATATTGTTTTTGATTAATAAAATTTTTTATATAAAACATAGTTTTTACAGCAAAAATCAAGTAAACACAGCCTTAGCTTAAACTAAGGCTGTGTTTTTTTAGTTTAGAAATTTACGCGTAATCCAAACTCAAATTGACGAGCAGAATTTCCACGAGTATTAGTAATTACCCCAGCATCTCCGGCACCAACAAAGATACCTGGATTGCTAAATTGTGGATTATTAAAAAGATTATAAGCTTGAGCACGAAATTCAAAATTTAATTTCTCTGTAAGGCTAAATTTACGGAAGAGAGAAAAATCAACTGTTGAAAGACCTGGGCCGCGTAAGAAATTACGAGGAGCTTGATCTTGAGCATTCATTGATGGACGAAAAGCCGCTATATTAAAGTAATTGTTTACAGATTCATTACCTTTAGCAGCATCTTTTGTGCTAACTAAAGCAGCACGGCCAAAACCACCAAATACAGTAAATGGTGTTCCATCTTGTAAAGTAACAATGGTATTGACCTGATAACCATAGAATAAAGCTTTAGCTAACTTGTTAGAAGAAGTTTTAAGGAATGGTAAGTCATAGTTGGCCGCAAAGGTAAAACGGTTACGCACATCATAATCAGCTGGGCCTTCATCAAGATCTAAATTATTTGGATCAGAGGCTTGAGTACGGAAGTTTCCGCCTGGCCCAGGGAATGGCCCAGGAGTATTATTATTTGCTCTTCCATAAGTATAAGAAGCTAGAAAACCTAAGCCTCTATAATTACGTAAAGTCCCTTTGATTTGAAGTGAGTTATAATCAGAATCACCAATATTTGCAATAGTTGTTAGACGGTTCTTTATATTTGCATCATTAAACCCACCAGAAGTAGCAACAGAAACAACATTATCGCCCTTAGTTCCAACATAACCAACACTTAAAGCTAAATAGTTATTAAATTGGTGTTCTACGGTTACATTATATTGTTGCACTCTTGTCATATCGCTATCTTTAGGAATAAAGCGTAAGGCAGAGCCAGCAGGTAAAACAGGATTATTAAGGTCTATTGGATCTGGTAGAGGGATAGGATCACTTAAACGTACATTAGCACCAGTACCACTAAAACGGAATTGAGTTACAATAAATGGAGCATTTTGTGTTAATTGATTAGCAATTCCACCACGATCTAATGAATAGAAAATCCCATAACCACCGCGTAAAACTGTTTTAGAATTAAAGGCATAAGCTAAGCCAATACGAGGAGCAACATTATTTTTATCTGTTTCTACTGTAGCGCGTGGGCCATTCATTCCAGCAACTATTAATTTACCTGTAGCAGGATCAAAATTTGCGAGACGGTCATTTTCTTCAAAAGGTGCAGTAAAGTATTCATAACGCAGACCAAGATTTAAGGTAAGATTACGAGTTATGCGCCAATCATCTTGAGCATAAAAACCATTTTCATAAGAAATAGCGGTACTTGGTTGTAGGGCACCTGTTAAGCTAGCAGTAATAGAAGTAAAGTTAGTTTTACCAACTAACATATCTGCAACCTCATAACCTGTTTGGCCTAAAGGAGGTTTATTGCCTGGTGTAGCAGTAAAATCAGAGAAGAAATAGAAACCTTTGGCAAAGTCACCTTGGAAGGATTTTACATTACGGCGAATAGTAACAAAGCCAAACTTAAAAGTATTATTTCCTTTAATATAAGTTAAAGCATCAGATACTTGATAGCTACGCTCGCGCAAGGTAAATTGGCCGCCATCGCCTAAATATTCTATAAAGTTACCATTACCACCGCCTATAAGAGAAATACCTGTATTGCTATTAAACCCGCCTGGGCCGCCAATACCAATAGATTGATTTTGATTTTGCCCAAAGTTTACAGGGAAAAATCCTATACGTAGTAAGGTAAATCCAAAACGAAATTCATTAATAAGAGTTGGGCTAAGAGTGCTTGTATAACCAATAGCAACACCACGCGCTTCAATATCATTAAGACCAGAGCCAAAACCAGCTTGGAAGCCTGGAATACGCCCTGGGTCGGTTTGACTATCATCAGCTATGCTAAAACGGCCAAAAATTGTGTTGTTATCATTAAACCGGTGGTCAATACGAAAATCACCATCATTAAAAGTTTGTTTTGCAATTCGCTTTACAAAATAGTTTTGTGTTGCACGACCGCTTATTTCTGGTAAAGGAAATGAATTTAAGTATTTTACCGCAACAGGATCAAGAGGGCGTGTAATAACATTACGAGGAAAAGGATTGCCTGTAACAGGATCAAAAATCATAATTGGCTGACCTAAACCTGTAAAATTTGGGTCTAGAAGTTCACCAAAATCACCTTGACGCATTCTAGCAGTTGGAACAGTAACTCTATTACCCTCTTCCTTAGGTAAGTTTTGACGAAGACCTTGATAATTACCAAAGAAAAATGTGCGATCTTTCTTTATTGGAGCACCAAAAGCAAAACCAAATTGATTACGTTGAAATATTGGTTTAGTAGGAGCAAAAGTTGCACGTGCATCTAATTCAGAATTACGTAACAACTCAAACAAAGTACCATGAATTTCATTAGTACCACTTTTAGTAATAGCGTTTATTACTGCACCACCACCCCGGCCAAACTCAGCTTGTGCAACGCTAGTAATTACACGAAATTCTTGTAAAGCCTCTATAGGAGGAAAGAAAACAATTGTATTTACAATAGATTCATTATTATCAATACCATCTAAGAGAAAATTATTGTTTTGCTCACGTAAACCATTAGCTGAAATTGCTGCTGAACCAGTATCACCTTGGCGAAAAGTCTCAGCATTCCCACCAGATCCATCAGCGTTACTTCCTGGAGTGCCCCTAGATACACCTGGAACTAAAGTAGCAAATTGTGTGAAATTACGACCATTAATAGGTAGATCAACAATTTGTTTACCTTCAATTACTTGTCCAATCGAAGAAGAACTAGTTTCTACTAGTGGAGCGCTACTAGTAACTTCAATTACATCAGTAACTTCACCTGTGTCAAGCTGTACATTAACTTGAGCTATTTGACTAACTGTAAGTTTGATATCATTTTGAACATTTTTACGAAAACCTTGAGCAGAAAATTCAACTCTATAATTTCCTACCTTTAATGCAGGTGCAACATAGTTGCCTTGCTCGTTAGTAGTAATTTCTAGACGACTATTAGTTTCTGCATTAACTAATACTACAGTTACACCTGCTACTGCTGCTCCAGTAGAATCTGTAACTGTCCCTTCAAGACGTGCAGTATCGCTTTGTCCTAAAGATAAACTTGCTGTAAGTAGCAAGGCAGCAACGCTACTCATTAAGTTATCTTTGAAAGAAAAGTTTTTTTTCTTCATTAAAGCTTTCTCCTTAATTCTGAAATCATTTTAACTTTGGATTTTAATTTTAAAGGTTTTTGTTTTCACACTTATACTTAAGCTTTTTATAACTTTTACTGAGTGGGGCAAGACTTCTTAGTTATAAAATCTGGATTTTTATCGCACAAATAACATTCCTTAGTAGTTTGAAAATAATTTTCTTCTACTACAGCTTTTATTAGTTATTTAATCTAAACTATGCGAGAGTAAATAATGACTTAAGGGTTTATTAGTTATTTGGTTGTTAATAAAAAGTTTTGCAACCTAAAACCAGATTTGAATTATAAAAACTTAGTTTAACCTAAAAGAAAATTTTAGGTATTAGCAACTTAAAGTACTATGTTTTTTTTTGGCTATATTAACTAATAGAAAACTATAGCTATTTATTTAGTAGAAAATAAAAACCCTAAAACCTCGGAAAACCTTGATGCCCAGGCTTGTTCGTTATGTTTAGCACCTTTAGCTACTAAATATTTTAAGTCTTGATTTAAGCGCCACCCTTTATTTATTAAAGCATTTCTTAATAACCTTGTATCAGGTAGGCTTTCCTCTCCTTCATCTGACCCAATATCAAGCCAGATTTTTGTATTAGTTTTCCTAGATAATTTATCTACTTCTTTTAAGATTATCCGATTATCCCACCACACAGATGGAGAGATTATAGCTAACTTTCCAAATACCTCTGGGTACTCAAGTCCTATAAATAATGATACTAGTCCACCTAATGATGAACCGCCTAGAGCAGTATTTTTTTGATCAGCAAATGTACGGTAATTTTTATCAATAAATGGCTTAAGCTCCTCTACTAAAAACTTACCATAAAGTGCGGCTTTACCACCTTTATTATAACGTGCATCAATTGATGGGGTGTATTCATCAACTCGTTGCTCACCAGTATTATAAACCCCAACAATAATAAGTGGTTGAATCTTATTGGCTAAAATTAATCTTTGTGCTGTTTCATCACATTGCCACTCTTGCCCAGCAATAAAAGAGGTTGCACCATCAAAAATATTTTGCCCATCGTGTAAATATAAAACTGGATAACGCAAGTTAGGATTTTTGTCATAGTTTGGTGGTAAGTAAATAATTATGTCTCGTTTATTAGAAAGATGTTTAGAAAAAAATTGAGGATGGTTTTCTATTTTCCCTGTTAGGGTGTGAGAAGTAGAGCCAGAAGTAGAGCTATTAGTATTTTGTGCTAAATTTTTTGCTGGTGTTAAGAAAATTAATAAAACAGCTAATAAACCTACAAAATAAACTTTTTTTGACATAACTTAATAAAAAAATAATTGTTTTTTAATGTACCTAGGATTATTTTTTAGGATGTTTTCGGAAAAATGCAATGCAAGGATAAAAGAATAAACTCTACTTAGTCAATAACTAAGTACGATAATTTTAGCAACACCAATAATATCTCTGTTAAAGATTATAATATAAGAAAATTTTCTTTCTATTTTCTGTAAGTAAAATTAACTATTTATTATCATTTAACTTGATCCTAGCCAGCAAATTTATAGCCCAGCCCATGAACAGTAAGAATATATTGAGGATGTTTAGGATTAGGTTCTAATTTTTGTCTAAGCCATGCTACATGAACATCTACAGTGCGAGTAGATAACATAGCGTTATAACCCCAAACTTCATCTAAGAGATCATCTCTAGAAAGAATATTTCCACGATGCTCTATTAAGTGCCGTAAAAGCTTAAATTCTTTAGCTGAAAGCTCTATGATTTGATTATCTTTTGTAACTTCAGCACTACGAAAATCGACTTTAACACTACCAAATTGATAAATATCTGCTGAAAGGTTTTCTAGTAAAGGAGCACGACGAAGTAGGGCTTCAACACGAGCTAATAACTCCATCATTTCAAAAGGCTTAGTAAGATAATCATCTGCACCAAGCTTTAAGCCTAATACCTTGTCTATTACTTGTCCTCGTGCTGTAAGCATAATAATAGGAGTATTAATAGCTTTTTGACGTAAGTCCCGGCATATATCAAAACCATTTTTCTTAGGCAACATTACATCTAAAATAATTAAATCCCATATTTCACTATTAGCTCGCTTAAAACCTGTTTCACCATCACTAGCGACCTCAACTAAGTAGCCTTCACTAATTAAACGATCTGTTAATGTTAATTCTAAACCTAGTTCATCTTCTACTAATAAAAGGCGTTTACTCATAAGTTTCTGTTTCTTTTATTTCTTTTATTTCTTTTATTTCTTTTATTTCTTTTATTTCTTTTGCTATTTCTATTTGTTTAGTTTTTGCTAAAGGTAGGTGTAAAGTAAAAAGACTACCCTGATTTACTATACTTGTAACGGTAACTTTTCCACCACAAGCATTTATAATTTGTCTAACTAAGCTTAATCCTAGCCCACTTCCATGAATTTGAGCATCTATAACTTCTTGTCCACGATAAAAAGGCTCAAAAATAAAAGGGAGTTCTTTAGCAGATATTCCTATACCTTTATCTATAATATTTACTTCTACTTGTGAGGTTTTATCTTGAAATCTAGCTATAATTTTTAACCATTTGTTATCACCACTATATTTAATACCATTACAAATTAAATTTTGAATGGCTCTTTGTAAAGCTAAGGGATCGGCCTCAATTAAAGGAAGTAGTGAATCTATTTCTGTTAGGATTTCTGTATTAGTTTCATTAATTAATACACTACAAGCAGAAATAGCATTTTCAATTACAGTATTAATATTAGTAGGTTGTAGCTGATAAGTTTTTCTATGAGATTGCCACCCAGCAAACTCTAGAATTTGCTCTACCATATCGCCTAAGCGGCGGCCTTCACCTTTAATTAAAGAGCCATAGCGTTTTATTTGTTCAGGTCTATTTACCACACCATCAGCTAGATTTTCTCCTGCTGAACAGATAACGGCTAAAGGTGTACGCAACTCATGAGATACGCCTGCAACAAATTCCATTTGTTGTTTAGCCAAACTTTGAGCACGACGAGTAGAAACTAAAATCATCCCCATACTTATAGCTAAAAGCAGTAAAATACTTGAGCTAATAATTAAATTTCGCTGTCGTAGATTTGCTACTGCTGTTTCTAACGATCCTGAACGATGATTAACAATCAATTGCCAAGGCGGAGAACTCATTTCTCTTTTACCAGTAAAACTTAACACTCCTACCTTAGGTAATTGCTCAGGCGAGCCAGTTGTAAGTCTTATAGATCTAACAATACTAAGAGTGGCTTTATGGGTTTTAACTCTTTTATTATCTTTTATTTCCGTTTTTTCTTCTCTTTCTTCTTTATGTCTAATAAATCTATCAAAAGTCTCTTTTTCATCTTTCGCACTAACAAAAAGAAATTTCTCTAACTCTTCTGAATTCAATGAAAAGAATCCTAGTTTTATATCACTGTTATTTGATGGAAGATTGGCGAAATGCTCATTTGATTGATAGATTATCTTCTCTGGTTTAGTAGTGTTAACTACTCTAACATGATAGTCCAATTGATTATTGCTAGAAAAATATTGTTTAGTAAGTGAAGGTAGCCATTCTTCTTCTATATAAGCACTATCTAAGAGAATTACTAGATAGTTACTAGGCATATCTTCTAGATCAAAATAAAGACTATTCCTAGTATTATTTTTTTCTGTTTTTGGAAAAGTAAAAGGTTTAGCAAGAGAAATAATAATTGCAGGAGCATCAGCTAAAACAGGAATATTTTTTTGTACTTTAATGTTTGTAAGACCAGAATTATTTGAAACTGTAGAGGTTTCCTGCCAAATTTGCTCTATATTTTTTAGTTCTAAAGGTAGGCTAGTAGGCACAAAACTTGATTCTTCAAGAGAGAGTTTTAAGAGCTTATCTTTAGAAAAACCATCGACCATGTATATATCTTTTATTAGCTTAGGATGCTTAGTATTAGTTAGCCATTTTCTATAAGCCTCAATATAACCTTGATTAAAGCCATTTATTTCTAAATTGTCTTTTTCAAAATTGATTTTTGGATTTTGCAGGTTAAAAAAAATATAAGTTATTTCACGGTCAAAATCGCTAGTAAAATTATTTGCAGCAGTTCGCAGGCTTGCTTGCATTCTCTCACGCTCAGCCGTATTTACTTGCCCAAGCCAGTTATATTGCAATATGGCTAGTGTAGGTAATAAAACCAGTAAGATTACCACAAAAACTAGAGAGATTTTCGATTGCCAATAATTATAGATTTTCATATTCTGCGATTATAACATCATAAAAAGCTGGAAAAACCTCTCAACAAAAGATTTTACATTCTTAACATTTTCTTAGCCCATTCTTAACCACAGCCTTTTAATTTTTGTTTATTATGCTCAACGTAGCAAATACTAAAACATACTAAATTTTTGGAGGTTTCAAAATGAAAAGAAATTCATTACGTTGGTTAATTTTTAGTCTAATGATTACATTTGTTTTTAGTGTAATTGGTCTAGCTCAACAAAATGGTGATCCTACTCGTGGTCAACAATTAATTTCACTTGCACGTCAAGCTATAGGCGGCGAGGCTAGATTAAATGAAATTCCAGGGCTAGAGCTAGAAGGAAAAATTAACCGACCAGGACAAGCTCAAGAAAATGCAGCAAAACTTAAACTAGTATTTATGACACGTACTTTAGCTGGTGTTGCTGGGCATGGTGTTGCTGGGCAAATAAATGAAGATGTTGAGTTTAACGTAGAGCTTAATGAACCTAATTCCGAAGGTACAATAAGAATATTTAAAGACAAAAATGGTAATGAACATAAAATTGATGCTGATAGGGTAATGGTATTTAAAAATAGCGATGGTAATGAAACAAAAACTAATGAACGAATGGTTATTATCACTAAAAAAGAGGCTAAAGACCTAAATGAAAATAGTAAAACAACAAAAGTAGAAAAAGATGTTGTAATTAATGTATTAGGTGGTAGTGGAGATCCTAATCATCTTCCACCAATAGATTTAGTCCAAGCTATAGTAGGTCTTTTGCTTAAATCCCCATTACCAGTAGAGTTTAGTTATATTGGCGATGCTGAAAATGGCACTGCTGATGCAATTAAAATTAATGATAATACTGAGTTCTCAACAGTTCTATTATTAGATAAATCTACACATCTTCCAATTGGCCTTAATTACTATGGAAGTCTTCACCAACCAATTTTTGTCACGGCTAAAAAAGGTGAAAGAATTAATATTGACCAAATAAAGAAATCTGTTGAAGTCAAAGAAGACCAAAAAACAGAAATTAAGCTAAGGTTTTCTGATCACCGTTTAGTCGATGGCGTATTATTGCCTCATCATATTAGCAAATCAATAAATGGGGAAATAATTGAAGAATATAACATTGAAAAGTATGATCTTAATCCTAGTGTTAAGGTTATGAGTCTACATAAAATGAAAAAAGATAACTAAGAAATATAATAGTAGTTTTATAGTTTCTTAACATAATCAAAAACCACTAACCCCACTTCAAAAATTGTTTCGAAGTGGGGTTTTTCATGAAAATAGATAAAACTCGGAAAAATTTTATGAAGATTTTCTTATATATGTCTTTCATAGTAAACATCCTGTTTTATAAAAATCATTAATATAAAATTAATACATCTAAAGTGAGGTTTACTTATGGCTATATCTTCAACATCTTCAACAAATAACATATCCCAGCTAGACAATAACTTAAACAATAATCCTGTAACAAATGCCCAAAAAGCTACTACTGCTAGTAAAACCTTAGCAGGTCTTTCTGTCTCTGTTGCCCAACCTCCTCAAGAAAGCCCTATTAATACACAAAATCCTAGTCTTAAAGCTCAAGATAACATATCAATAAATAGTGTTGCCTCAGCTAATGCCTTGGTCAAGTCTTCAGCAAGAACGGCTTCAGTTCCTGATACAGCTTTTGATGGTAAATATGTTGGTGCTAATGGTCAAACTAGTAATAATGTTTCTGATATTCAGCCAGTTAAACCTAATAATGGAATTGCCCAAACAGGAAAAACTGTTTTTTATGTTAATGGTATTCAAACAGACCTAGCCGCTCAACAAAAGAGTTTACAAGTAATTGCTAACCAAACTGGAGCTAATGTAATTGGTATCCATAATGCTACTGAAGGATTTACTAAAGATGTTTCTCAATCCGCTTTAGATAAAGCTGATCTAGGCAAGAATCCCCCAGTAGATACATTAGCGGATGCTATTTATAATGCTGCTAAAACCGGCAAACCTATTAATGTTATTGCTCATAGCCAAGGCGGTATTATCACCAGCCGAGCAGTAGAAGACGCTACTAACAGATTAAGAGAAGACGGATTAAGTAGCCAAGCTGCTAGAGATTTACTTAGCAAATCTGTTAATATTCAAACCTTTGGTGGGGCTGCATTAACTTATCCTGCTGGTCCAAATTATCGCCATGTTGTTAATACGGCTGATCCAGTTCCAGGTATATTAGGTAAAGGTGCTATAGCAGATAAAAATACAGAAAAATTCACAGATAACCGTGCAGGGTTAAATCCACTGAAAGTCTTTGATAATCACTCATTTGACAGT
Organism: Acidobacteriota bacterium; assembly: GCA_016213785.1. Classification (GTDB taxonomy): domain Bacteria; phylum Acidobacteriota; class Blastocatellia; order Chloracidobacteriales; family JADJPF01; genus JADJPF01. The sequence continues at coordinate 50,208 of JACQZQ010000103.1, forward strand.
GTTTATGCATCTCGTATCAAAGCAAACCTCTTTAGGTAAAGGTTTTTAGATGAATAAAGAAGAAATAATTATTTTAATACAAAGTTTTCTAAAAAATTGTGGAATAGACTCCAGCCCAGGGTTAAATAAAAATAACCTTGGAGGAGTCTCTTTTGGAGATACCCAACTATATTTTGAGTATAGAGAAGGGGTTTTAGCTTGTAGTGCACTAGTTTATAGATTTAGAAAAACTCCCAATCCAAAAGTAATAGCAGCATTAAAAGAAGAAGAAAAACTTACTGATACAGGCGGAGGAAAAGTAGAATTTCAACCAGAAAATCAGTCGGTTTTTCTTACTAAGATTTATACAGATTTACCAGACTTAGAAGAGTTCCAATCAAATATAGAAAAACTCATCTCTGCGAGTAATAATTGGAACTCTCAAGTTATGGATAGAGCCTTTACTGTTGCACAAGCTTAGACTTTCTCTAAGCTTGTACTAACTTAAAAATAAAGTTTTAGTATTTTAGTATTAGGCTAAATTCTACAGCGCAATTACAAAGCTTTTATAGACCACTAAAAAGACGACCAGTAACTCTCTAAATAAAAAAAAGCACCCCCCCTGAGAGGGTTGCTTTTTTATTTAATTCTATTTTATGTATTTATATCTTTTAGATTTTTAGGTTTATCTGCGTCTTGAGGCTTTTACTAAAGCACCTTCAAACTCTACTCTTAGGGTAATATTTCCAGGTACTACAGTGATTGTACGAACCCAAGGATTATAACCGCTACGTTTAACAGTGATTGTGTGAGTACCGGCAGGTAGTTGGAAAGTTGAAGGAGCACTACCTAAGAAAACTCCATTTACTTCAATATCACCACCTCTTTCAGAAACAACATTTACTACACAAACCTTGCCATTAGCGCTTGAGGATGTATTTACTGGTGCAACTGTACCTCCAAAACCAGGAGCTAAACTATTTTGTTGAGGAATGTCTATGACTCTTGTGCCATCAATAAAAGCGTCTACGTGTTGGCCTCTTGGAACTGTAATGTCTTTGCCTTTGATAAGTAGAAAAGCTGGAGCAGCAGGAAAGAAAACTAGCGCAGAAACACCTACTGCAATGCCTGTGGCAACGCCTTTTCCATTGCCTTGATTAACTGAAGTAGCACGGATTGGGATTTTATTACCATCAACTGCTTTTACGTATTCTAATCTAAGGTTAAGTTTTCCAGCACGCCCTAAACTCTTTTTAGGTTCGGCTAAAGTTATTGTACCTAAGGCTTGTGCACCTTCTGCAATTACTACTGTGCCATCTATTTTAACGGTGTCAAGTACTTCAAATGCGATGGTTTGACCGGCTTGTGCTGTAGCTGAGCTTAAGTCTTGTAAAAGTTTTAATCTAATTTGTGTGCCTTCTTCAAGCTTTATTGATTGACCAAAGGCAGAACTTAAGGTGAAAAATAAACTTAAGATGATTGTTGAAACTAGGGTAATTAATTGAATATGAAAGGTTTTCATTGATTTGTCCTCACTTTAATTTAATTTAATTTTGTTGTGCTTTAGGCAAAGTCAATCGCCGTTCCAAAAAAGAAAATTAAAAGACAGAGTTTTCTTTTATTATGTAAGTATTCAAAATAAAGGAGATAGTTAGCAATAAAAAGTTTATTTTTATCTTTTATTCTTTAACTTATGCCAAAAGTGGCAAGCACATTACTGTCAAAAATGGCATCGCTGCCAAAAATGGCAGAACTAGCTTTAGCGCAGTTAGCGCAACTTTGCGCTAACTTTTAGCAAGCTAGCACTATACAAATAACAAGAGCTTAGTGTAACCTGCCAGACTCAACAATTTTTATAATTTTGTTTCTTAATCAAATTACTTAAAAACTCAGAAATAATAGGAGAATTAATTAATGATTCCAAAAGGTGTACAGATTGATGAACCAACAGGAAAACTAGGAGTTTTACTAGTCGGTTTAGGTGCTGTAAGCACAACTTTTATTGCAGGTGTAGAAGCAATTAGAAGAAAAATGGCTCAACCCATAGGCAGTTTAGCAGAAATGGGAACAATTCGCTTAGGCAAAAGAACTGAAGGCCGTTCACCAAAAATCAAAGAATTTGTCTCACTAGCTAGTTTAGATAATCTAGTTTTTGGAGCTTGGGATATTTTTGAAGATAATTGTTATGAAGCAGCGCTACATTGTGGTGTGCTAGAAAAAAGTATGCTTGAAACCCTGCGACCACAATTAGAAAAAATTAGACCTATGTCGGCTGTTTTTGACCAACATTATGTAAAAAGACTTAATGGAACTAATATTAAACAAGGGAAAACCAAACGAGACCTAGCAAATCAGCTAATAGAAGATATGAAAGAGTTTCGTTCTAAAAATGATTGCTCTCGTTTAGTTATAGTTTGGTGTGCTTCTACAGAAATCTTTATGAAGCTTAGCCCTGTTCATGAAACTTTAGAAGCTTTTGAAAAAGCTATGGATGAAAATCATCCTGATATAGCACCTTCAATGATTTATGCTTATGCAGCAATTAAATCTCGTGTTCCTTTTGCCAATGGAGCACCAAATTTAACAGTAGATGTCCCTGCCCTCTCTCAACTTGCTCAAGAAATGGGTGTACCTATTTGTGGTAAAGACTTTAAAACTGGTCAAACCTTTATGAAAACGTTACTTGCACCTGGATTAAAGAGTCGTATGTTAGGTTTACATGGTTGGTATTCCACAAATATTTTAGGAAATAGAGATGGTGAAGTTTTAGATGATCCTGAGTCTTTTAAAACAAAAGAGGAATCTAAACTCTCTGTATTAGAATATATTTTACAGCCAGAAATTTATCCAGAACTTTACGGTGATTTTTCTCACTTAGTAAGAATTAACTATTATCCTCCTAGAGGCGATAACAAAGAAGGTTGGGATAACATAGATATTTTTGGTTGGCTTGGATACCCAATGCAGATCAAAATTAATTTCTTATGTCGCGACTCCATTTTAGCGGCTCCAATTGTTCTAGATCTAGCGCTATTTATGGATTTAGCACAACGTTGTAGTATGCGTGGGGTACAAGAATGGTTGAGCTTTTACTTTAAGAGTCCAATGACCGCACCTCAACTTTATCCAGAACATGATCTTTTTATTCAGCTTATGAAACTAAAAAATACCCTCCGTCACCTAAAAGGCGAAGAGTTAATTACACATCTTGGCTTAGAGTATTACGATTAAATTATGAGTAATATTAGAGTTACTGATAAAGCAATAGATAAAGCAGGCAAGCGGCGTAAAAGCTTAATGCCTGCTGATAAAATTTGCTTGTCTTGTAGCTATGCAGATGTTTCTACAGAACGTAGCCAATTAAAGATATTTTGTCAAAAAGAGTTTTTTCAAGCAGGTGATAATTGCTCTGGATATAAGGGCGCAGGAACTAAAGAGCTACTAATAGCAATAAAAAATAAAATCCAAGAAGCGCAAGAAAATTACCGCCAAAGATTTAATCAAATCCATCCAGATTGTATTAACTGTGTACAAAACTGTTGTACTACTCCCTTTTTAGCACGCACGCCTTTTTATCCAGAAGATGTAATTTACTATATGTTGTGTGATAGGGTGGTGCCTAAAGTCCCTAAAGGACTTAAACATTGTATGTTTTTTAATCAAGGGTGTACTCTACCAACAACTCTAAGACCTCATGTTTGTATTGAGTATAAGTGTATTTACCAGGATGATATAGAAATTAATCTCTTAGCAGAAATAACTAATCAAGCAACTATATATCTTTTAGCAGTGGCTACTAGAGATTTTTCTGGATGGAGAGGTGAATATACAATAGAAGATAAACCCTCGTTAAAAGAACTAGGTGCAGTACCAGGTCAAGTATATGATCGGTTTAATAGAGCTTGGGATATAAATAAGCCTATCAGCGATCTCTTGATTTTATACGGGTGTAATTTATAAAGTAAGCTCTCAAATAGGCAAAAGCCTATCGCACCTAATAAACAAGTTTGTTATAATCACGGCCACATAAATCACCTTAAGCAATCAAATTTTAAAATAATCCTGAAATAGTTAAGTTTTTCAAAGTGTTTTTATCGCCTTTTTGCAGTTAGGAGTGTTTTGATGAGTAGTAATAGACGTCCAACAAAGTGCCGTGCGCAAAAGATAGGAAAAGTTAATGTATTAAAGGTGACAGGCCGTCTCACACCAGATGAAAACGATGATGTCATCTTAAGCACTGTAAAACAGTTAGCCGAAGCTGGTGAAAAAGATTTTCTTATTGACCTAAATTCAGTTAACTATATTAATAGTACTGGAGTAGGAACTCTTATTCACTGTTATAGGTTAGCGCAAAGTAAAGGAGGCAACTTAAAATTGCTTAATCCTTCCCAAAGTGTTACTCATATTATCCAAGTTTCAAAACTAGATAGTATTTTTGAAGTCTATCAAGACCAAAATCTTGCTATTGAGAGTTTTAACCATGATGATTCTTTATCAGACAATCCTAAAAAAGGGCGTACTCGCAAACAAGCATCTGAAGAAGAATAAATTATTTGTACTTAATATAAAACGTAAAGCCATTTTAGAAGTTTTATACTAGATAGTTATCCTTACTAAATAGAATAACTCATATTAAGTCACTAAATTATTTTTGCTATTTGGTACACTCTAGTAAAACTGCGCATTATATTAATTAACTATACCAAATAATACTATATGTTTCTAATGTTAAACGCTTTAGACATAATGTATAAAAGATATTTTTAGGTGTTATTTTAGGCTTAAGGAAAGAAATTTATGGGGTTAATTCAAGAATTTAAAGAATTTGTTAATCGTGGCAATGTAGTTGATTTAGCTGTAGGTGTAGTAGTGGGAGGAGCGTTTGGTAAAATAGTCTCTTCTCTTGTAGCAGATATTATTACCCCAATAATAGGCTTAGCAGTAGGAGGAGTAAGCTTTAATTCTTTAAGCATAAAATTGGGGGGTAGCGATCCGGCAAAACCAGTACTTCTTAACTATGGCAATTTTTTACAAACAATATTTGATTTCCTCATAATTTCCTTTGCTATTTTTATGTTTGTTAAAGCTATAAACAAATTAAAAAAAGAAGAAGCCCCTGCCCCTGCTCCACCCCCAGCGCCTACTAAAGAAGAAGTATTGCTTGAAGAAATCCGAGATATCCTTAAAAGTATAAAAAAATTATAAATTACAATCTTTAATGAAAGATGATAAAGCTAAACGGCCAATGAATTTAGCTCATAGAGGAGCACGCAAAGTAGCGCCAGAAAATACTTTAGCGGCTTTTATAAGAGCGCAAGAATTAGGGGCAGATGGTGTAGAACTAGATGTTTTTTTATGCGCTTCAGGAGAAATAGTTGTTACCCACGATGACGACTTAAGTATTTTGACTAGCACTACAGGAAGAGTTTCTACTAGCCCTCTACAATTGCTTAAAGAACTAGATTTTGGCTCACGCTTTAGCCTCGAATTTAAAGGAGAACAAATCCCAACCTTACAAGAAGTAATAGACTCTCTTTCAAAAACAATGTTTGTTAATATTGAGATTAAAACCCTTTCTTTAAGACCAGTTGCAGAAGTTTTAGCCGTTAGTGAATTAATTTCAAAAAATAATCTTTATAATAGAGTTATAGTTTCTTCGTTTAACCCTTTAGTCTTACATCACTTAAAAAAACTTGCTCCAAATATTGCTAAAGGTCTTCTTTTTGAGTTTCACCTACCTGCTTATGTAAGATCTATTAGTTCTACAGTGCTTAAACTACAAGCTTTGCATCCTAATAGTAAACTTATAGATAAAAAATTTATGGCTAAAGCAAGACAGTTTGGCTATTTAATCAACACCTGGACAGTAAATGAAATAGAAGAAATGAGACAATTAATTCACTTAGGTGTAGATGCTATTATCACAGATTACCCTGATAGACTTAAGCAAATTTTTTTAGAAGAAAAAATTTGCTAAATTTATAAAATTTTTAAGAATTTTATTTAACTCCATAATTGTTACGTTTTTGTATTATTTTTCTACCATTTGGTGTATTAAATAAAAGTTTTTGTATATTTTTTACCTTTTTATATAAAGCCAATGTCTGGTAAATATAATCCTATCAAATAATAAACAACATATTTTTACTTTTACCAAAAACCTCTAAATTTTGGCACGAGCATTGCTCTAGGCTTAGGCAAAATTCAACAGAGATACTTAATAAAATAGCCATCTAGGAGGTAATAAATATGTTAAACCAAAAAAATATTAAGTCTTCCTTTATTCTCTCTTTTTTATTTATTTTAGTTTTTAGTTTTGCTTTAAATATAGCTAATGTTAGTGCTGCTAACCCTGAGCAAGTAAAAGTGGTTACAGTAACAGTAAATACCAAAAACAAAACACCATTACCTGAACTAGGAAAAGAAGATTTCTTAGTCTCTGAAGCAGGATCACAAAAAGAAATTCTATCTGTACTACCTGCAACAAACCAAACTTCTCCAATAAACTTAGCCATTGTAGTTCAAGAAGGTCTACCCCAAGTAAATAGCGAAATTGATGCATTAAAAGGTTTTATTAACAACCTACCAGAAGGCTCTCAAGTAATGGTGACTTACCTTAGTGGTAATTTTGTTAAAACTCTACAACCCTTTACAAAAGACCTAAATCAAGCAACAAAAAAACTAAGAGTAGTTAGCTCTACAACAGGTATTCCTTCAAGCCCATATGTTGCTTTAATTGATGTAATGAAACAATTTAATGGATTAAATCAAGGGCGTAATCAAGTTTTATTTATCTCAAGTGGTGTTGATTCTCTAGTAAATGGATTTTCTTCCCCTAGCTCAAATATCTACTTAGAAAGAGCTATAAAAATTGCTCAACAAGAAAATATTAGTATTTATTCTTTATTTTCTAGTAATTCTTCTAGAAGAGCACTTTTTAGCGGACAAAATAACCTTAACTATCTGTCGGAACAAACTGGTGGTTATGCTTTTATTCAAGGTACAGGTTATGTCACTTTTGATGCTCCACTAAAAGAATTCCGCCAAATGTTAGATAATCAATATGTTATTACTTATAAAAGTAACAATCAAGCTAAAGGATTCCGTCAAGTAAAAATCACTACAGACTTTTCAAATATTAAGGTAACTACACTTAAAGGATATGTGGCTAAACCCTAGTAAATTTTGGTAGTTAACAAATAAACATTAGCTAGAAAAATTAAGGGAGGCAAATTGCCTCCCTTAATTTTTTATTAGTTCTTTAGTATTTTGAAATTTATTTCTTTTTACTAACCATATTAAAAATAAATAGGTTAGCCCGCCTAGAATGTCTACTAAACTATCACCTAAAGAGGCATTACGATTTCTAGCAAATGCTTGGTGATACTCATCAAGTAAAGCAAGTAAAATTACTGAAATTAAGCTATAAAACAGCCAACTCAAATGCCAAACATTTTTTTTTACTGCAAAAATACCAAATACTAAGGTTGCAAAAATACCAAACTCTGTAAAATGCGCTAACTTTCTAACCATTATATGGAAAAAGTTTATTGTAGAAGAGTTTAAGGATGGAGATATATTATTTAATAAACGCTCAACAAGCGGGGCTGTATTACTAGCACTAAAATACGAACTAGAGAAACTACTAATAATTAACATCCAAATAAATGTAGCTAATAAAAAATGAAGCTTATTTAATTGATATTTGAAAGCCAACACTTAAGCCACCGGGTGTCCTACTACCGGTTCCTCCCTATATTGGAGTTGATAAAGTTTATAGTAAATACCTCGTTTAGCTAATAATTCTTGATGGCTGCCCATTTCGCGTAATTGCCCTTTGTGCATCACTATTATTTTATCTGCACTTTGAATAGTAGAAAGTCTATGAGCAATTATTACTGAAGTACGGTTTGTAAGTAGCTTTTTAACTGCATCTCTAATTAATATTTCTGTTTCTGTATCAACAGATGAAGTAGCTTCATCTAAAATTAAAATCCTAGGGTCAAAAGCTAGTGCACGAGCAAAAGAAAGTAGTTGACGCTGTCCTACAGATAGAGTTGAGCCTCTTTCATTTAACTCACTTTTATATCCATCTTTAAGTAAAGAAATAAACTTATCTGCATGGACTTCTTTTGCAGCAGTTAACATTTTACTCTCATCAATTAATTTATTACCTAAAGTAATATTACTAGCAATATCTCCAGAAAACAGAAAAACATCTTGTAAAACTATCCCAAAAGCTTGACGTAGTTCTGCTAAGTCTAATTCTTTAATATCAACCCCATCAAGTAAAATTTGACCTTTCTGAATATCATAAAAACGCATTAGCAAACTAGAAATAGTCGTTTTTCCTGCACCAGTATGTCCAACAATAGCAATAGATTCTCCTGGCTCAATACGAAAAGATAAATCTTTTAATACCCATTCCTCTTTTTTATAAGCAAACCATACATTACGAAATTCTATTGAGCCTTTGATTTTGCTTAGCTTTTGCGCTTTTTCTGGGGAAGTAATAGTAATTGGGGTATCAAGTAGGCTAAAAACTCTTTCTGCTGAAGCCATTGCAGCTTGAAGGATATTATATTTTTCGCTTAAGTCCATTATTGGTTCATAAAAGCGTTGAGTTGATTGAATAAAAAAGATTAAAGCTCCTAAAGTAAGGGCACCTGAAAGTATTTGTAAACCTCCATACCAAATTATTAGCCCTGTTCCAAGGGCGCTAACCCAACTAATAGCAGGATAAAAAACAGCATAATAAAAAATAGTCTCAACATTTACTTGACGATGTTCAGCATTTATAAGCTTAAACTGTTCAAACTCGCGAGCCTCACGGTTAAAAAGTTGAACAATTGTCATGCCCATAATGTGTTCTTGTAAAAAAGAATTTAGTTTAGCAATCTTTACTCTTACCTTACGAAAACCTATAGAAGCATTTTTTCTAAACCAAGCTGTAACTAAAATCATTAAAGGTAAGACAAGTAGCATAGCTATTGCCAAACGCCAGTTAACCAAAAAAAGAAAAACTAGTATACCTGTTAAAGTAAGAATATCTGTAACAAGCGCAACAAAACCAGAGGTCATTAACTCATTTAATGAATCAATATCAGTAGTTAGCCTAGTAATTAAACGCCCAACAGGATTTTGATCATAGAATTGTAAAGGGATTTGCTGAAATTTAGTAAATATTTGCTTACGCATATCCCTCATTATATATTGGCCCATTGAGTTAAGAATTACAGTTTGTAAGTAAGATAAGACAACCTCCATAATTAATATAACTAAATAAAGACCAGTAAAAAACATCAAGGCTTCTACTAAACTAGGTTTATAGCCAGATATTTCAATTAAGTCTCGACTAATACGTGAAACAAATGACAATTGCTTTTCAGTTGATGGTTTTAAGTAAAGATCTACAACCACCATTGTTACATTAAGCCCTATTAATGCAATAATTGAGTTAATTATTATTAAAGGAATAGCTACACCTACATAGAGACGATAGGGATATAAATAGCTAAGTAGTCTGCCTATTAAAACCCTATCATAAAGTTTCCCAGTTATTTCTTCTTCGTGTTGATTTGCCATTAGGTTGCTGCTAACTCCTCTTCTAGCAACTGTTTTTCATAAAGGGCAGCATAATCACCGCCTTTTGCAATTAAACTTTCGTGTGTGCCACGCTCAATTATTTCCCCATCAGAAAGTACAATAATTAAATCAGCCATTTTTACCGTAGAAATCCGGTGTGAGACTATAATACTAGTTCTACCCTTCATTACATTTTTTAAGTGTCCTAAGACTCTTTCTTCTGTTTCTGTATCTACGGCTGAAAGAGAATCATCTAGAATTAGGATCTGAGGTTGTCTTATTAAAGCACGAGCAATAGCAGTTCGTTGTTTTTGCCCACCAGAAAGAGTAATACCCCTTTCTCCGACTAAAGTTTCAAACTGTTTTGGGAAAGTTTCTATATCAACAAGTAGTCCAGCTTGTTCAGCAGCCTTTTCAATATCTTGAGGATTAGTTTTATTAACACCAAAAGCAATATTTTCTGCAATTGTGTCACTAAAGAGAAAAGTGTCTTGAGGCACATAGCCTATAGATTCACGTAAAAGTGAAAGAGGTAGGTCTTTAATATCTTGACCATCAATAAAAAGCATTCCTTTTGGTGCTTGAAAAAGGCGAGGAATTAAATTAATTAAAGTAGATTTACCTGAACCAGTATGTCCAACAATAGCAATAGTTTGTCCTGAGGCTATTTTTAAGTTTATATTTTTAAGCACAGGCTTTTCTTTATAACTAAAGGTTAGATTACGAAACTCTATAGTGCCTTTAATTATTGATATAGTTGATTTTGGCTCATTTTTTATTGTCGCTTCTGTGTTTAGTATGGAATTAATTCGTTTAAGACTAGCCATTCCCCGTTGATAAAGACTTACAACATAACCAAGAGCTATCATAGGCCAAATAAGTAATGTTAGATAAAGATTAAACTCTACAAATTTACCTAAACTAATAGCATTAGTTGCTACTAAATTACCTCCATACCAAAGGGTAAGAACTGAGCCTAAACCAACAAGTGAGCGTAGTAGCGGGCCAAAAAGAGCTTGGACTTTAATTAAACCTAAATTACGACCAACAAACTCTTCATTTAAGTCTCCAAATTTTTCTATTTCATAGTTTTCTCTAACATAAGCACGAATTACTCTAGTACCTGTAAGATTTTCCTGTACTCTAGCGGTAATTGAAGAAAAATGTTCTTGAATTTTTTCAAAACGATTATGAATTTGAGTAGAAAAAAAGTTTGTTACTATTGCAACTCCTAAAAAACTTATTACTACTAAAACTGTTAGTTTAAGGCTAATAGCAATCATTACAGGAATAGCAATTAAAGAAACCACTATAGTGTTAAGAAAGTACATTATTGCAGGCCCTACTAACATTCTTACTGCATTAAGGTCATTAGTAGCCCTAGCCATTAAATCGCCTACACGGTTTTGCTGGAAAAAATCTAAAGATAATTTTTGTAAGTGGTCATAATAATCATTACGCAGATCATTTTCTATATCGCGGGACATTACTACTAAAATCCATCGTTGGCTATAAAGAAAAATACCTCTTAAAGTGGCTACACCTAAAAGAAGCCCTCCATAAGTAATTAATTTTTGTTGGGTTATTTGAAGTTGTAGATCATCAATGGCTAAACTAATAATTTTTGGAGACAGTAAACCAAAAATAGCCGTAAAAAGCACTGATAAACAGCCAAGTAAGAGTTTACCCCAATAACGTTTGTAATAGGTAAGTATTCGATCACTATTTGACATAAGAATTAAAAATGACTCTACTCGCTTTGATTATTTTTGGCAACTAGCTAAAGCTTTTATGAGGAAGAACTATAGATAAGTCTATGTTTTTTTTATAGTTGTAGGAAGAGGCTGGTTTTCAGATAAAAATTGTTTATTATATTTCTCTATACGCTTACTTAAAGTATTACGATGTACGCCAAGCTGTTCGCTTGCTTTAGAAATGTTTCCTCGATGATAGGCTAAGACCTTTAATATAAAGACCTTTTCAAATTCAGCTAAGGCATCTTCAAATAAAATGCCCCGCTCAATCATTTCATCAATTAAACCCTCTAATTTATCGCGCATGCAAAATCCTAATTTGCTAGCTTAAGACCTGTTAATAAGTAATAAGCATCGTTATATTTTTGACTAGTTGCAGAAACTATTTCTGCTGGTAATTCTGGTGCAGGAGGTTGTTTATCCCAGGTTAGAGTCTCTAAGTAATCTCTTACATATTGTTTATCAAAAGAAGGCTGACTAGCCCCAACTCTGTAAGAGCTTTTAGCCCAAAACCTTGATGAGTCTGGGGTTAGGACTTCATCAATTAAAATAATTTTATTGTCTAATAAACCAAACTCTAGTTTTGTATCAGCAATAATTATCCCTTTAGACATAGCATAATTAGCTGCTTTTTGATAAATACTTAAGGTTAATTCTTTTAGTCTAAAAGTTAATTCTTGACCAATTAAATCTGCCATTTTACTTTCAGAGATATTTTCATCATGCCCTGATTCTGCTTTAGTTGCAGGAGTAAAAATTGGCTCTCTTAACTTTTCGGATTCTTCTAAATTGGCAGGTAATTTTATACCACAAACAAAATTACTATTTTTATATTCTTTCCAACCAGAACCAGATAAATATCCTCGTGCAACACACTCTATAGCAATTGCTTCTGTACGATGTACCAACATAGACCGCCCAGCTAATTCTTCAGAATACTTTTGGGCTACTTTAGGATAATCACTAGTTTTGGCTGTAATTAAATGGTTTTCAACTACATCCTTTAAGAAGTCAAACCAAAATAATGACATTTGGTTAAGCACAATGCCTTTTTCTGGAATTGCATTAGGTAAAATACAATCAAAGGCAGAAATACGATCTGTAGCAACTATAAGTAATTGCTCCTCAATATCATAAACATCTCGAACTTTACCACGTCTAAATAGTGATAAGTCTGTAAAATTAGTAGAATAAACTAGTTTATTAATAATAACCTCTTAAAGATAGGAAGGTAAGGACTTACCCAATTATTTGAATAACCTATAATTTTTGTCAAGCCTACTAAGACAACCTAGGTTAAGTACCAAGAAAAAGCTCTTGCCTGCTAAAAAACTGCTTTTAAATTTGATCAATCAAAAAAGGAACTTTATAATTTCTCTTTTAATTCACTTAAATGTTATTTATAGTTGCATAGTTAATTACTCAAACATAGTTTTACCCATTAAAAATAAAGCTAAGCCAGTTTTATTATTAATGGCTAAAAACTTTTATTAACAACTCTTAGCAAAAGACTACAAATTATGAAATTCGAGCTTATTTCTGATTATCAACCTCGTGGCGATCAGCCAGCAGCAATTAAAGAACTAGTTAAAAACTTAAGTTCTGGTGAAAAATACCAAGTCTTACTTGGTATAACTGGCTCAGGAAAAACCTACACTATTGCGTCGGTAATTGAAAAATTACAACGCCCTGTGTTGGTTATGGCACATAATAAAACACTAGCTGCACAGCTTTTTCAAGAATTTAAGACTTTTTTCCCTAAAAATGCTGTAGAGTATTTTGTTAGTTATTATGATTACTATCAACCAGAAGCTTATGTACCTTCAACAGATACTTATATAGAAAAAGAAGCTACTATTAATGATGAAATTGATCGCTTACGTCTTTCTGCTACTTGTTCGCTTTTTGAAAGACGTGATTGCATTATTGTTGCTTCTGTTTCTTGTATTTATGGTATAGGCGACCCTCAATCTTACTATGGAATGCTATTTTTTGTTGAGCCAGGTCAGCAAATTACCCGCACAGAACTATTAAAAAAACTAGTAGAACTACAATATGAACGTAATGATCTTTCTTTTGAAAGAGGTAAATTTAGAGTTCGTGGAGATATTGTAGAAATTTATCCTAGCTACCAAGATAAAGCCATTAGAATTGAGTTTTGGGGTGATGAAGTAGACTCCATTTCTACTATAGACCCACTCTTAGGAGAAGTCTTAACAAAACATAATGGTAGAATGCCTATTTATCCTCGCTCCCACTTTGTTATGCCTAAACATATTATTAAAAGGGCTGTTCAGACCATCAAAGAAGAGCTAGAGGATTGGGAACCTAAGCTTATTGCTCAAAATAAACTATTAGAATCTCAAAGACTTCATGAAAGAACTATCTATGATCTTGAGATGATAAAAGAGTTAGGTTTTTGTAGAGGAATTGAGAATTATTCCCGCCATTTAACAGGTAAAAAACCTGGTGAACATCCACCAACACTTTTTGATTATTTGCCTGAAGATGCTTTGATTGTGATTGATGAAAGCCATCAATCAGTCCCTCAAGTACGAGGAATGTATAATGGAGATCGCTCTAGAAAACAAACTTTAGTTGACTATGGATTTCGTCTTCCCTCTGCAATGGATAACCGACCATTAAAATTTGAAGAATGGGAAAATACAGTTAATCAATGTGTTTTTGTATCAGCAACACCTGGAGTATATGAACTTAATAAAACCCAAGGAGAAATTGTAGAACAATTAATTCGTCCTACTGGACTTCTAGATCCAAAAGTATTTGTTAGACCTGTAAAAGGACAAATCGACGATCTTTTAGAAGAAATTAGAATCTCTATTTCTAGAAATGAACGTGTTCTAGTAACTACATTAACTAAAAAAATGGCAGAAAATCTATCTGAATATTATGCAGATATAGGAATTCGTGTTCGCTACCTTCACTCAGAAATAGAGACTTTAGAAAGAATTAAAATCCTTAGAGATTTACGTCGTGCAGACTTTGATGTTTTAATAGGAATAAACCTTCTGCGCGAAGGTTTAGACCTCCCAGAAGTTTCTCTAGTTGCAATTTTAGATGCAGATAAAGAAGGTTTTCTACGTAGTCAATCGTCATTAATCCAAACCATAGGACGAGCAGCTAGAAATGTAAATGGCAGAGCAATACTTTATGCAGATAAAATTACAGATTCAATGCGTTATGCAATTGATGAAACTGCCCGCCGTCGTGCAATTCAAGAAAAATTTAACCAAGAAAATAACATTATTCCACAAACAATAGTTAAACCAATTGAAGCAACTTTGGTAACAGCTTATGAGGCTGATTACTTTAAGGTTCCTTTAGAACTTGATCAATTCGAGGAATACACTACACAAAATTTAGAAGAGACAATTAAAAAACTAGAATTTGAAATGCGAGAGTCAGCTAAAAAGCTAGAGTTTGAACGTGCAGCAGAAGTTCGTGATAAGCTTAAATATCTTCGTGAAAGGGCTTTAGAGCTAAAATAGTCAATAAAATATTTACCCTACCTAATTATTTTTACTTATTTTATTTTTAAAATATTAGGTAGTATTCTTATTTCTACTGCTATGCTATAATTTGGCACTTAGCTAACTGTTTAGGAGGTATTATGGCGAAACGAATTATTACTGCTATTATTTTTCTCGCCGTATGTTTTAACACCCCAAACCTATCCTATAGCCAAAATAGCCCAAATCAAAACACTCCCAAAAAACAATTAGAACAAATAGAAACTCTTCAAAATACAGAATGGCTATTAGTTAATACAGAGCATTTTGCTATAGTTAGCAATACTGATCCAGAACGAGCCAAATTAATTGCTTATAAACTTGAGCAATACCGTTATATATTCTCTTTACTAACCCCAAGTTTAGTAGCTACAACGCCTATACCTGCCAAAGTCCATGTATATAAAGATAGTTCATCTTATCTAGCTGGACTCCCAAAAGTGGAAGGACAAGTAATTTCTGGTTATCTCCAACGAGGTTCAGACATAATTTCAATAAATGATCTATTTAATATTACAGATAGTGTTTCCTACCATGAGTACACTCACTTACTAACTCGTAATGATATAACTTATCCTCTTTGGTTTTCTGAAGGAATTGCTGAGTTTTATGAAACAATTGAAGTTTATGATAAACAAGTGAGGATTGGGGATATTAATCCTAGCAGGCTAAATTTACTTAAGCTAGGAACATTAATCCCTTTAGAAAAAATGTTAAGTTTTCGCAGTTATAATCAAGTATTAAAAGAAACCTCTCTAGACCTCTTTTATGCACAATCTTGGTTTTTTACACATTATATGATGATGGATGATGAGCGTAGAGCAAAACTAATAGACTTTCTTAATCGTCAAGCTAATGAACAATCAGTTCAGTCGGCTTTTAAGGAGGCTTTTAAGTGTGATTTTGAAAAGCTAGAAGAAAACTTAAATGCTTATTTAGCCATATCTAAATTTAAGGTTTTTACTTTTGAGTTTGACCCAAGTAAAGTAGATAGTGATGTTGAAATTATTTCTTTATCAGAAGAAGATAAAATAAAGAAATTAAAAGAGTTGCCCCAAAATACTTCTAATTCACCTAACCTATCTTTTACATTACAAAAAAATAAAAATACTAATACCATAGCTATAATCCCAAACTTTTCTGAATTTAGTAAAACCTTCTCTCTAAAAACTATCCTAAATGATAGACCCGTAGGACTTCCCCCTAATAATCCTGAACAGACGGCTAAAACCAAAGAAGCTTTACAGAGATTTAATTTAGCTAATCAACTTATTGAAGAAAATAAAAAAGATGAAGCATTAGCTGAGTATGAAAAAGTAATTACGTTAGATAATGAGTTTGCGCCTGCTTATATGCAAATAGGTAATATATACTCAGAGAAAAAACTTTATGATTTGGCTAGATTAGCTTATGAAAAAGCTAGAACTGTTGCCCCAAGTTATGCAGGAACTTATTTAAATCTAGCTGTTACACAATATGAACAAGGAAAGATAGATGATGCAGAAAGCTCTTTTCGTACAGCGCTTTCACTTTATCCTTCAAGTGCTGCTTCTCATTTAGGATTAGGTAATATATACTTGCAAAAACGCGATTATGCCCGTGCTCGTAATGAATTTAATAAGACATTAAGTCTTGTTCGCGGTAAAGGATTAGAAGCACTTAATGCTCAAATAGGTTTAGGAGCAGTGCATTTTTACCAAGGTTTTTATGAAAAAGCCAAAGAAAATTACTCTGCAGCAATCAAAATAGATAATTATAATGGAACTTGGCATAGAGCCTATGGTGATAGTTGTATGATGCTTAAACAATATGATCAAGCAAAGGTTGCTTATTTACGTGCAATAGGATTAAACTCTAGAGACACTAAAGCTAAAGCTAGCTTAGAGTGGATAGAGAAAAATGATGAGTATTTACGTAAAAATGAAGAATATTTGCGTAACACCAAACAAAAAAACTCAATAAAACCTAAAGTAGAACCTGCAAAAAACAATTTTTTAAGTAAAAAGCGATAATTCCCTTTATTGCTAAGTAAAATTTTTGTTTAACTTGCTGTTAAGTTTTTCTAAACCTAAATGATTTAACTTTGATAGCTTGAGAGGGGCAACTATGTTATCAAAAGCCTTAAGTAAACGATGGATTACTTTATTATTTTTAGTATTCTTAGCAGGTTTATATGTGACAGGAAGAGCGCAAGAAATGGTGGCAGAACGTAAAAAAGCCCCTGAATTAATTCAAGTCACCCCCCAAGAAGTAACCCCCGGAACAGAAATAGAAATAGAAGGTTATCGTTTAGGCTGGCCTCAACTAAAAGATACTCAAGTGGTTTTTTGGCAAAATGCTATCCCCTATACTACTTATCCAACTGGCGGAGGCTGGCAAGCTAAAGACATTGATAATGGGCTACAACAAATGAAAGTAGTAGTCCCTCAAGGAATTAACCCTGGTTTTTGCTCTCTAGTTGTTGAAGCCAATGGTTTTGATAGTATCCCAATCCCTTTAGAAATAGGTTTATCAATTAATCCTCCTATAATTACAGAAACTAACTCTCGTTGGGTTGCACCTGGAGAAGTTGTTTGGGTTAAAGGTACTGGATTTGGAGTTTTTGATGAAATTGAACTTATTGATTCTAAAGGAGAATTCTACTATATCAACCCAGGCTCAACTTCTTCTGCTATTAAAGTAGCATTTAACCTACCACCTAATGTTGCTGAAGGCGAAGCACTAGTTCGTGTTATTGAACATCGTAGTGGAAAAAACCAACCTAGTAATCCAATCCCTGTAATGATTAGTCGTGGCCCTGTTCCACTAGAATTAATGGCTAATTGGCTTCCTGGTGTTGCTGCTGGTCAATGGTTGGATTTAGTAATTGCTAGTTTTAAGCCACTAGAGAAAGCAGATAAAGCCGAAATCCTTTTTAATCAAGGAGAACAGCCTGTTGTAGTAGAAATTCAAGGAAATACTTACCCTAGAGTTCATATACCTAATCAGTTATTACCAGGCAATGTTAAAATCTCTACTAGAACTTGGATAAAAAATAAAGCCTCTGTTTGGTCAGACCCTATAGATTATACTCTACGTAATGAACCTGTACCTCCTAGTGTAATTAGTATGGAAATAGTTGGATGGAATGAGCCTATTTACCTTGGCCCCACAACACCAAAAACTTTCAATTTACAAGGTGGTGATACTTTAGTATTAAGAGGGAATTTCCCTGTTTCAAATACTAATAAATTAAGATTAGTCTTAAGAAATAGTGCTAATACTATTTCTTTAATACCTACTTTTCTTGACCCAGGAAGCATAAAAGTAAAATTGCCCAATAATTTGTTAGGCGAAGATTGGGAACTAACACTTAAAAGTACAGAAAATAAAGCGTTTAGCAAACTACCAATAAATTTACATATCAATTAAGCTATTTAATTTACCTTATGTCTCAAACAATTGATCCTGCTTTTATTCGCGCCTTAAAAGTAGATTACCTAGGAGAAGTCTCTACAGAAGTTAATTTTCGTCTTCAATCTTACTTAACATTTAATGCTGAAGTAGCTAAAAAGGCTTTAGAGTTTGCTGAACTTGAAGCAAGTACAAGAGATATGATAGGTAAAGAACTAGCTAAGTATGGTGTAAGAATGGGTAAGTGTTTATGGTTAAAGACAATATCCTTTATTTTATTAATACCAATAAAGTTAGTATTACCAACAAAACTTTGGGTACATTTAATATATCGTTCTACATTACATGCACTTAAACTATATGAATCTCAACAAGAAAAATGGGGGTCAATAAACCCTGAATTCTTTGCCCGTCTAGTAGACCATGAAGTTAAACAACGAGACTGGGCAAGAGATTATTTAGGGATAAAAAAATAGCTTTTTTTATTAAAACTAAATCGTTAAAATCCGCCAAAAATGTGTTAAAATTTTACCAACCCAAAGTTAAGCCCTATCAAATATAATAATAATGGATAAACCTGATAATGCTTTTAATTCTGAAACTTCTTCTCTTGTTTACACAAATTCTGAGCTAGATGTTTTGCAAGAGTTATGTGCAACAATAATCCAAAGTATTAATGTTTCAGAGTTTTTACAAACTTTAATTGAACGCGCTGGACAAATTTTAGAAGTAAAATCTGGTTCTATTGTAATGCCAGATCAGGATGGTTATTTGCGTATTAAAGCTTATTTTGGTTTTAAGGCTGAAAATGCTAAAGCTTATGCTCTAAAACCAAATGAAGGCCGGGGTGGAAAAATTTTTGTTTCAGGTAAACCACAAATCTTTTTTACTCCTCAAGCCCAAAATACAGAAGATCTTGATACTCATAAGATTGCTTGGCAAGAACAATTAAAATACACAATTGGTGCACCTATGATAGATAGCGCTAAAAAAGTCATAGGGGTGTTATTTCTTAATGATAAAAAATCAGGTGACTCTTTTAATGAAAGAGATCTTAAGTTACTAGAAAACCTAGCTAATTTAGCGGCTATTGCAGTAGAAAAACAATCTCAGTTAGAAGAACTTAGCCAACAAAAAGAAAATTACCGACAATTATCTGAAAAGCTTGAGATTAGTATAAACCAATTAAATTCAGTAAATGATAAGCTTAGGGAATCTAATAAACTAAAAGATGAAGTTCTTTCTATATGTGCGCATGATGTTAGATCTCCACTTACTTCCATTATTTCCTACGCTGAGCTACTACTTGCAAGTAGTAATTTAACTGATAAACAACAACGTTACCTAAATCATATTTATCGTAGTAGTGAAAAAATTAATAGCCTAGTGCAAAATCTACTTGTACGTGCTCGTTATTTAGAGAGTAATGCTCCATTAAGACTAGAATCTGTTTCTATTTCTAAAATAGCACGAGAAGCCTTCCAACAAACTGAAGATCGTTTAACTAATAAAAAAATACGTACGACTATCTTAGAAAAATGGCAAAAATGTATTCGCGCTGATCGCTTTAAGTTAGCCCAAGTAATAGATAATCTTATAGATAATGCAGTTAAATTTACTCCTCAAGAGGGTGAAATAAGAGTTGAAATTTCCCCTAATGATTTTAACCCAGAAATGATTACCGTTTCTATAATCAACTCTGGAGAGGGTATCCCATTAGAATTTTTACCTAAACTCTTTCTTAGGTATTTTCAAGTAACCTCAACCAAAACCTTTGGTGGTTATGGGTTAGGGCTAGCTATTTGTAAACAAAATGTAGAGGCTCATGGAGGTGAAATAATTGCTGAGAGTGTAATAAATGAATATACAACTTTTCGTTTTACACTCCCGATTGGTAAGCCCCATTTAATAACCTTAAGTAATAACTCTAATTTAATAGAAAAAATTAACGTTTTATTAACTAAAGAAGACAAGTGGCAACATAATTATGCTGAGAATGATAAAACACTATTTGACATGGTTACTAATGAGGTTCCTACGCTACTAGTTATAGATGCTGCTGTTGGAGAGCTAAATCTTTCTGTACTTATTTCACTTTTAAGAAAAGAATTTGACATAGAACGTCTGCCAATAGCTGTTATTGGTAGTAATGAGCCACCAGAAGAACTACTTTCTGAGGCTATTTTTTTATCAGATTCGATGACTTTTTCAAAACTTTTGTCTTTAATTTTAGAAAAACATTAAAAACTATTATATTTTTATAAATATTTTCATTTTTAATGTTAAATCTTATCTGTTTGCTGTTGAGACAAATTTAAGACATCCGTTATACTAAGTTTTCGTTCTCAAATAATTTACTATAACAAATTTTATATAAGAGTTTTTGGAGGTAGTTTTTTTAACATGATAAGGACACTTAGCGGTGTACTTTGTGTTTTGCTCTTAGTAACAATAAGCAAAATAAATTATGCCGCCCCTAACTTACCTAACCAAGAGTCAACACTCTGGAGTAGGTTTTTAAGTAACTCAAATGATGTAATGATTAGTAGTCGCGGATTAGAAATCCACTATAAACAAATACCAACCAGCCAAATCGACACTTCAGCCCTTAAATCAGGTAATCCCAACAAAGAATTACGAAAATACCTTGCTAAATTTGCTCGTATTACTGTAAAAACCCCTATTAAAACAAATACTACAACTCTTTTGCCTGGAGATTATAATTTAGGGTTGCAAGAGGAAAAAACTGGTTCAGGTAAATGGTTTTTCTCAATCGATGAAAATAGCGGTAAGTCTTTAAGCCGTATTGAGCCTGTGTTTGAATCGCTTTCTCCTGCAATGTGTACACATGTAATGACCCTAGAACTTGATCGTAAGCCTGGTAGTAATTTACTAAAAATCAAAATAAAACTAAGTGATTTAAGTATTACTACAAAAGATGCTCTTGAGCTTTAATTTATTAATTTATTAAATATGGTAATAAAGCCCATAAAAAAATTTGGTAAATATATCTCTCTACTAGTAATATTCTTTACTTTCCTCTCTTTTGCTAATTGCAAAAAAGATTCTCGTCCAAGTTTACTTATTTATTCCCCTCATGGAACAGAGCTTTTAGAAGTTATGAAAGCTCGCTTTGAAGAAAAATACCCTAATATTACAGTACGTTTCTTAGATCTTAGTTCTCAAGAAATTTATGATCGTGTAAAACTAGAGCGCTCTAATGTTCAAGCAGATATTTGGTGGGGAGCTTCGGCTATTACATTTTCTAGAGCAGCCGAAGAAGGGCTTTTTGAACCCTACCGCCCTAGCTGGGCAGATAAAATTCCAGAAAATAGCTATGATTCTCAAGATCGTTGGTATGGAACTTTCCAAACTCCTGAAGTAATTGTTTATAACCAAGCAGCAGTTCAAAATGAAGAAATTCCTAAAGATTGGGACGATCTACTAGATACTAAATGGAAAGGACGTTTGATAATTCGTGACCCTGTTCGCTCTGATACTATGAGAACAATTTTTGGAGCGATGATCTTAAGGCAATGGCACGTAGATCAAAAACCTGAGGCTGGTTATGATTGGCTACGTAAACTAGATGCAAATACTAGGGAATATACTGTTGATGGTACAGTACTTTTACAAAAACTAGCCCGTCAAGAAGGCGTTGTCTCTCTTTGGGATTTACCTGATGTTGCATCAGCAATTAACCGGCAAAAACTGCCTTTAGCCTTTTCCATTCCCTCTAGCGGAACTCCTTTAGTTATTGATGGGATTGCAATTATTAAAGGAACACCTCAACTTAAATTAGCACAAGACTTTTATGAGTTTGTAAATACAGAGGAAAACTTATTAATTGCGGCTCGTGATTTCTATCACCCTCCCTTACGTACAGATATTGATAAAACAAAATTACCTGAATGGTTAAGTAAAATTGATATTAAACCAATGCCTTTAGATCAAGAGCTTTATAAAAACAATATTCAAGACTGGATGCGTTATTGGGATAGCCAAATTAGAAACCAAAACAACCGCTAAGGCTAGCCTAAGTAAAGCTTTTTTCGTAAGATAAGAAGCAAAATTTTTTCCTTAAGGCTTCTCTTTTGAATAATCAAGAAACACATTTATCTTTATCTAACCTAAGTAAAAACTATGGTTCTGTTCGCGCTGTTAATAATCTTTCGCTAAATATTACTAGAGGTGAATGTTTAGCCCTTTTAGGCCCTTCAGGATGTGGCAAATCAACTATCTTAAAACTTATTGCTGGACTAGAACTACCTAATACTGGACAAATGGTTTTAGCCAATCGTGATATTACCAAATCATCTCCTGAAACAAGAAATTTAGGCTTTGTATTTCAAAATTATGCATTATTTCCTCATTTATCTGTAGGTGAAAATGTTGCCTTTGGGTTAAAGGCTCGTGGGAAAAGTAAGTCAGTGATTGATGAAAAAGTCAATTCATCTCTTGAACTTGTACAACTTAAAGGTTTAGCTAATCGCCGTATTCATGAGCTTTCAGGAGGCCAACAACAACGAGTTGCAATAGCTCGTGCCCTAGCAATAGAGCCTGAGTTACTTTTACTAGATGAGCCTTTGTCAAATCTTGATGTAGCCTTACGAACTCAAACAGGACAACAACTTAGAGAGTTAATTAAACGCTTAAATATTTCTACTATTTTTGTTACTCATGATCAAGCTGATGCCTTTGCCTTAGCTGATCGCATTGCATTAATCAATGAAGGGCAACTTCAGCAGGTTGGAAATGCAATGGAAATATATTTTCAGCCTAAAAACCTTTTTGTTGCTAGTTTTATTGGTCATAGCAATTTACTACAAGCCCGTTTAGTTAAAGCTATTAGTGAAGAATTAGCAGAATATAAAATCTCACAAGAGCTTTCTTTATCTGCCCCTAAAGTAGAAAATACAGGAGAAGTAACATTAAGAATTCGCCCTGAAGCGATTGAAATGCTAAAAGATCAACAAACTAATAGCTTACCAGCTAAAATTCTAAATGTAAGATTTTCTGGTACAACAATACATTACTATTTAAGAGTCCAAGATATTGATTTAGAAGTAGTTAGGCTAACACCTCAAACTCCTTTAGATATTAATTTTTTAAATGAATGTTGGGTTAAAATCCCTCCTAATGCAATAACTGTATTTTCTTAATTTTATGAGAGATAAATCTATATTTACTTTATTTTTAGTAATCGTTTGTTTTGTAGTCACTTGGGGAGTGTTTTACCCAAACTTTTCTATACTTATTACAAGCTTTCAGTACAAAGAAAATTGGTCACTGGCAAATTATCAAGAAATAATCTCAAGCTCGTTAATTTTAAGATCTACTTGGAATAGCCTTTATTTATCAGTTTTAACAGTAATTGGCTCAGCTATTATCGGAACCTCAATGGCGATACTTTTTCATTTTCTAGAATTTCCTGGACGTAAAGTATTTGCTGCGCTTGCTCCATTACCTTTACTAATGCCTCCATTAATTGGAGTTATTGCATTTATCTTTCTTTATGGTGAAAGTGGGATTTTATCTAGAACAGTAGCAAGAACCCTAGCTTTAAGTGCTCCACCTTGGCGATTAAATGGGCCTGAAGCAATTTTAGGAGTACATATTTATTCTTTTTATGCTTTTTTTTATACTTTTGTAAGTACTAGCTTAAAACAATTGGATTACTCTTTACTAGATGCTGCTAGAAGCCTTGGAGCAAGACCAAGCCAAGTATTTTTCCGTATATTGCTCCCTTTACTACGGCCTGCATTAATAGGAGCGAGCTTACTTACTTTTATGAACTCAATGGCATCTTTTAGCGCTCCTTATTTATTTGGAGGCGGAACACCTATGTTAACCCTTCAAATATTTAATGCTAAGGTTAATAGCCAATGGGAACTTGCTATGGCAGAAAGTGTTATACTAGCTTTTATATCAATTGTTGCGCTACTTTTACTAACTCGCAATCAAGAAAAAACTATTGGAGGAAGTAAAGGCGTTTCCTTAACCTCAAGGCATACTATTGAAAATCCTATATTAAAAACTCTTCTTTTATTTATTGGAATTATTGCAGTTACTATAATTTTACTACCTCCCTTAACACTTCTCTTAATTAGTTTTGCAGAAGATGGTAAATGGACAATGGAAATCCTACCTCCAAGCTATACAATGGCTAATTACTTAAAAGTTTTCTCTAGTCAAAATTTTCTTGAACCTATTTATAATAGCTTAATAATGAGCGCTTTAGGTGCAGGAGTAGCATTACTATTTGCTTTACCTGCTAGTTATCTTTTTACTAGAACCAGTTTTTTTGGACAAAAAGCTTTAGTAATTTTAACTATGGTGCCTTGGGCACTGCCTGGAACAGTCCTAGGTATAAGTTTTGCGGCTAGTTTTAACTCACCAAAATTTTTTAATGCTGGAATAGTTTTAGTAGGAACATTTTGGATTTTACCCATTCTTTATTTTTTACGCACATTACCATTGGTTTTACGTAGTACACAAGCTAATCTAGAACAAATGGATGAAAATTTAGAAAATGCTAGCCGTAGCTTAGGAGCAAGCTTTTTCTATACCCTACGTAAAATTACAATACCTCTTATATTACCAGGAGCAATTTCTGGAACTGCTTTAGCTTTTGCTACTGCAATGGGAGAATTTGTAACTTCTGTAATAGTTTATGTTCCTAATAGTCGGCCAATTTCAATAGAAATAGCTTCACAATTAAGGGCTTTTCATCTAGGTAATGCAGCAGTTTATGGTGTACTTTTAACTATAATTATCGCAATTAGTTTAATTATAGGAAGACGTTTAGCTTCGTCAGGCTCAAATTACACTTAATCTTTTATAATTTACATTTATGATATCTTCTTTGTTATGATAAATATAGAAGAACCTCAGTCTAATAAATTTCAAAGTCGTCTTCCATTTTGGCTATTGCTTTGGCCTTTAGCATTTATTTTAAGAATAACAAATTTTTATGGTGTATTTATTGATGGCAAAGTATTTTTATCTAGCACAGATCCTTATTACCACTTAAGAAGAACACTACTTACTCTTAATAATTTTCCTTATGTTCCAGATTTTGATCCTTACTTAAACTTCCCAATAGGAGCAGCTACACATTGGCCTTTTGGTTTTGATATCATAATGGCAGCAATAGTTTCTTGTTTAACTCTAGGACAAGCTGATAAATGGTGGACAGAGGCTATAAGCGCTTTACTTCCTGCTGTTATGGGAAGTTTCCTACCAATAGTAGTTTACTTTTTTCTTATTAAAATAACAGATAAATTTACTTCTCTTTTTGGAGGAATAATAACTGCACTTCTTCCACCAGCAATATTTTTTTCTCAAATAGGCAATTTTGACCACCATTTTCTCGCTGCATTATTTCAAGGTTTATTTTTCTTAACTTACTTACAAGCTAGTAAAGAAAAAAAATCTTTTTGGAAAATTCTTCCAAGTATAATTTTACTAATAGGATTTACCTCTACAACAGAGTTTCCTTTTGTTATAGCAATTCACTGTATCTATCTATTAATAG
This sequence comes from Acidobacteriota bacterium, assembly GCA_016213785.1. Classification (GTDB taxonomy): domain Bacteria; phylum Acidobacteriota; class Blastocatellia; order Chloracidobacteriales; family JADJPF01; genus JADJPF01. The sequence continues at coordinate 75,986 of JACQZQ010000103.1, forward strand.
TTTATTTTACAGTCACTAAAGAAAGACAAAACCAATTAATTTTAATTAACCTAAAAATATTTGTTGGGGTAAGCGTTTTATTGCTTCCTTTTATTTTTACTAACTATTTTGAACCCAGTGGAGTAAGCCCATTACTTGCATCTTCTTGGTTTGGGTGTCTTCTTTTTACTCTATTTTTAATGGCTCTAGCTACTATAAAAAAACTTACTCCTATTTGGCTTTTAGCAGTAGCTTTTTTCTTAGGTATCATTTTTTTTATTAGTTTTGATTTCTCTTTGATTACTAAATTATTAGCTGAGGCAAACCAAAGCCAGGGAAATAATGTTCTAGGTTCATCTATTAGGGAAAACCACTCAATGCTATCTGATGGTCTAAGCTATCTTTTATATTGGCACACAGGTTTTTTAATACTACTCCCAGTAATGATAATAGTATTAATAACTAAGCGTAGCGAAGTAAATTTGTTAATTTTAATCTCTTTAATAATTATACAAACACTTGCTTTAGCACATATGAGATTAAGTGTTTTATTACCTATACCATTTGCCTTAGCTAGCGCACTTTTATTAAAAGAAGGTTTTGTATTAGCCAAAAATCATTTCTCCAAAAACCATTTAGGGGAAATTTTAATGATTTTGCTTACGTTTTTACTTTTACTACCCTCTATTCTTGGAATAGATTTTTTTAGTCGTGTAATAGTCATTGGTCACAAAGATTTTTTATTACTTTATGATAGTTTTACTTGGCTAAAACAACATAGTCCTGAAATTAATCCTAAACAGCCAAGTTATGGAGTAATAGCAAATGAATGGGACTTAGGGCACTGGCTAGTTTATTTTTCTGAGCGCCCTACAATTTCATCCCCATTACTACATACACCTGAGCTTGCAAAAGCGGTTTCTGATGGTGCGAAAATTTTTGTTGAAGCACCTGCTCAAGCATTAAATAGCTTAGATAAGCGCAAAATAAAATATATTTTCTTTACCCCAGATGATGTTATTTACCTAATAGAAATAGCTGGAATTAAAGCACCAAAGGAGGGTGAAAATTTTGATTCTCTTTATGGTCGGTTATTAGCATCTTATGGATTTCCTCAAGGAACCGTTACTCACCCAACATTAAACCGAATCAGGCTTGTTTATGAAGGGAAAAAACTAGAAGGCGATCCTCCACTACCTTCTTCTATGATATTTGAAATAGTAAAAGGTGCGCGTTTAAAAGGACAAGTTAAACCTAATTCTAGTGTAACAATTAATGCTCAAATAAAAACTACAAATAATCGACGAATCCCTTATTTATCAACGGTTAAGGCAGATGAAAAGGGTAATTTTGATTTTATAGTTCCCTATTCAACAAACCTTGATGATACTACAACTACATTTGTTTCGCTTTATGTAATAAAATCTGATGATTTACTGGCAAGTATTAAAGTAACAACCGAACAAGTTAGAAATGGAGATGAAATTCTAGTAAACTTTCTTGTGCCCCAATAAATTATCAAAAATTTACTATTATTGATAACAAAGCTTTCAACTAACCCAACAATTGCTATAATAATTCTAAAGCCCCAAATAACAAATAATTAGATTTAAGGATTTTGCATGCTATTAAGACTAGCAATAACTCTTTTTCTGCTAGCAATTTTAAGTACTAATGTATTTGCTCAGCAAACAGGGTTTGAGCCTTTAATAACAAGTAATCGCCTTCCTTCAAATACAGTTAATAGCATAATACAAGACAAACAAGGTTATTTATGGTTTGGTACTAATGATGGATTAGCTCGTTTTGATGGTTATGGCTTTTACATACTTAAATATCAAGCAGAAAAACCTAATACTTTATCTAATAGCTATATCAGTAGTTTAGCAGTAGATAAGTCTAATAATATTTGGATTGCTACTAATGGTGGAGGCGTTAACAAATATAACACTACCACTGAAGAAATAACCATTTTTAGAAAAACATCTAACAAAGATACTGTTACTATTGCAGATACCACAAGTAGAATTTACGTAGATAAATTAGATAGAGTTTGGGTAGGAACTGTTGGAGAGGGGCTTAATTATATAAATCAAAGCGATGGGCGAATTTATAAGTTTTATAATGAACCCAATAACCCTAATAGCATTAGCGATAATTACATAACTGCAATTTTTCAAGACCATAAAAATCGTATTTGGGTAGGAACAACTAATGGGTTAAACCTCTTTGATGAAAAAGATAATACTTTTAAGAGGTATTTTCCTGAAGATAATAACCCTAAGAGCATTAATAATAATAGGATAGTTAGCATTGTTCAAACAAGTGACAATTTTATTTGGATATGTACTCCTAATGGAATGTGTAAATATAATGATTCTAATAATAGTTTTTCTAGGGTAGTTACTTTTATAGATTCTTACAAAAATGATAACCAAAAAAACTATAATAAAATTGTCAGTGATAAATCAGACATAATATGGATTGCTACTAACAAAGGTATCTTACGTTTTGACCCTAAAAGCGAAAGCCTTAATACTTATCATAAAAGCGACTCTAATAACTCAAGTCTTTCTGATGGTTTTATTAGAGAAATATTTTTTGATTCTGAAAATAGAATGTGGATAGCGACTTTAGACAAAGGAGTTAATATATTTGATCCTTATGCTAAACGTTTTTCTCATTTTAATTATAAAAAAGAAAAAAATTCTTCTAAATATGACTCTATTTCTGCAATATTTGAAGATTCTTCAAAAACTCTTTGGTTAGGCACACTACAAAACTTTATAAGATATAGTCCAAATAATAATATTAGTCCAAATACTCAAAAAATAATTAATGAGCTTAAGAATAATGGGGTTAGAACTTTTTTTGAAAGCTCTTCAGGCCTACTTTGGATTGGTTTAGTACATAACATTGTTGTTTATGATATAAAAAGGGATAGGTTTATTACTAAAGAGCTTAATCTCCCACAAGAAATAGAAGAACTTTCTGCCCAAATATTTTTTGAAGATAGTAAAGGCCTACTTTGGATTGGGACTTTTAATCAAGGGCTTTATAAATTTAATCCTAGTAATAATAAGTACGTTTCTTATAAAAGGGATGATAAAAACCCTGAAGGAAAAATTAACAGTAATCGAGTTACTGCAATATGCGAAGATAAAAATGGAAATTTTTGGATTGGGACACGTAACGGATTAAGTTTTTATGATTCAGTAAAAGACACTTTTACCCCCTATAAAAACGATATTCAGAATACTAAAACTATTTCTTCTAATTTTATTACTTCATTATACTTAGATAAGTCTAATAGTCTTTGGGTAGCTACTGAACAAGGTTTAAACAAATTAGATCTTAGTTCTAAGACATTTTTAAGGATTAATGAAACAAATAGCAGTTTGCCTAATGATTTCATTTATGCGATATTAGACGACGAGCAAGGCTGTCTTTGGCTTAGTACAAATGGAGGTATTGTTAAGTATAATCCTATAAGTGAAAAATTTTATACATATGATGAAAGTGATGGATTACAAGATAATGAGTTTAATTTTTATGCTTATTTTAAGAGCAAAAGTGGCGAGCTTTTCTTTGGTGGAGTCAACGGACTTAATCGTTTTTATCCTGACAAAATAAAAAATAACCCTTATTTGCCTAAAATAGCTATAACATCCCTTAAAGCCTCTAATGAGTATCTAAAGCAACACTTAGAGAAAAATACTGTCCCCGCAAATTATTATTTAGAACTTCCCTATAACTCAAATAACCTTATTTTTACTTTTTCAGCCTTTAATTTTACTCACCCAGAAAAAAATAAATATAAATACAAGCTTGAAGGCCATGAACAAGAATGGATAGAAGTCGATAGCACAAAGCGAGTCGCAAGATATAGTAGGCTTGTACCTGGTAATTATGTTTTTCGTGTAATTGCTTCAAATAATGATGGCCTTTGGAATGAAACCGGGGAATCTGTAAAAATCCGTATTTTTCCGCCCTGGTGGCACACTACTTGGGCGTACTTTTTATATCTTATAACTTTCTCCTCTGCCCTTTATGGCGGCCACCGCTATCATTTAGGACGTTTAGAAAAACGTAATCTAGAATTAGAAATAAAAGTTCAAGAAAGAACCGAAGAAGTAAATAAGAAAAACACAGAACTAGAAAGTAAAAATAAAGAACTAGCTAAAAATTATGAAGAATTATTGCTACTAAACCAAAAAGCTAACCGTATTTTTGCAGTATTATCAGAAGCATTGCCAGGAAAAATACTTGATAATAAATATCGCTTAGAAGAAAAAATAGGAAGTGGTGGTTTTGGCGCAGTTTATAGAGCTACCCATCTAAATATAAAAAAGGAAGTTGCAGTAAAAGTTTTTTCTCCTTCTCCAGGTAATGACTCAGTAGAAAACCTAGAACGTTTTCAACAGGAAGCCATTTCAACTTGTCGTGTTAATCATCCTAATGCTGTTGCAGTACTTGACTCTGGGATTTCTAGTGATGGAATTCCATATTTAGTAATGGAAATGCTACAAGGACACACACTTAAGTTAGAGCTTAGGAATAATGGACGCTTAAGTTTAGAGCGTGTTGCACAAGTAATTATTCCTATCTGTAAAGTTTTAGCTAAAGCCCATTCTTCAGGTTTAATTCATAGAGATATAAAACCTGATAATATTTTCCTCCATAATAATATAGAAGGTGAAATAATTAAGGTCTTAGATTTTGGTATTGCTAAATTAATAAATCCTACTGAAAGTGCAAAAAATAATTTGGTGGAAACAGAAGGCTTAATAGGTACACCTCTTTATATGGCTCCTGAGCGCTTAGCACTAGATTCTTATGATATATCATCAGATATTTATAGCCTAGGCTCAGTAATTTACGAAATGATTTCTGGTCAAGCACCTTTTCAAAAATATGCCAATAGCCTATCAAGCCTTATGATGGCACAACTTAGCGAGACTCCTATATCTCTTAAAACCCTTGTATTAACACTTCCTGATAGCATAGATAACCTTGTACTTAGAACTTTAGAAAAGGAACCTGAAAATAGACCTAATTTATTAGAAATTGCTCAAACATTTGCTTTAGCCGCAGGAGTTGAACAAAAACAATATCCATTTACTGAAAATAAACAAACAAACAAGATCTCCCTAGACGCTATTTTTGATCAAGCCACAATTATAGTAGCTAATAAAACCAAAACTGCTACAGATGAAATTAGTCCTTCTGAGCAAATTACTTTATATAACCAAGGGCAGATTACTTTACTTAACCCCAAAAAAAAATAGGTTAACAAAAGCTTTGTTAACTTTTCTAGAATTTTTAGATATATTTTCTTAAAAGCTATTTTTTAGTTCCTATAACAGATTCAATAATTAAGTCATTAAGACCTATAACCCAATCATCTATAAGGAGATTTTGCCCCTCAGTTAAATTAATATTAAGAACATTCTTTTCTAAATACTGAAGTCTAGAATCTGTTTCTGATTGATAAAACTCTATTTCTACTTTGCCTCCAAGTATTTGGGTCAAAGTTCGGTGAGCAGGCGAGCCTTTACCCTCTTTACTAGCCTCTGAAGAAAGTCCACCTAAAACTCTTAATAACCAAGCTCGGTTTGTTTCTTCAGACTCTGTAAATTTAGGCATTTGCATCAATTGATGAAATACTTGTGGGTCAGCATTATATTTACGTACTAAATTTATAACTATTGCTTGTTCTTTAGTAGAAAGTTTATCAAAATGTAGTTGTCTAGACACTTCTGCTAAAACAGCAGATGCATCAGGAAATGGGCTTTCATTATCAATAAACCAAGACTGCTTAAAAGGTTCTTCGCTTGCAATATTAGGACTTTTGCCAACCATTCCCAAAAGTGTTTGCCTTAGTTCTTCTGGCTTAATTACTTCATCGTTATCAAGCTTTTCACTTATCCAATTGACTAAGTTAGAAAAAACTGGATCTCTATCCATAGTATTGCGCAAGTGAGCATAAACGCTAGAAGGTTGAGTGTTTAATAACCCATTAATAAACTGACGCATATGTTCAGGCTCAGGCTCAGCATTAGTGCGGAAAAGAACCTCTGTATAAGCCGCCCTATACTCATTAGCAAAAAACGCAATTGTCCCGCCCCAACTTATATTAGGTCTTTCATACAAAGCATGATTTACTTCAGTAACAAAAGCAGTTGCCGCTTCTCTTTCATTTTCAACCCATTTAGAGTTTACAGAAACTCCCCCGCCCTGATTATTACTAGCATACTTACTATCATTTATAAATCCATTAAATTTAATATCATTATTAAATAAGCGTTGGAGTGAGTTATATAGCATAGCTAATTGCTTAGGATTATCTGCGTATTGATGTAAAAGTGAGGCTACCATTCGCATTAATTGAGCTTTCTCACGATTATTTTTATCAGGAGGAATTTCTGTATAATTAGGAGACTCACTAAACTTAAGTAATTCCTTTAGGTCTGCATTAGGATGTTCTTTTAATGCACTTGCTATTAGGCGTTTAGTTTCATTATCTAACTTCTTAAACCCAGGAGTGTTATTAAGATCTTTTATTTTTTCATCAATACTTTGAGCAGCAACCCCACTAAAACGGTTAATTGCACCTGTAACTAGTTTTCCATCTGTAGAAAGACTACGTTGCACACTAGGATCTGCAATATTTAGCTTGATATTATTACCATCAACAATATTTTTCTTCCCATCATTTGCACGATAAAACTCAACATTAACTGTCCCTTCTTGGATTAGCTTATCTAAAGGCATTTGTTGAGTTGGGCCTGAAGCATCAAGTCTTCCAGCAGAAAGCCCTGCTAGTCTTAAACCTGATCCTGTGGTTTTAGGAGGCTGACCAGCCATTTCTCCTGTACTTTCTTTTACTTCACCCTCTTTTACCATAGTGTTAGTAGCGTTAACTGCCGCAACTAGTTTTAGTTCATTAGTACGGTCACTAGTAGTAGCAGCTAAAAACTTAGCCGAAGGTAATTGAGCATATTCTATTAGCTTCTTAGTATCTGCCCCAGGAAATTGTTTAACTGTTTGGTAAATTTCCTGTTGTCCAACTGAAAGATCCTTAAATTCTGATTGTGACATTAAGCCTTTCCAAGTAGGGTCTTGAGCTTGAAGGTCTGGAACTTGTTTTCCTAAATTTAATAAAATACTTACTAGCTTACTGCTATCTCCTTTAAGTGCTGTATTTAAAGCAGAAGTAACCTCTTGAGAACCTAAATTAAGGGCAAAACCTGTTGTATCACTTTTTCCAGTTTCGCTACTTGAAGATCTATAGACTTGAAAATCAATTAGCCCCTCAGCAATATCATTAAGTAATTGCCCAATACGACCATCATTAAAATTATTAAACAATGGACTTTGCATTAAAGTACCAAACATCTTAAAAACTGTAGCTTTATCAGTTGTTGATAGTTTCTGAAAACTATTAGTTTCTGCAAACTGAATAAAGGTTTTGGCTGTATCTAGAGGCAAGTCTGGCTGATTAACAAAGACTTCAGCAATAGAATTTTGTACAGCCATTGGCAAAGTAGCAAAAATAGGATATTTTGTTGTTAAAGCTTGTTTAACTTGCTCGCGGTCGTTACCTGTTAATGTGGGTTGAGAAAAAGCTGATTTTTCACCAAATAGAGAAATAGCTTTATTAACAACTGAACTAAAAGCACCTTTAGCATTAGCTTGTGATAAAGCATCTATATTTTGTCCAGATTGAGTACTGTTAGAAGATTGTGTTGATAACCCTTGAGGCTTAGCAAAAATAACAGCATTTGGCTTTCCACTATTTCTCACAAAACCATCAGAACTACTAGTAGATTTACCCATTAAATTATCAGACATTCGTTCTGTTTGAGGTAAGCTTTGTAATTGAATAAGGCCATCTAATTGCTCAGAAGTTTCATTAATTTGAATTGGTTGGCTAGATTGAATTTGATTTGCTGGTTGATTATTACTTTTTGGTGTCGATTGTTGATAAGGCGATTGCTGAAGACGTTGAGAAAGCTGATCACGTAAGGCATTAGTATTAAAACTACGTCGTGGTTTTAAGTAGCGAGAAGTTAAATTTGCTTCTTCATCAACTTTTTTCTTTTCTTTGCGTTTTTCTTCATCAGTAATCCCTAGTTCCTCATCTTCTCCTAATTTAGGATTAATAATTATTCCTGAATTACTTTTTTCTACTTCTGGTTCCGTTGTAGTATTAGCATCACTAGTTTCAATATTTGTAGTTTGTTGCTCTAGATCTATTGAATTATAAGATGGGGCTAAACCAGGATTAGTGATATCAACCATAGTAACTCCTTAAAAATCTTAATCTTACAACTAAAAGCTTAAATACTTTGTTGACCTAAACGAGCATCTCTAAGTTCAATTATTATATCTTCGCTTAAACGTAATCGACCACCTTCATAAATAAAAGCATTCCAACGTTTAAGGATTTCGCGGCGAATATTTAATGTCCAAAATACTAATTTATAATCTTCTTCTAATTCTGTGAGTTTTGGTGTAAGGTCTGTTAATCCATAATAATACTCTAAAGCATGCCGACTACTAGGAGAAAGATCTTTTTCAATATCTGTAACAAATGTCATAAATGGCTCAGGTCGTTTATACATAAGCAAAACATTAACTAATTGTTCTGCTGTTAAAGTAAATCGCCTTGAAGAAAGTAAACGGTTGAGCAATCTTTCTAGTCCATCAGGTGTAAAAGGTGAATAGACTTCACCATCAAAACAAATGTAATGATAAAAGATTCGACCATGACGGTCCTTACGTAGGATATAGTAAACAGAAATTCCATCAGGCCAATCAGTAAGAGGTATGGTTAAAAGTTCTAAGCATTTAGGATCAAGCCCTAAATAACGTACAATATCTTCTATCACTCCCTCTTGTTCTTTAGTCAAAGATTGTTGTGACATAAAATGAATAGCGGTTCAGTTTCACATTTATTATCGGATAAAACAAAAATATTGTGCTTAAGTTTTTATAGCTTTTCCTAAAAAATTTATAAGCTTTTATATCATTTGTCTTCCATGAGGTTTGACGGTAAAGACAGGAGTTTTAGCAATTCTTACAACTTTTTCTGTTACACTACCTAAGAGAAATCTTTCTACACCTGTTAGCCCATGTGTAGCAATAACAATTAAATCACTATTATTTTCAGAAGCAAATTTAACTATGTCTGTTGTGGCTCTACCTTCTAAAGCATGTATTTCTGTATTTACTTGGCACTCTCCTAAACTCTTAAGTAAAGTCGATAGGTTTTCTAGGACTCTAGTTTTGATATTAGAGGCAATTGAAGTAGTAGCAAGCTGGTCTACTACATAAAAAGCAGGATAAATGGGTGTGTCAATTATATGTAAAAGCTGTAAAGTTGCTTTGTAATTTTTGGCTAGTTCTATAGCATAAGTTAAAGATTTTTTTGAGTGCTCAGAAAAATCTATAGGAACTAGAATATTTTTTATTGAAGTTATGCTGGCATCTTTATTTTGGTCAGCATCTTTTCCTACAGTTAAAACCGGGCAATTAGCAGTACGGATAACATTTTCTGCTACACTACCAAGCATTAAATGGCTTAAACCTTGTCTTCCATGAGTTCCCATTACGATTAAATCTATTTGGGATTGCCCTGCATAATCTATAATCATTGAACTAGCAGAAAGTGCAGGAAAATAGAGTTTTTCTACTTTTATTGAATCTAGGGGATATTTTTCTATTAAATCCTCCATTAAATATTCAGCGTTTTTACGCAAACTCTTATAAAGATTTTCCTGATCTGCGGAAAAATACCCAGCATAAGTATGGTTAACAATAGCGTGTAAAATATGGAGTTCAGCATTAAAAAGTCTTGCTAGGTCAAGTGCATAGCTAAAAGCATGTCTAGCACATTCAGAAAAATCTGTTGGAAAAAGAATTCTCTTTAAGTTAATCATTTTCTTGCTCCTTAGGTTAAAAGTTTCCTAGAACGCTTTGTTAGCTTAGCTAAACGCAAATAATATGCCTAGCAAAACATTCGCACAATTAAGTATCTTGTCTTAGTAGATTAAAGAACTCTATTGCTCGATTTTCACTCCAATAGCGGTCTTCCTCATCGATTTCACCACGTAAAAATCCCATATGTCCACCATAACGTGGGGCTAAAAGCTTTGTAGTTGAGCTAAAACTAGCTTGTTCAAACATTAAAAAAGGAATAAAGGGATCATCTTGTGAGTGAATTACTAGAGTAGGAATTTTTATTTTAGTTAATAAACGATTAGAACTAGCTATTTTGTAATATTCTTCTACACTACTAAAACCATTACAAGGAGCAGTATATAATTCTTCAAAGCGGCGTAAGGTAAAAGCTTTCCATTCTTTACTAACATCATAACGAGTTGGGTAAAATTTATGGTAGCGTCTTAGGCTACGATGCAAAACCCTTAAGAAATTTGCCTCAAAGAAATAATTCTTTGGCTGGTGCATTGATCTTGTTACCATAGCTAGATCAATTGGTGGAGAAATAGCGCAAATACCTTTTAATTGAGGCGGTGTAGCATCACCATATTCTCCAGCTAGCTTTAATGACTGATTTGCTCCCATCGAAAAACCTAGCAAGTATATTTCTGAGAGTTTATCTACTTCAATTAATTCTTTAATAATAGCTCTAAGATCATCGCTTAAACCTGGATGATAAGGACTTGGCGAGAGGTAATGAGTGCCACCTCCCCCACGTTGATTAACACGTAGCACATTAAAACCTGCTTTAATAGCTTTAATTGCTGTACCAATCATATAATGAGTCGTGCTAGAGCCTTCTAGTCCATGAGCCATAACTAAAGTAGCAGTATTTTTTCTATTAGGTTGCCAATGACAATGAGCCAGCACTTTAGCTTCTACATCAGTTTGAAAGATTCTCTCTTGAGTAAGATTTTCAGCAATAAATTTATCTCTAGGCCAAAAGTGACCAGCAAGTGTCATTAAATGAGGCTGTTTATAGCGTGGATGTGGAATAAAAGTCTTTCTTTGAACTTGAGAAAATATCTTGTGTAAGTCTATTTTAGGATTAGTAGAAAATTGTGTTTGGTTATTTATTACATCGATAGTTGGTTGCATGTGAGTTTTCTAACACCATAATAGCCAGAAAAACTTATCCCTAGCAGTTAGTTAGAGGCTATTTTTCTGGCTACTAAATTTATTTATAGTTTTTATAATTTCTGATCACTAGGATTAATCGGTCTATCATCATTGGGACTAGCATTGGGTTCAGGTTCATAAAGAGTATTAAAGTCAAAATCTGGATCCATTAATCCTTGTCTTTCACATTCTTGTAAGAATTGATACATTCCCCAAACAAGCTGTCTAGCACGGTTAGCAGCAGGATTTTGCTCCATTGGATCCATTGAGATTGCTCTATCAAAGTCCGCAGCAGCCTCTTCTAATCGAGAATTCATCAAATAAACTTCCCCGCGATTAACATAAGCTTCTAAATTATCAGCATCTAGCTCAAGACATTTATTTAAGGCATCATAAGCCTCATCATATTTTTCTTTTTGAATAAATATTGCTCCTGCTGCGTTGTAATAGCGAGCATCTTTGTCATTAAGACCAATTAAACCCTCTAAAATTACTAAGGCATCATCATAGCGTTCTTCTTCGTAAAGAGCATTAGCAAGTAGAGCCATAATATCCATGTCATCTTGGTTTATTTCAAAAAACTGCTGTATTGATATTTCACCTTCAGCAGTTCTTTTTATTAGTTCAACAAGTTCTTCTTCAGTATTAGCTTTTAAGAATGAGTCTGTCATAAATTAAATATTCCCTTAGATAAACTGGTTTTAGTTTATTACTTATACTTAACTTAAAAGAGTTTTATTTATTTAAGAATTTAAGAAATTACCTATAAAATGAAACAAGGCAACCGTATCTAATTACGGTTGCCTTGTCAAGGAAAACTTTTCTTGCAATAGTCTTGTAGAAACTCTTATGCGCGTAATGCCATTTGAGGGTTGACAAGACCACCAACTCTATTAAGAAAGTCATTTACTTTACCAAGTGTACCCAAAACATTACTAATTGTATTACTAATATTACCCAAGCCACTAGTGTTTACCCCAAAATTACCAAGAAGTTTGGAAACCGAATTTAGTACACTTTGAGCATCTGTGCCAAACTTTGTTCCAACGCCAAGAAGGTTTTGAGCTTTATTAAGAACACCTGAAATAGTCTGACCAAGTTTTGAGCCTTTTAATAAATTGCTTACAACACTACCTACACTAAGTTTTTCACCTTTAAGTAGGCTGTTTGCGATATTACCTAATGGAGCTTGAAGAGCAGTAGGAAGCTTACTGATAAGACCTCCAGCCAATTTGCCTGCTACACCACCAAATGCACCTAAAGCACCTTGTAAGAGAGATGGCCCCAATTTTTTGCCGCTTAGCAAATTAGTAGCTACATTTGTTATTACAGAACCTAATCCTGGAGCTATAGCGTTAGCAGCAAAACCTATTAAGGTTTTTCCAATGCCACTGGTTGCAAAACTCTTTACTGCGTTACCAATACTTTTAAATACACCACCTATGAATGCCATGATGAAATCCTCCTAAAATTTTATTTAATATAATTGTTTAATAATGATATTTAATTTTCAATTACAAATTACATATTGCTGAAATACTATTCACTCAACTTATCGGTGTCAACATTAAAAAGTTGCTTACATATAATTTTTTTTTCTACATTTCTGCAACTTTTTAGGAACAGGCTCAAACCCTTTCCTTACTGTGAGTTTAGACGCATAAAATTTGATAAAACCGGCAAATATTTTCCGGTTTCTTCAAAATGTGGCAAATGAGAACTATCTTCAAATATTTTGATCTCTGATTTCGGTAATAAACTCTTATAAAATAAAGTAGTTTGAGGTGTAGCTTCATCATAACGACCACAAGTAAATAATATGGGTATAGCTATTTCACTTAATCTTTTAGTGACATCATAATCACGGATATTTCCTGTTACTAAAAATTCTGATTCACCCCAAATAGTCTTGTATACAAGATCATTTGCTCCATCTATAGAATCCATCATTGCCTGAGGCCATTTTGCTAGCCTACATACATAACGCTCATAATATTCCATAGCTAGGGTTTGAAACTCTTCACTATCGCTTTTTCCCTTATACTGTTCTAGAGTCTCTACAATCTCTTTTGGTAACGTGTTTAATAACTCTTGAGTGTCTTTTATCCACATAGGAAGACTTAAACAAGGGCTAGCAAGAATAAGGCTTTTTAAGTTAGATTGATTGGTAAGAGCATATTCTGTGGCTAAAATGCTTCCCCAAGAATGCCCCAAAAGATGAAAATCTGTTAGATTAAGCTGTCTTACTAGCTCTATTAATTCTCTAAGAAAATAATCTAGATTCCAACGAGAAGTGCTTTTGCCTAAATAGGAGGATTTCCCACAACCCAATTGATCATAAAAAATTATTGGGCGTTCTTTAGCTAACTCTGCTAAAGGAAGCAAATAGTTATGAGGTGAGCCTGGCCCTCCATGTACTATCAATAAAGGAGAAACACCTGATTGCATTTCACCATAAATCCAGTACCAAATTCTTTCACCTTGAAATAAAACAAAATTAGAAACGTATTGCATTTATTAAGATCCAGAATTAAATAAAATCATCATTTACCTTCTAAAGTTCCCACTCATTAGATTGAATAGAAAAGGGTTTGTATACTTTGGCATATGCTCAAACTGTCTAGTAATAAACCTAGTAGTTTAGTACGATAAGCCATAAAGCAGACTTCCAAAAGCAGGAAAATCATTTAATAGTATTTTATAGTATAAAGCTATTTAAGACCTAAAAAATTTCCTAAAACTAGACCTAAAACTAGACCAAATTGCCTTGGCTTAAAAAGGAACTTGTACTATAAGTACACCCTAGATTTTTTAGAGCTTATTTAGAAGGTATTTTTAATAATTATGTCTAGTGATAGTTGTAAAGCAATTTTTGTTACTGGAGCTAGTGGTTTTTTAGCTGGTGAACTGCTCCCACGTTTATTAGAAAAAAATCAAGAGTCCCCTATCTATATTTTACTTAGAGCTAGTAATAAGTCAGAGTTAGAAGAAAGACGACAAACAGTATTAAGTTCTGTTAATTTGCCTAAAGAAATTTCTCATCGAGTTATTGCCCTAGCTGGAGATGTAGAGAAAGAAGATTTAGGTTTAGGAGATGATTATAAAAAAATAGCTAAAGAAGTTGGTGAAATTTATCATTCAGCAGCAAATACCCGCTTTGATCAACCTTTAGAAAAAGCACGTCAAATTAATTATCTTGGCACAGAAAATATCTTAAAATTTGCACACCAAGTACAAGATCTAGGTATTCTTAAGCGCTATCATCATGTCTCTACTGCTTATGTGGCAGGCAACCGAGCAGGAATCATAAAAGAAAACGAACTAGAATGTGGACAAAGCTTTTTTAATACCTATGAACAGTCTAAGTATGAATCTGAGATATTACTACGTAATCAAATGACAAGTTTGCCTATTACTATTTACCGACCAAGTATTATCTCAGGAGATGCAATTACTGGACGTACACGGCATTTCTACGTAATTTATGAGCCTATGAAATGGGTATATTTTGGGCATCTAACATTTTTACCCTGCCGCCCCGATGTTAAGCTAGATATCGTACCTATTGACTATGTTTGTGATGCTATTGTAGCTATTGGAAATCAATCTAGTTCTGTTGGGAAAACTTATCACTTAACAGCAGGCTTACGTAGAAGTATTGATCTTGATGAGTTAGTTGATAGCTGTCTTAAAGAGTTTAATAATTTTAATAAAGATCAAGGAAAGCCTTTAGTTAATCGTCCTGAGATTATTACTCCTGAAATTATCGAACACATGCAAGGAGGAGATCGTGAAAAATCAGAAAAGTTTTTCCAAAGGGCTTGGCAACAAATTCAACGACATATGCCTTATATAATCTCAGAAAAAGATTTTGATGATACTTCTACTCAAGAAGCATTAAAAGATACTGGCCTTAGCTGCCCTTCTTTTAGAGATTATTTGTCTGTGGTTGTTGGCTATGCTCTAAGACAACAATTTCGTGCTTAATCTTCTACTTTACTAATTCTCAGTTTGTAAAAATTATTGCCTATAAACTCAGTTATTTATGATTGGGTTTATAGAATCAAATCTTAAAATATTGATTTACTTAATTTACTGGGTACTAATTTACTGACTAAAGAAATTTAGTTTTTGCTCCAAAATCAGTTTTTCCATCATTAGACCTGCCTGACTTATAAGAATCTCTAATTCATCTAAACTACCTACTCCACGATCCCCTGGGTAATTATCTCCATATAAAATCACTCTTACTTTATTATCCACAACTAAAGGAATGCCAAATGCGGTTAAATTCATATTTTCGCCCCCCAGTTGCTTAAGTATTTCTCTATCATAAGTTTTATTGTCTAGTGGAGCTATTTGAGTTTTACAAGCTTTAACAACACGGTTTAAGAGTGAATTTTGTTCCAAAGGAATAATGACGCTTTTATCGGCGGAAACACTATCTGCTGATAGACCAAATTGTCCTAGTCCTTCAACTTCATGTTCTTTAACTAAAAATAAAACTCCTCTACTACAAACTTCGCTAGCAAGTCTCATTATTAGTAAAGTTACTTCGCCTTGAAAAGATTGTTGTTTTAATTCTTCTAGTAAATATTTTAAGTGCAGTATAGCTTTTTCGGCTGAATTTATAGTATCTAAATCATCTCTAGAGGAATTTGGCTCAATATAATCATCTAGTTCTTTTAATAGATCTTCGCTACTTGTTGGAGTAATTGGCAAAGTTTTTTTAACTTCAGGAAATGAACCATCACGCCGTTTTTCATCTAAAAGTCTTGTAGCTTCTAAAATTAATTCATCAATATTTAATCCTTCTGTATAAACATAATCTTGAGTAATGTAAGGAAGTCCCCTACCAATAGGGATAGCATTTAATTTAATTTCAAAAGTCCCTCGTTTCCAAGTAAGTAGTTCTGCTACAGATCCTTGTATTTGCTGTTTGATAGCTTTTAGTAAATATTCTCGACTAACCTTTCCTTGCTCTACTAAAATAGATCCTATAAGTCTTGGTTTTGCCATAGAATTTTGAATTTCTAAAGCCTCTTCCATTTCTTCATCAGTAATTACATTGTCTTGAACTAAAATTTCCCCTAAGGAATAAAGTATAGAATCTGTACTGGCCTGAACTATTTTTCCACGTATAAATACTAGCATTCCTCGTTGGCCTTGGTCGCTACGTAAAATTAAAGTTCCTGTTTTACAGCTAAGTGAGAGTATTTGCAGGATATCGGTGAGTGGAAAATCACTCAACTGTCCTGTAAGTTCCATATTTGCCCCTTAACTTATTTTTCTCTTTTAATATAGTATTTTATGTTTTATCAATAGTATTAATAGTTATTATTCTCAGCAAGGAAAATTTAACTCTCAAAGCACTAGCATCTTGCCCAAAGACTTTTGCTAAGCTACTATCGCCTTATGGCTAGCAAAAAAAATAAACCCATTTTAATCCACAATTTTCAACCTACAACAAATTACATTACTCAATTATTAGAACTCTTAAAAGAATATTACCCCAAAGCAGAATGCTCGCTTAACTATAACACAGTATTTGAGTTACTAGTGGCGACTATTCTTTCTGCACAATGTACAGATGAAAGAGTTAATAAAGTAACAGCAAGTTTATTTAGAAAATATAGCACTATTAATGATTATGCTAATGTTAGTATCACAGAACTTGAGCAAGACATTCATTCTACAGGTTTTTTTCGTAATAAGGCCAAAAATATTCAAGCTACTGCACAAATTTTAATAGATCAATATCAAGGCCAAGTTCCTAAAACCATGAATGAATTACTTACTCTTCCTGGTGTAGCCCGTAAAACAGCTAATGTTGTGTTAGGTAATGCTTTTGGACAGGCTGTAGGCATTGTAGTTGATACTCATGTTCGTCGTATTAGTCAACTCCTAGGGCTAACTACTGAAAATAACCCAGAAAAAATTGAAAAAGATTTGATAAAAATAATCCCTAAATCTGATTGGATAGATTTTTCACATCTACTTATTTTCCATGGAAGGCAAATTTGCAAAGCTAATCGGCCTGATTGTCAAATTTGCCCTCTATCTAGATTATGCCCAAGTAGTAAGACAATAAAATAAAGGCTAAACCATAGATCACTAAAGTATTAAGCTTATGCGTGAAGAAATTTTTTCCTGGGATAATTTAACCCCAACTGAACAAAAAATGCTTACCAAGACTTTATCAAATCTATCAAATGAAACTGAGGCAATAAATTTATTTAATAATATGACTCAAGCCACTAGAGATTCATTAATTAATATATATTACTTATCTACTAGTGATAAAGTAGCTGGTAATATTTGGCAATATATAAAATCTCTTCGTTGGGCAGGTCAAAATCAAATTGGAGTTTATGCTGAAAACCCTTCTGAAATCTATAGCTTACTGCTAAAGTCCAAAAATTTTACTCAAGATGATTGGTTAACATGTTTAATTAAAACATGTTATTGGAGTTTAAGACAAACTCAAGTAAATAACCAAAATATATCAGATTATGGTATGCAAGTTTATTATCCTAAAGACCCTAAACAACCAGAGCTTTTAGTAATAGATATAGACACAATAGTTTTTTCCTCTTGGGTAAGTTGGCCTAAACATGCTTTAGATATACTTATTCCAGACCCTAAATTAAATAACCCATTGCGTGCTCGTCAAGCATTAGCAGCACGAGGGATCTTCCCCAAGTAGCGCCTCTGTGGTAATCTGTTGATTTTCCACCCCATATTGCAAAAAAGGAAATCCTAGAAAATGAGCAAAATGATATTTGGCCCAACTTTTGCAGAAATGCAAGATCCTACAAAAATTCCTTCTGATATTCGCCAAAAAGCATTAGCAGCAAAAGTAACCGACCCTCTTAATCCTATAAATCTTTACAATATTACTTGGAAAAATGCTCAAGGCCGAGTAAATTATCTCGTTTTACCAAAAGAGCTTACAGGAATCAAAGCTAACATTATAGTGCTTTATGGTAAGGAATTTCCTACAGGAAGCCATAAAGTAGGCCCAACTTATTCTATTGCAATGGAAAAACAACTAGCAGGTGAAATTAAACCTGGCCGTGACACTTTAGTTTGGCCTTCTACAGGAAATTTTGGTATTGGTGGAGCTTGGGTAGGGCCAAGACTTGGCTATGATTCTTTAGTACTTTTACCTGAAATGATGAGCCAAGAACGTTTTGATAAAATTACTAGTTATGGGGCAAAATATATTAAAACTGTTGGGTGTGAGAGCAATGTTAAGGAAATCTATGATAAAAGCAAAGAACTTGCCGCAACCGATCCTAACAATAAAATCCTGAACCAATTCCAAGAATTTGGTAACTATAGATTTCATTATGCAGTAACCGGTAATAGTATAATTGAAGCAGTAAAAGAGCTTGCTGAAAGAGGTAATGGAAATGGACGTGTCGCAGCTTTTGTTTCTGCTATGGGATCTTCTGGAACAATTGCTGCGGGTGATAGACTCAAACAACAATTCTATGAATCCAAAACTATTGGGCTTGAACCTATTCAATGTCCTACTATGTATAATAATGGATATGGAAGTCATGATATTCAAGGTATTGGAGATAAACACGTTACTTGGGTTCATAATGTCTTAAATATGGATGCAATAATTTGTATTGATGATCTTGAATGTAAAAAGGGTTTACAACTTCTTACCGAAGAAACAGGAATGAGAGCATTAGAAAAGCGTTTTGGTATTGCTAGAGAAGTTTTAGAACCTCTTTCTCAGGTTTTTGGAATTTCTGGTATTTGTAATGTACTAGGAGCTATCAAAACCGCAAAATACTTTGAATTAGGAAAACATGAAAATATTGTTACAGTTGCTACAGATGGTATTGACCGCTATCCTTCAGTTTTACAAGAACTAACTAAAATGCATGGTCAAATGGATGAAGTAGAAGCTGCTATTAGAACAGTATCTATATTTCACAAAGCTAAATTAGACTGGATTAAAGAAGCTACTATGGATGTTAAAAAATCCTGGCTGAACCTTAAATATTATACTTGGGTTGAACAACAAGGAAAAACTGTTGATGAACTAAATGCTCAACGTAACTCTGAATTTTGGTTAGCTCATCAAGAGAAAATTTCTGATATCGATAAACAAATACTTGCTAACAGATAGTTTTCTATTAAAACTATTAAACTTATAACATTAACTTTTCAATTGTTATTCAAACATTATGAAACGCAAAATTATTATTGGATTAATAGCTTTTACAATTCTTATAGCTGGAATAATTTTTATGTTTCCACAGTACTTTAGTGATAATAAAATACATATATTAATCACTCACTATGATTATCGTCGTGGTTACTTAGAATTATCTGGTATTGCCGAAAATATTGGTAAAGAGCCAATAAAATATAACCCTCCTTTATATGTAAAAGTATTTGATGAGAAAAATAATTTTATTACAGAAAGTAATATCTCTTTAATGCCTATACAACCAGATAATCCTGATGTAACACCTGCTACATTTGGAGAATTTGACTGTTTAATAAAAATTCCTTCTGGTTATGGCTATGTTAACTGGGAACTCACTATAGATAAAGTCCCTTATCAAGTAACACAAAAAAATAAACCTCTAACGGAATAGTTTATTATGAAATTTTCTATATTAACTACAATACTATTTTGCTTACTACTATTTTTTACTTCTTGTACATCAGTAGAAGAAAAAGAACCTGTTCCTGAATGGCAGCAAAACCAAATTAAAGTAATAAATGAGTTTTTTGCTGATAAGATCGCTGGTAACGAAGCAAAAAATTCATATTGTCCTGGTGATGGAATTATAAACAGTGATATTTTCGGCATACAAAGCTGGGCAATTGTTGATTCTAATGGTACATCTCAACAAGTTGGGCGTTTTGATGTACAAATAAACTTTGATCGAGATGGTGAAAAGAGTAGTGAGGTTTGGACAATAACTCTTTTTCGCCTTAGTGAAGACGCTTTTGACTATTGTGTTTATAAAATCGTTCCTACAGAAAGTAATGGCACAAAATAACTAAATTTTTACTTATTACAAATCATTTTTTTTAATAACTGCAATATATTTATGCTAGAAAAAGCTAAAACTCTTGTTACATTAACTCTTCCAATTAAAATAGAGCGTAGTGCCCGAATATTAACAGCATCCTGGCGTTTAATGCCAGACTTCCTTGTTCTTGGTGGACAAAAATGTGGAACAACTTCTTTATATCAATATTTAATAATGCACCCTTTTATTATTAGTGCAATGAAAAAACAAATGCACTTTTTTGATAATCATTATGATAAAGGGATCTCTTGGTATAAAGCACATTTCCCTTCATATTTTTATAAACATTACTTTAAGCATATTCACAAACAAGACTTTATTACCGGAGAAGCAACACCTTATTATATATTTCATCCATTAGCAGCAAGACGTGCAGCTAAATTTTTACCTAATGCGAAATTTATTTTAGTAATTAGAAACCCTGTTGAGCGTGCTTACTCTCATTATCATCATGAACTTAGAAAAGGAACAGAAAAACTATCTTTTGAAGAAGCAATTGCAATAGAACAAGAACGTTTATCGGGTGAACGAGAGAAAATGTTAGTTGATGAGCATTATTATAGCTTTAACTTTCAACGTTATTCATATTTATCACGTGGTCATTATGCAGAACAATTAATAGAATGGTTTAATTATTTCCCTCGTGAAAGATTTTTTATTGTTAAAAGCGAAGATATGCGCCATAACACTATTCAAATAGTACAACAGATCTTTAGCTTTCTAAATCTACCTGATTTTTCTGATTTTCATTTGGAAAAAGATCAATATTACAATGTTGGAAAATATGAAAAGATGGATAGCAAAATGCGAGAAAAATTAGTTGAATATTTTAAACCACATAATGAAAAACTCTATAAACTATTAGATAGAGACTTTAACTGGCAATAAATACTATTTAACAATTGTGTTTACAAATATAACTAAAACTATATGTGCGTATTTACTGTTAGTTTTTCTTAATACTGTT
This sequence comes from Acidobacteriota bacterium, assembly GCA_016213785.1. Classification (GTDB taxonomy): domain Bacteria; phylum Acidobacteriota; class Blastocatellia; order Chloracidobacteriales; family JADJPF01; genus JADJPF01. The sequence goes on from JACQZQ010000103.1 coordinate 97,124, forward strand.
AGCTATTTATTTATATTTTTACTAATTTATCAAATGACAGAGTTTTTAACTGATTAAAGATTTCTTTTATTTTTGCTTTTTCTTTCTGATCATAAAAATTTACAAATATTAATAAAAACGGCAATATTAACGTTAATGGCAATTTAACTAAAAACGAAATTATTGGTCTTTCAATAATAATTAATTGACTAGATATAAATATTATTGTAATTAGTATAAATATTTTTGCTACTCTACCCCATTCATAATCAACATGCAGTAATTTATCAGAAATAGCATATCTTAAAATAGAAATTATTATATAAGAAATGAGAGTTGCAATTGCTGCACCTTTCATTCCCATACTAGGAATTAAGAAAAAATTTAATATAATGTTTGATAATGCTGCTATAGCAACAATAATAGGGCTAAGATAAGATTTTCGCAGTAAACTAATGCCTATTCCTAAAGTTGGATTTGCTACATCAAGTATTGCAGCTAGCGCTAAATAAGGAACAATTGTTGCGGCATCCCAATATTTAGCAGTAGCAAAAATTCTTAGAACATCCTCAACTAATACTGCTAATCCTAAAGCTAAAAATGAAGATCCATAAACAACATATGTTAACATACGAGCATAATATTCTTTTGCATCTTTATCATTCATTACAGACACTTGCATATTTGCCCATATCATTCCAAAAGGCGTAGATATTAATAAACTGATTGGGGTTGTTAATTGATTTCCTAATCCATACAAACCAACTTGTCTTGAATCTGTATAATATTGTAAAAACCATCTATCAATAGACTGAAAACATATAGCAGATAAGCGTCCAAATATTAATGGAGTACCAAATGCAAGCATTTTTTTTAATTCTACGATATTAAACCCAAATTTCATTCCTGACAGAGTAATTACAAACATTAAACTATTCTCTACAAGTGCCCCAACAAGATTTCCTATCAAAATTCCTTGTATACCTAATTCCCAATATACTACTAAACTAATATTAGTAACTAGTTGAATAATAAAACCTATTGTTTGACAAATAGAATAATTAATAGAAGCTTTACGAAGACGTAGTAAAGTATCAGGAACAACATTAAATATTTCTAAAAATGAAATTGCATATATAATTTTTAAATGTGTTGCATAATTATATGAATTAAATAAATATTTTGATGTTTGAGGAGCAAAATATGTAAATGTTAATAATATTGGTATAGATGTGCATAATAAAAATACAAATACCGTTGTAGCTAATTCAGGTCTTTTATCTTCATCATAATCATACCAAGACCTTAGTAAAGCATTGCCTAATCCCATTCTTAATATCAATGGAATTGCAGATAAAATAGTCATTAATAAGATAAAAATTCCATACTCTTTAGGTCTAATATAATATGTGTAAATAGGAATTAAAAAAAACCCTAATGCACGATTAATTACTCCTGTTACACCAAAAACAAACATATGTTTGAAAGTAGTTTTTAGTTTTTCGTAAATATTTCATTACCTCCAATATTAATTATATGTTAGCAAATCAAACTATCTTAAAAATATTTTTACAGTAAGTTTTTACATTTAATTTTAATAATTTTCTTTTTAGTAAAGAGTTTGGAACAAAATTTATTTAGTTTAACAATAGATTTATATCTTTTGAGTTAAACCATATTCTAGGAATTTGGTTTAACTATCCAAAACAGAGCCAACACCGCTTTGGTTTTGAAAATAGAAAAATGATATAATGCCTTTTTTTCAAGTACAAACCTATCTTGTTCTTTTGTTTTATACATTAAGTTTACATTTTCTACCTTAAAAGGAGATAAGTTTTGAATACTCAAGTAGTTATTGTTGGTTTAGATGCCGCCACTTTTAGCTTAATTAATCAATATATTGGTGAAGGGCTACTGCCAAACATACAAAAAATGATTTCTGAAGGATCATCAGGTTTATTGCTTTCTACACCCAATATGCATAGCGCATCTTCTTGGACATCAATAATTACAGGTAAAAATCCTGGTAAACATGGAATTTATGTATTTTCTGATCGTACATTTGCTACAAATAAACAAGCTATTTTTACAGGTGCAGACCGTAAATGTGACAGCATGTTTCGTATATTAACAAATGCTGGTTATAGAGTTGGAATGATGAATATACCTATGACCTATCCAGCAGAAAACGCACCTGGGAGCTTTATGATTTCAGGGCTTGATGCTCCTGTCTTTGATGAAAAGGCTTTTAGCTCTCCTAGTCTTCGTGCAGAAGTTTTAGCTAAGTATCCTGATTATTCTCCTACTCCAACCAATTTGGCTAAACATATGGAAGTACAAGATTTAGATGGAGCTATTGATCTTTGGCTTAAGCTTTCTTATATGCACACTGAAGTAGCTAAAGATTTAATTAAACGCTACAGCCCTGATGTATTTATGATTGTTTACACCGCTACAGATTGGGTACAACATTATTTTTGGAAATATATAGAGCCTCGTCATCCTGAATATGATGCTAAAGAAGCAGTGCTTTACCGTGACACTATTAAGAGATTTTACTCTGTAATGGATGAAATTATTGGTCAACTAAGAGAAATTGTTGGTAATCAAGCTAATACAATTATAGTTTCTGATCATGGTATGGGCCCAAATACTCAAGGATCTTTTCACGTAGTTGATTGGCTTATGGGCACTGGCTTTATGGCTATGCAAGCAGAAGAAGCTTTTGCAAGTGTGGCATCAGCACCTTCAAAAACTCAAGAAAAAGCTCAAGAATTAAAAAATAGTGTTCAACAAGTTGTAAAAAACTTCTTACCTTCATCTGTCCGAAGCACAATAAAAAATATGATAGGAGAAAAAGCTGCTCCTATTGCAAACAAAGACCGTTTTTATAGTCGTGTAATTTGGGAACAAACCCGTGCCTACTCAGAACCAGGCCGTAATATTATTAATATAAATCTTAAAGGCCGTAATAAATTTGGTATTGTTGAACCAGCAGACTATAACAAAACTTGCGATGAAGTTATAGCTAAAATAAAAGAGTGGCTTGACCCCGATACAGGACTACCTGTCGTAAAAGAAGTAAAAAAACGCTCTGAAATGTATAAAGGGCCTTATATTGAGTTTGCTAGTGATATGTACGTGCATTGGAATTCTGATGTTATTTTACAAAAAGCAACCCCTGAAATAATTCGTAAGAAAAAGTTTTGGTGGAATGGAACACATCGTCCACAAGGAATTATCATATGTGATGGGCCTAAAATAGAACCTAACACAACACTAGAAGGCGCTTGTGTTTATGACATTGTGCCTACAGTGCTTAATTTAGTTGGAGTTTCTGCCCCTGTAGATTTAGATGGGCAAATTTTAGCAGATGCTGTAATTGGAATGGCTTCTAACAAACCATCAAATATAAAAATAGGCTCTGACAACGATAATAACAATAGTAGTGGTTTTACAGAAACATCTACAGACTTATCAGACGATGAAGAAAGCAATGTTGCTGAAAAACTACGTAGTTTAGGGTATTTATAAAAGCATATTGCTATATTCTTATAACATATTTTCTTTAACAAAGACTTTGTTTTATTTATTTTAAGATAAAGTCTTTTCTATAAACATATAATCCAATCAAAGTAAGAAAAAGTGTTATTAAACTTAATATAGCCCCATAATATAATGGCTTAGGACGAAAAACAAATATTACTTTATGCTCTCCTCCTTTTACTATTACACCTCTAAAAGCATGATTTGCTCTAATTAATTTACTAGGCTGATTATCAACCAATACTTCCCACCCTGGATAATAGGTATCTGTAAAAACAAGTAGTTTTGTGCCTTTTGTTTTTGTATTTAATATAACTTTATTATTTCTGTATTCTATAATTTCTACTTTATCTTCTATTTCACTTGAAGAAATATCTTGTATATTTATTGAGCTATCACTAATTAATATAGTTGAGCTTATATCAAAGTCTTTTTTCTTCATTTCATTAAAAATATCTGTTTGTTTAGCAATATTTTTTATTTCTTTAGCAAAAAATGCACGTGGCTTAACATTTATGTTCTCATATATTTTAATTTTATTTCCAGAATATACTTCTTTATAATTTTCTTCTTTAATTATATTTGTTTCCTTTGTCATTAAATATTTTACACCTAAAAAATCATAAATTGGTGAGTAAGTTTTACTAAATACAATGTGGCTTAGATGTTCTTGTTTTTCACTTAAGCTAGTAAATTCTCGATACCATTTAGGAAATAGCTGATCTTTACCATAAATTGTATTGATTTTATATGCTAACAATGTATTTGGTGGAGCAACTATGCTATCTCCTTCAAAATTTTCTGCTTTTTCTCTTAATTCTACAGGTGCAACAACTAATCTATAATTATTAATATTATTTTTTATAAAATTTATAGTTTGATTTTTAGTATACATTAGTTTTGAATCAAAAATTTGATTATATTGATTACTTTGCCATATTAACTCTAATAATAAGATAGAAAACATTATTATTATTAATATAAATTTTCTATCTTTTTCTTGTTTATAAATAATTTGAAATATAATTACGATACTAGTTAATATAACTAAAACAATAATTGTATCTATATTTGTAAAAGATAATGTTGTATTTAAAGCTATTAATATTTTATAAACTAGTTTTAATAATCCTGAAAATTGTGTTACGTTATTTGGTAATAAATAACCTAAAAAATCAAAACTTACAATTATAAATACAGTAAGTATCAATAATAATAAGTATATATTTTTAATTTTTTGTAAAAACTTTTTAACTTCTATCCAACCAGCTATTAATAAATAATTAACACCGTAAGCAGCTAGAACTGCACTGCTAAAAGCATAAATTCCGCTAATACGAGTAGTTGCTCTAATAGTTTTTAATATAGGTAGATATTTTGTTATATGAACATAAATAGGAGTAAACATCATTACAGCTAAAGCACCTACCGTTAATATAATAAAATAATAAATTGTAGGATCTTTAAATTTGAATTTTTGTTGCCAGAAAGTAAAAGTAATAAAAATTAATGTGATTAAACCTAAATAAATAATATGATCTTGAGAAACACCAATATCAACAAACTGTTTAGTAATAGTTGGCTCAAAAGCTTTACCAAAAACGCGTGGAATAATTAAAGTGAGTAAATACCAAGGTGGTAGCCAAATATAACCTATTTCTGTAGGGACAATTTTTCTATTAGAAAAGCTTAACAATTCAAAAACAGGCCACCAATTTATAGCAGATAGACCAAATCCTATAATTAAAGTGATTACAAGATATTTTATACCATTTTTTATAGAGTTTATTCTATTTATATTTGTATTATTTAATATTGGAATTAATAAATAATATATTATTAATGCTGTTAAATAATAAATTGTTGTTGGTATATATCCACAGTAGAAATGTAAAGCTAACGCAATACCAGAGAGTATTGAATATATCATTTTATTTGTTTTTAGTGCTTTATCTGCACCTAACAACATTAAAGGTAACCACATCAATGCACCTAACCAACCTAACCATGTTAAATGTTGCATTACATGATCAGATAATAAAAAAACTATAGCTCCGATAAATGCACTTATAGGGTTTAATCTTAAATTAATTAAAAAAACATATGTAAAAATTGCAGTTAATGCTAATTCTAATAGTCTTGCTAAACTATAACCAAGAGGGATGTTAAAAAAGTAGTAAAGTAGATGTGTAGGAGAGAAAATTTTTGTTACACCATCAGCATAAATAGGATGTCCTCCAAGAATGTAAGGGTTCCATAAAGGAAGTTCACCATTACGATAGCTATCTACAATAAAATAATCTCTAGTAACATAAGTATCTGTAAGATCTCGTCGGCTATAAGGATAATTATCATAAGTTGATATAGCTGCACCCCAAGGAAGTTGATTTGAATGGGTTGCTAAGTCAATTAATGTTTCTCCCAAAAAGAAAACACGCCAAAATAATGCAATAATAATTAATAACAATGCTAAAACAGCAATAACATGTATTTTTATTGATTTTATTTCAGCATTACATGCTAATTGCCAAAGAGAGTAATCATTTTTTTTCATATAAATTTTACTTTAAGCCCTGTGTATTTTCTTTACTTTCTATTTTGAAAAAGATTTGATACCAATATAATTTATGATTTACTAGCTTTGCTAATAACTAAAAGTTATGAAATAATTCCTTTATTAAAATTTGATACAGCAGTCTCACCAAGAGTAATACACTTACAATACTTAATTTAAGAAAGGATATAAAGCTGTGAAAAAGTTTGTTTTATCAACACTACTTGGCCTTTTTCTAATGCTAATGGGTTTTGCCAATTTAGCAATGGCACAGGGGCCTGTTTTTAGAATTAATTTTACTGTTCAGATTAAGCCTGGCGTTACAGTTGATATGGGCGCCAATGTAGTAGTTAACCCTAGCAAGCCTAAAAAAGGCTCAACGATCTTAGTTCTTAATGGTACAGGACAAAATTCCAACACATTTATTCCACTATCTCAACAACTATTTACCGATAGTACAACCAGTAAGTTAGTAGCTCGCACAATTTTATTAAACTATCCTGGTCATGGTAACAGCAGTTTTCCTAATGGTGCTAAGTTTGGAGACTTAACATTAAGCGATTATGTAACTTCTCTAATAGAATCCTTAAAAAACCTTAATGCTATTGGAATGGCCCCTGATGTAATTATGGGTCATAGTTTAGGTGCAGAAATGCTACACCTAGCTCAACAAAGACTAATTAGCCAAGGAACCAATTTTAGAAAAGCTTTCGGAGTTAAAACAGCTATTTTCTTTGTTCCTGACATAGTTGGCCCACCAGCTTGGGCATTTACTGATAGTGGTACAGGCACGGCAGTTCTTTCAATGTTAAGAGTTGAAGACCCAGTACAAGGAAGTATAGTAGTATTCCCTCCTCCAGTTTGGGTAGGATTTTTCTATGGTAATTTAATGGGACAAGTCATTCCTGGTTCACCTACGCCAGAACAAGCTGTAGCAAATGGGTTTATAACAACTGATTCTGCAACTATGGCAGCAGAATTTCTTGGTGCTCCACCTTTTAAACGTCCAACGGTTTCTGCTGGTATTTTTGGTAATGCTCAAGGAACTACTGCTGGTTTAGTAGCCTTAGAACAAGATGGTATTTATACTATTAAAGAACATCAAGATCTTTACACCCATTTAACTCAAGATCAAAGTGGTAAATTATTTTTCCCACTAAGAGGGCCTAACACTGTTCATAATCTTCATGTTCTTAGCCCTGCATCTGTAGTAGACCCCATTAAGCAAATTCTTATGGCTGGTAAAAAAAATAGGTAGTTTTTAGTCAGCTTTTTTCTAGTCCAGGTAAAAGCCTGGGCTAGAAATATATAAATTAAAAACACTTCTAGGTGTTAATTATTAATTGCAATTCTTCTACAAAAATCTCTTCCTTTTTTTTTAATAAAAAAGTTAAACTTAGACTATGTTTAAGTTTTTAATAAACTTACCCTTTTATCTATACCTACACAAAATCTTACAAAAAATTTTATAAATAATTTTCGTATTTTTCTAGAAAGGTCAAAATGCCAACTTCAACCTTAAAAAAACGCTTTAACCTTTGGTTTTTTGAAGGGTTAAAGAATCCACTAAAACGCCAGATAAACATAATAAAACTCATGAGCGTTCGCCTTGGTGGAAAGTTATGTGTTTAACAGGAGTAGACTATTTTTCTATGCTAGGTTATCAACCTAGCATAGCCTTTCTATCTGCTGGAGTACTCTCACTTGTCGCAACATTTGTTTTAGTTACTTTATTTGGAGCGCTACCTGTAATATTTTCGTTTAGCTGAACCTAACCCTAAACGCCATCCCTATGTTCACGTAGGGTAATAATTTTAAGGAGAAAATTTAGTGACTCAAAGATTAAATCTCTTTCCTTCGACTTTAGAACAACGAATTGATGAATTAAACTTAGCAAATAAGTTTTTATTAAAAGAAATTAACAATAAAGCTGACCTTAAACCCCTTTCTGGATGGTCTATAAGTGAAATAGTTTATCATCTTTATATAGTAGAAAAAGGAATTACAGGAATGCTACAAAAAGCCATACAATCTTCAGAAAGGTGTGAAAAAAAGAGCAGTGAAGAACTAAAAAAAGAATGGGAAAATATTATAAATTTTGCTAGTAATAGGCAAGAGCGTTTTAATGCACCTAGTTTTACCCTACCTAATAATGCTCCTCATTTAAGTGATGCTATAAAATTACTAGCAGAAATCCATGAAAAGCTAGTTACTATACTTAAAAATACCTCAGCAGATGAATTAGCCTCAATTGCCAAGCCTCATGCAGTAGAAAGTGTTGGATTAATTAGTGGTTTAGGTTGGCTTACACTTATTGCTCAACATAAATTACGACATATTGAACAAATCAAGGAAATAAGTAGTTAAAGCCAAATTTGTTTCTTTAGTTACTTTCTATTGCAATCAATATAGAAAAACTTGAAAATAAAAAGATTAGAGGTTTAAAATAATTTCTAACTATTTGAAAACCGAAAGTTTATAGCCTATTTTGTAGGCTATATAAATTAATTTTAAGGAGAACGTTATATGTCGGCTACAGCAAGTATTTTTCCTGCTACTTTAGAGCAAAGAATTGATGAAATAACTAAAATTAGAGAGGCTTTAATTAAAGAAGCAAGTTTAGATGGTGATATAGAACCCAGCAATGGTTGGTCTATTAGCGAAATTTTATTTCACTTACACGTAGTTGAAAAAAGTTTTTTAAAAATAATGGACGTGTTATTAAACTCTCCCAAAGTAGAAAACAAATCTGATGAATATTTACGTACAGAATGGCAATTTATTGGTCAATTTGTTAGCAATAGAGATACAAAAATAGAAGCACCTGATATGGTAAAACCAATTAATGCCCCTTCGTTAGAAGAATCTATTCACCTTTTATCAGAATCTCGCGCAAGCCTTCTTCAATACTTAAAAACTATTACATTAGATCAGCTACGTTGTGTAGAAATGGAGCACCCTGTAAAGCATTTAGGCTTAACAATTAGCGGGCCTGGGTGGGTTTCATTTTTAGGCCATCATGAGCTACGTCACCTTGAACAAATTAAAGAATTAAAACAAACTAGTAAATAATTTATTAAAAAATTAAGGAGCAAATTAATGTCAAATGCATTAGAAGTATTTCCAGCCACATTAGAACAACATATAGATGAACTAGCAGCGGCTCGAGAATGTTTATTAGCTGAGATTAGCGATGGAGTTGACGTTAAACCTTCGTCAGGATGGTCAGTAGGTGAAGTTGCTTATCATGTTCACTTAACAGAAAAAACCATTACTGGAGGATTAGCAGCAACTCTATCTCAAGGAAAAAGAGAAGAAAGAAGATCTGATGAACATCTAAAAGCAGAATGGGAAGGAATTGCTGATAGAGTTCCTAAAAGAGATAATAAGATAGTAGCCCCAGAACCATTACAACCGCTTAATGCCCCTGCTTTAAGCGAGACAGTAAATTTATTAAAAGATTCCAGTAAAGCTTTAGCAGATTTTCTAAGAACCACAACAATTGATGATTTAGCTTCTATTTCTATGCCTCACCCAATACATAAAGATATGCTTATTAGCGGACTTGGCTGGCTTTCTCTTGTAGCTCGTCATGACTTACGCCATTTAGCACAAATTAAAGAAGTTAAACAAGCTTAAAATAATCATCTCTGACCTTAAAAAGACGCTTAAGCTCTGACCTAAAGCGCCTTTTTAAGGATTTAAGGATTAAAGGATTCAAAAAGTCAATTTATCTATAAATTTTAACTCTTAAGGCTTATTAAACTTAGCCTTAGAATCAAAATTAAAAACTAGAATTATGCCTACATTAAAAGAAAGACTTGAAGGTGCACTTTTAGGATTACTTATTGGTGATGCCTTAGGTGTTCCTTATGAATTTAATCAACCTAACGTACTCCCTCCTTTATCAGACTTAGAGTTTATTCCCCCAAAAGGGTTTCATCGCTCTCATGAAGGGGTTTTACCTGGAACTTGGTCAGATGACGGTGCACAAGCCTTAGTGTTACTGGCTTCGCTACTAGATTGCCAAAAAATGGACTTAAATGATTTTGCTAAAGGTTTAGTTGACTGGTATGAAACAGGCTATATGGCGGTAGATGGAAAGGTTTTCGATGTAGGGATTCAAACGGCCTCAGCCATTAGAAAATTAATTAGAGGTGTTAAGCCAGAAAAAGCGGCCACTGATGACGAACAATCTAATGGTAATGGGTCGCTTATGAGAGTTTTACCCTTAGCACTTTGGCATAAAGGCTCAGATAGTGATTTAGTAAATGATGCTCATAAACAATCTTTAGTTACACATGCACATATTCGCTCACAAGTGTGTTGTGCGCTCTACTCTTTATGGGCAAGGCGAATTATTGAAGGTGCTCTGCAAGCTTGGGAAGAAGCAACAACTACTTTACGTCAAATTTATGGAATTGATTCTCCTGAAACTTGTGAAATGGACTATTATATTCGCCCAGATAAAGTAGCAGAAGGTCAAGGAAGTGGTTATGTAGTAGATTGCCTAGGTTCTGCTAGAATGGTAATGAGTGCAGGTAGCTATGAAGCTGTTGTAAAAGCAGCAGTAGCACTAGGTAGAGACACTGACACTACAGCTTGTGTAGCAGGCGGTATTGCTGGGCTTCGCGACGGAATAGGTGGAATTCCTGAACGTTGGTTAAAAAATCTACGCGGAAAAGAAATCTATGAACCTGAGTTAAAAAAACTAATCGCTTGGAGAACCAGTAAATAAACTATTCACAGCCTTTAATAGCATAATATCTTTTTATAACATCAGGCTCTTCACCTAATTCTATAAATGCAACTTTGCGATCTGAATAATACTTAATAAGTCTACAGTTTTCCTCAAAACTCATACTTCTTGCCCAAATAACTTTAGAGTTATCAATATCAGCTTCATTATAAACCCATTCATTATGAATAGTGCTAGGTAAATACTTAACTAAAATCAAATAGCGATCATTTCCTTCGCTTAGTTTTGAAATTATTTCTTGCCGCTTAACCATCCAAGTTGGGAGATAGGCTTTTGGTACTTCCCAATAAGCAGGATTAACACAAGCAAACGGATCTGTTTTTAAGCTTATTGGTAGTAAAATCAACAAAATACAGTAAAGAGGAACCATCCAAACCATTAATCTACCTACAGGTTTATTTTTCCAACGTAAATAGGAAACTCGCCTCATAGATTGCAAAACCAAAAAATAAACTAAACAAGTTGCTGGGGCCATATAATGAGGAAAACTAATTAATACCTGTAACATTCCTACTAATAAGATTACTAGGTTTAGCAAAGCAAATTTTACCCAAAAATTCTTTCTTAATAAGGGTAAAGCTATTAATAAAATTGAGAAGGATATCCCAAGAAAAAAGCTCCATAAATTTTTTAGTTTTATAAATGAATAGCTAATTAAATTACTTAATCCTTTATTTAAATTATATAAATTAAGAAACATCTCTTCTGCGACTAACTCAAATTCCTTATGGTTAAACTTTACTTGACGAGGCTCAAACCAAAGAAAATTAGATACATTAGCATAAATGTTTTCATATAATTGAAAAGGCATAAGCCAAACTTTACCAGTGATTACAAAATTGTAATAGCCTATCATAAAGCCTATTACTAGCAAGATTATAGCTAATGGTAAAATTATTTCTTTAAGTAAAACCTTAAATTGAGGAGATTTTTTCCCTTTCATCCAAAATAATAGGTAGATTATTGCTGGTAGGCTAAATATAAAACCTTCATAAGGACGACTATTAGCTAAAATGCCTAGCCCAAGGCCAAATAGTAAAGAATTAAACCATTTAGGTTCTTTTATGATTTTGCGAAGTGCGCCCAAGAGTATTGCGCCCCCTGTGGCAGCAACAGCACCTCCCCAAAAATTCTGACTCCAATAGCTAAAAAGCCCTAGCTTTAAGATCATTAAAAAGCCGCCCATTAGTGCCCAACGAGGTTTAATCCAAACTTGGAGCATCCAACAGGTAGAAGCACAAGCTAGTGCCATGCTAAACCACACGCCTACAATAGGATAACCAGTTAACACTTGGCCTAAAGCTAAAATTAAACCTTGTCCTGGTGGATATTTTGACATGTAGCTAGGTTGTTGTATTACATAAAATGTCTCAAAATGTTTCCACATTGGATGAGGAGGGTTTGTAAGTCTAGCGTGTGCAAAAGTGTCTGCTGCTAGTAAATAGCTATATTCGTCGTGTACATAGGGAATAGGCCAATAAAAGAGAAAAGAAACACTAGCAGCACCAATAAAAGCAAGTAGTGCAACTAAAAGAAGGCTTAGTTGTTTTTTTTGAGCTATTTTGTCAAAAGATTTTTCTAAGTTGCGTAAATATTGATAATTAAAAGGAAAAACTAAAGCGATTAGCAACAAAACTATAAAGCCAAACTGTTTAAAGTTCTGGCAAATAGCGCCTTCTGTTGTAAATTCAGGAAGTTGTATCATCAGCTTTATCCTGAATAATTATGTTTTAAGAATACTTCTTATTCCAAGAAGTATGTTTAGATAATATAACTTAAAATACCACTACAGATTTTAATGTATCTCCAACTTGAGCCATTAAATTAAAAGCTTTTTGTGTTTCTTCAATACTAAAGCGATCTGTAACTAATTTATCTGCTGTGATAATTCGACGAGAAATTAAATCTAGTGCATCACGGGTATCAAAAGGGCCACAAGAATAACTAGAAACTAGTGTAATTTCATTGAAATAGAGGTGATAAGGTTCTATTTCCATTTTTTCCCCAGGTGCAGAACCCATAAAAAATACTACAGTGCTACCCTTAGCAGCACATTCAATCCCTAGTTTCATTACACTTGGGCTAGGAGGCCCAACAATAACAATATCTGCCATTTCGCCATCAGTAAGGCGGCTAACTGCTTCACGAAGATCTTCTTTACTAGCATTGATTACTGCATCAGCACCTAAATCTAATGCCATTTGACAGCGAGACTCTACTAAATCAGCACCTATTATTTGTTGAGCACCATAGTGTTTAGCCAAAATAACATTAAGCTGCCCCATAATACCTAAGCCAATTTGTAAAACTCTTTCACCACCTTTAATTTGAGCACGCTTAAAAGATCTGACAGAACAAGCTGTTGGTTCAATTAATGCCCCATCTTCAAAAGAAACATGATCAGGAAGTTTTAGAGTATCAACACGTAAATTTAATTCTGAGACTAAAAAATATTCTGCAATACCTCCAGGTTTTAAGCCCGTTTTTTTCCAGGTAATACAGGTTGAAAAACAACCTTTACGGCATTGTTTACAAGTAAAACAAGGGGCATGGTGATGAACAAAAACACGATCCCCAACCTTAAAATCTGTAATTTCTGAACCAATAACAGCAATTTCCCCAGCAGGTTCATGGCCTAGTACAATAGGAGCTTTTTTTCGGATATACCAAGGAGTAACATCTCCCGAACAAATACCGCAGGCTTTTACTTTAACTAAGGCTTCGCGGGGGCCGACTTCAGGGATAGGCATTTCTTCAATGCGAATATCATTGAAATCATAAAGACGAGCGACTTTCATTAACATATTTTCTTAGGGAATAACTGCATATTTAATGCAATCACCTTTCTGTAGTAGCGAAAAAACTTCATCTAATTGATCTAATGGGTAAGTATCAGTAATTAAGCTATTAGCTAAGAGTTTACCTTCAGCTAGTAACTCATAAGCTTGCCTAACAGAATTGCGGGTTAAGTGGAAAGGACTACGTAGAGTAATTTGATCATAATGTAAGCGTTGAGTATCAAAGGTAACGGTTGTACCTGGCTTGCAACCACCAAATAAAACTACTTCTCCACCACGTCTAGCAATATTTATAGCCGATTCCCAAACAGAAGGAGTACCAGTGCATTCTACAACTACATCGGCTCCACGACCTTGAGTAGCTTCTAAAATCATTTCACGGGCTTGTGGTTGGCCTGCATTAAAATCAATTACTCTATAAGCATTAAGCTTACGAGCAATTTCTAAACGGTAGGGACGACGGCCTAAAATAATTACTCTTTTTAAGCCTAGAGCTTGTAAGGCTAATAAATGTAGAAGACCTATTGCGCCTGATCCTATTACAACTACTGTATCATCTTCACGTAGCTTTAACATACTTAGACCATGCATAACACAAGCAAGAGGTTCAAGTACAGCAGCTTCTTGGAAAGAGAGTTTATTAGGCTTTTCAAACATATTTTGAGCCACTACATGAGAAGGAACTTTAATATATTCTGCATAAGCTCCTAAAGTATAGTTTTCCATTACAGAAGCACAAATATTTTCTTGTCCTCGAACACAATAATAACAATGCCCACAAGGCCCAGAAGGAGCAGACATAACGGGATCGCCTTCACGAAAACCTTTTACATTGCGGCCAATTTGGGCAATTTCACCAGAAAATTCATGTCCAAAAAGTGCAGGAAGAGGGAATTTAGGGTGTCCTCTTAAGAAAGTTTTTAAGTCAGTCCCGCAAGTAAGTGCAGCTCGTACTTTTACTAGTACTTCACCTTCTCCCGGTGAGGGAGTTTCTATTTCTCTTAACTCAATTTGCCCTGGTTTAATTAATAAATTAGCCCGCATATAACTGTAAGTAGAAAGAACTATCAAAAGTCTTTATTTTAATTTTATAATTTAGCTTTCTACTATTAATCTCCTTAGGTGACAATCGCTAAAGTAATTTAGTTTTGACTGTATTAGGTTTGCAAAAAAATTTAGAATTTTTTGCAATAAAGCGATGTCATTATGCATAATCAAGAAAAAATTCACAATCCATCCCTGCGCTAAGGCTGTTTAAGCCTAGCAATTAGCTGTTGTGTTTTGGTTATAGTTCACATTATATTTAATAAACTCTGTTAACAATAATTAAGTTTGATCTTTATCTTGTCTGAATATAAATAAAAAGTGTAGTATAAGTGTTATCAAAATTTTTTAGATCCGCTTAAGTTGATATTTGTTAACAAGTTTGTAAAATAAAAAAGCGCAAAAAGATTTGTTGTAGGTTAAGCAACTAGTTAAAGATTTCCTTACGCCGGAAAAACTACAACAAAATGAAGTTAGTTTAAAACAAAGATATTTAAGTAGATTAAATTAAAATATTTAATCTATCAAAAACTATTAACCCATGGCAAGTTTAATGTTAGTTTCCCTTTCTGGTAAAGAAAAGGGGAAGACTTATATTTTCGATAAAGAAACAGTTCGTATTGGTACAGATAAGGGTTGTGATCTACTTATTCCAAAAGGAGAAAGTAGTGAAGATCTAGATAATTTTATTGCAGCCGAAATTCTATGTAAATCAAGTGGGTTTCAATTAACTTGGCATAATAATGAAAAATGTTCTATATCTATTAATGATAATTCTATAAGCCAACTTCCTAGTGATAATAATAATTTAGAGCTACAAGATGGAGATTTGTTAGGTTTTCGACATAAATCTAAAGAATCTCGCTACTCAATGCATGTAGTTGAAGATAAATCTATAATTCCTCAACCAAAAAAACAACTTCCTAAACCAGAAGAACATTTATTCCCAGAAGTAGATGTAGTTGGTCATATTCATCCACTTACTGCAACTCGCTTTCTTAAAGGCTTAGTATCTGGGCTATGGGCAGAAATCCCTAGTAGTTTTAAGGTTTTCTGTTTGCTTATGACTATATTAGTTCTTGGAGGAGGTGTTTTTTCTTTAAGCTATGTGCTTAAAACATTAAACGATCAATCAACTGATATAAGCAAGCTTGTTGAAGAAAAAGAGCGTAATTTAGCTACAATAAAAGTCTTAGAAGAAAAAAACCGTAAATTAATAGAATCCTGGGAAAAAGACCGTATTAAGTATAATTTAGCTCAAACCATTAATGAGACTTATCAAAATGGTGTATGTTTAATCCAAGGTGTTTATACTTATATAAACCCTCAAACAGGAGCGCAACTTCGCTATTTAGATAATGCGTTTAATAACCGTCCTTTGCTTGATGAAAATGGACAACAAAATGTTAGTTTTGATGGTACTGGAGCCTTATTTTATGAAAGTTTTTCAGGTACAGGTTTTTTAATTGGCGAAGGTGAAGTACTTACTAACCGTCACGTAGTCCACCCTTGGTGGCGAGATGAGACTGATAGGATAATAATTGCTCAGGGTGGTAAGCCTCAGTTAGTTGAGCTTTATGCTTTTTTCCCTGGAATTAAGCCCCGCTTTGAGCTTAGCGTAAAGGCCTTTTCTAAGGAAAACGATGTAGCAATATCTACTTTTGAACAAGGCGATGCAGCAATCCCTAAACTACCGTTAAATCCAGTTAATGAAGCCGCAGCAATCGGCCAACCTATGGTTTTAATTGGTTATCCTACTGGAGTAGATGGCTTAATTGAACGTCTTGATGACAAAGTTAAAAATGAGATAAATAGAAAAGCCTTCTCACCTGAAGAAAGAATTAAAGAAGTAGCTGAACGAGGGCTTATTCACCCGTTAATTAGCCAAGGCCATATTAATGGCTTAAATGCTGGGCGGATAATTCATGATGCTGCAACGACAGAAGGTGGTTCGGGTAGCCCTATTTTTAATAGTGAAGGTGAAGTAATTGGAATCAATTCATCAATTATAACTACAGATCGTGGTGTACCAGTTCAAGGCTCAAACCTTGGTATTCCAATTCGCTTTGCTTTAGAGCTAAAAAAAGACTCTAAAAACTAACCTGGACATATTTTGCTAAATAATTATAAAACTTATAACTTATATAAAATAATAGCAATTCTCTTTTTTATCTTGGCTAGTTGTTTAATACTTAATGATCGCTTTAATTGGTTTGATGATTCTTACTACATAATGCTAGCTAAAGCACTAGCTAATGGGCAAGGTTACTATGATATTAACTTACCTACACCTCAACTACATAAATTATTTCCTCCTGGTCTATCAGTATTTTTAACTATACCTAGTTGGTTTAATTTTGAGCTAAAAACAAGCATTATAATTTTTAAACTAATGTTAATTGCTTGTGGAGCAATTGGTTTAGCTACTTTTGTGTATTTAGCAAGACAAGAAGGCTATAGAGAACCAACTATTACTTATTCAGTTATTATTTCAGCTACTTCTATTGCTATGATTGGACATAATGTTAGAGTAGCATCTGAAATGCTCTATATTCTCTTATCAATACTAGCTCTAATCTCTCTAAATCATTATGAGCAAGCACCTAAAATATCTCGCTATTTATTTCTATCTGCATTCCTTATAGTAGCATCTTTACTTACTCGATCTATAGGAATATTTCTACTTCCTGCAATTTTTATTTCTTGGGCTATTAAGCGAGAGTTTACTAAAATAGCTTTACTCTTTTCTCTAGTAATTTTGCTATTAACGCCTTGGGTAATTTTAACTAAGAAAACAGGAGCAGGTGGAACAAGTCGCTATCTAACTGATATGTGGGTTCAATATGAAAATACAGATAATAGTGCTAAGTCAAGCCCTGGAAAAGCAATTATCAATAAGTTAAAAGAAAATACGTTATTAATAGCAACAAAAGAAATTCCTAGGATTATTTTTTCTATTTCAGCTAGTTCATTTGTGCTTGATAATTATTGGGCAAATTTATTCTCACTACCAATTCGCATTTTTATTACTCTTTTGGTTTTTGTGCCTATATTTTTACAACTCAGACATAGAATAAGAATCAGTACACTTTACCTGTTTTTTTATCTAGGAGTACTTTTAATTTGGCCTTGGGAACCTAGCCGCTTTTTAATTCCATTAATCCCTTTTTTAATACTATCTTTTTTTACTTCTCTTGAATTATTAACTGAGTGGCTAAAAAATAAGCTTTCATTAGATAACGCTAAGTTACTTCCTAAAGCTATTTCACTGGTAGTTATTTTCTTAGTTATATCCCATTTTACTAGTAATATTAGGCTTATACAGATAGTTTGGAAAAGTGGAGACTATACGTTTGAGGCAGCAAAATTTTGGCAAGACACACAAAGTGCTTATAGTTGGGTAAGTAAAAATCTCCCTAAAAATATAGTCTTGGGCTGTGTTCCTGCACTTGAGGCTTATGCTTATCTTTATACTGAACGTAAATCCATTGCTCTGCCTACTAACCCTATTTTTTGTAAAGAAGTAAGTTATATTATTTTTGTAGATGAAAAGTTAGTTAATAACAATAAAGATGGTCAATCTTTAAGTGATTTTCAAAACCTAATTAAACGTGCAGGTAGTGATAGTTTCTTAAAATTAGTTTATAGTAATGATACTGTAAAAGTTTTTATTATAGATCAAGATGAGTTAAAAAGACTTTTGGACGGTTAAGGCTAAAAACGTCAAGAAAAATTCCTATACGCCTTGATCCAAAATAGAAACTTTAACGTTAAAGTGCTAAAATAATCAAAACATAAAATAGCCTAAAATAAAAAAACGATTTATCACTAAAATCAACAAATATATTGCTTTAGCAAGCAAGCTATTGACGCAGAAAAAGGGGGTTAAGATGTATTGTCCTAGTTGTGGAACGGAAGAACGTAATACTAGTCAATTTTGTCGTGCTTGTGGAATGGATATGCGTCCACTGCGCACAGCCCTACAAAAACCTGATGCTATTACAGTTTCTGCAACTTCAGCACGCGAAGAAATAGGTAGAGCAATAGCAACAAAAATCCAAACCTTAAAATCAGCTAGTGACTTAAAAAAAGTAGCTGAAGAAGTCCTACCAGAAGTTGAAAAATTCTTAGAATCCCCTGCTGAAAGGCGCTTGCGCCGTTTACGCGCTGGAGTAATTACCTCTGCGGTTGGTCTAGGTGCTACAACTATACTCCTCTTTAGCAAAGTAGTAATTATGCCTATAGCTATGTTTGGCTGGTCAGCAGGATTACTAGTCTTTTTAATAGGCTTAGGTGTAATTATTAATGGTCTTTTATTTAGTACGCCTAAAGAAACTATTCCTGATCGCACAATTGATAGACATTCTTTATTTGCAAATGAGCAACAACCTAATTATCCATTAAATAATACTAATCATTTTGAGCCACCAAGTAGTTTATTTACTAATAATAGCCCTTCAGATATTTCTAATGCACAATATTTAGCTCCACCTCCCTCAGTTACAGAGCATACAACTAGGCAATTACAACTAAAGAAAAATGAAGAGCCTACTAAACGTACAACAGCAGAAATCCAATAAATGTTTAAGATGCTTAAGATGTTTAAGATACTTAATAAAATTTTTGTAAAAATTAATGCTTTAGTCTCTAAATATAATAATATTGGCTTATTAGTAGAAACATAGTTGAGATGTCACTAAAATCTATTCTCTATCATTAAGCAAGTTAAGCAAGTTAAGCAGGTTAAGCAGAGAACAAGGAACATATATTTTTTTAGGGCGTAAAAATCCAATAATAACCTAAAGGCTAAAGTCATTTGCTCAAAAAATAATTCTTATATAACTTATTTAGAAAATTTTAGACTAAACTATTGTCTAGGTTTTTCTTACAACCATTCTATAAAATTTTGAAAGGCGGCAAACTTAATGTTACAAAAATTTTGTTTTACTCTTTTAATTCTATTTTGTTTTACTTTAACAACATCTGCACAAACAGCAGATGAAGTCATAGCTAAACACATACAAGCACGTGGTGGATCTGAAAAAATAAAAGCAATAAAAACCATTAAACAAACTGGAGTATTTATCCAACAAGGACAAGAACTTCCTGTTGTAGCAACTAATAAACGACCCTCTTCTGTCAGAGTTGAGATTACATTTCAAGGTGCTCAAATTATCCAAGCCTATGATGGTCAAACGGGTTGGGCTATTTCCCCTTTTTTAGGAACTAAAGAAGCTCAAAAACTCTCTGAAGATCAATTAAAAGGTGTTATTGAGCAAGCAGATCTTGATGGAGCTTTAGTGGATTATAAGGAAAAGGGTAATACCATAAGTTTAGTAGGAAAAGAAGATCTTGAAGGTAGCCCTGTTTATAAAGTAAAAGTTGATAAAAAAAATGGTGATACAACCTATGTTTTTATTGATGCAGAAAATTATTTAGAAATAAAATCTACACAAAAAAGTAAACTCCCTAATGGGCAAGAATTAGAAGTTGAGACCTATTCAAGCGATTATAAAACTGTAGACGGGGTGCTTTTCCCTCATGCAATAGAAGTTAAAAGTGGACAAGGGGGCATTCAAATAAAAATAAGCAAAATAGAAGTCAATTCTGAAGTAGACGACAATATTTTCAAAATGCCTGTTAGCAGTAAACAATAAAATATAAGTTCATATAGCTTTAATTTAGCTAGAAAGTTTGTAAACTTTCTAGCTAATAATTATTTACACCTAGGAGAATGGCTGAATGTACACCCAAAGGATGTTCCTATTAGTTTTTATAGCTCTTTGTTTTTCTTTAGTGCCTAAAATTTATGCACAAGTTAAATTCGACTCTAATATGCTTGGTGGTTTAGAGGCTCGCTCTATTGGGCCTGCTGTAATGAGTGGCCGAATAATGGCAATTGCTGGTGTTAATAATGACCCTAATATACTTTATGTAGGTGCAGCAGGAGGTGGAGTTTGGAAAACTATTAATGGTGGGACTAGTTTTAAGCCTGTTTTTGATAAACACACTCAATCAATAGGCGCAATTGCAGTCGATCAAACAACTCCAAATACTGTTTGGGTAGCAACAGGTGAATCTTGTACTAGAAATAGTGTTTCTATAGGAACGGGAGTTTATAAAAGTACTGATGGCGGGGAAAATTGGCAATTAATGGGATTAGAAAAGTCTGAGCGTATTAGCAAAATAATAATAGATCCTAAATCCCCTAATACAGTCTATGTAGCCGTAGTTGGTGCTCTATGGAGTAGCAGTCCAGAACGTGGGCTTTATAAAACTACTGATGGTGGAAAAACCTGGGCTAAAATTTTGTATATTGATGAAAATACAGGATGCTCTGATATAGCAGTTGATCCTCAAGAACCCAATAGGCTTTATGCTGGTATGTGGGAATTTCGCCGTCAACCTTGGTCTTTTTCTTCGGGTGGAAATGGTAGCGGGCTTCATCGTAGCACTGATGCAGGAAAAACTTGGACTAAAATGACTAAAGGAATGCCTGAAGGTATTTTAGGGCGTATTGCTCTAGCTGTTGCACCCTCTCGCCCTAATGTAATTTATGCAAATATTGAAGCTAAAAAAACAGCCTTCTATCGTTCAGAAGACCTAGGAGAAACTTGGACAATGATGAATGCTGTTGATTTTAATGTTACAGCACGCCCATTTTATTTTAGCCATTTACAAGCTGACCCTAAGGATTATAAAAAAGTTTTTAAGCTAGGAGTGCTTATCTCTATTACACGTGATGGAGGAACGAGCTTTGCTCCCTCTAGCGGTTTTCACCCAGATGTACACGCGGTTTGGATTGATCCTAATAATACAAATAGAATATTTTTAGGTACAGATGGAGGAGTATATTTATCTAATGACCAAGGTGGCTCTTGGCATCATATGAGGAACTTACCTTTATCACAATTTTATCGAATTAGTTATGACCAAGAAATTCCTTATAATGTTTATGGAGGATTACAAGATAATAATTGTTGGTATGGCCCTTCTGATAATTCGGCTACTATTAGCAATAATGATTGGCAAGTAACTGGTGGTGGTGATGGGTTTAATACTTTTCCTGATAAATTAGATAAAAATATTATTTATAGCCAATTCCAAGGTGGAAATATTCAGCGCTATCATAAAAATTCCCGAGATGTCAAAGCTATTAAGCCTTTTCCTAAAGAAGGCGAGCCTAAATATAGATTTAATTGGAATGCCGCTTTTTCTCCAAGCCAAAAAAACCCTAATGTGATTTATGTAGGAGCACAATTTCTTTTTCGCTCAACGGATAAGGGCGAATCTTGGCAAAGAATCTCTGATGATTTGACAACTAACGACCCTAAAAAACAACAACAAGAAAGTTCTGGAGGCTTAAGCATAGATAATTCCAGTGCTGAAAACCATTGTACTATTGTTAGTGTTAAAGATTCTCTTTTAGATGAAAATATCATATGGGTAGGAACAGATGATGGAAATGTCCAAGTTAGTCGCGATGGTGGAAAAAGCTGGACTAATGTAGCTAGTAATATTCCTAGTTTACCTCTAAATACTTGGTGTAGCAGCGTAGAACCAAGCCATAAAGATCCATCTACTCTATATGCTACATTTACAGGCCATCAAACAGGTGATTTTAAGAGCTATGTTTACAAAACTACTGATTTTGGTAAAACTTGGCAATCACTGGTAACAGAAGATGTTAAAGGCTATGCTAGAGTAATTCGAGAGGACAGTATAAACCCTAATATTTTATTTTTAGGTACAGAATTTGGGCTTTTTATTAGTATTAATGGTGGAAAACAATGGGCACAGTTTACTAGCGGTAAATTTCCTATTAATGTTCCAGTTTATGATTTAGCTATTCACCCTCGCGAATCAGATTTAATTATTGCAACACATGGTAGGGGAGTTTTTATTCTTGATGATATTTCCCCTTTAAGACAATTAAGTGGAGAAACTCTAGAAAAGAATGCCTTTATTTTTGAGACTCGCCCATCACAAACTAAATTCTACACAATTGGCGCAGCATCAGATTTTCGCCAAGATGAGTTTTATGGAGCAACTCTAGCAGATGCAGTCTATATTACTTATTACTTAAAAGAGCGTCATGTTTTTGGAGATTTTAAGGTAGAGATCTATAGTGCTGATGGCAAATTATTAACTACTTTACCAGGTACAAAACGACGTGGATTAAATCGTATTACTTGGGCACCTAGGCTTAAACCTCCTAAAGTAGCAGTATCAGAAAATATTGCTGCTGGTCTTTTAATAGGCCCTACTGCACCAGAAGGAATTTATACAATTAAAATTCTTAAAGGCGATCAAAGTTTTACAGGTTCGGTTAAATTAATTAGCGACCCTCGACTACCCTATCCAGCAGAAGATCGCAAATTACAAGAAGAAACTGTACTTAAGCTTTATAGATTACAAGAACGTTTGGCTTTTGTTGCAGCTTTAATTACTGACACTCGTGATCAAGCAAAAGAACGCGCTAAAAAGTTAAAAGAAAATGATCCTTTAGTAAAAACTTTAGAAAGTTTTGCAAACCAGCTTAATAGCTTAAATGAAAATTTAGTAGCAACTAAAGCTGATAGTTTTTATGGGATTAAAGGTGAGGAAAAACTAAGAGAACGTATAATAGATCTTTATAGTACAATCTCAGGCTATGGTGGTCGTCCAACAGTTTCACAGCTTGAAAGATCTGAAAATCTCACAAACCAAGTTGAAAAAGCTAATAAAGATTTTGAGAGTATTGTTAGTAAAGAACTGGATGGGTTAAATAATAAATTAACAGCTAAAAAAGTAGACCTAATTAAATTACTTACCCATGAAGAATATAACAAAAAAATAGCAGAAAAAGAAAATCAATAAATATTAGAAAACCCTAGAAAAATACTTTTTCTAGGGTTCTTTATTTTATGGGAAAAAAACGTTCTTGGATTATATTATTATTTACTCTAGCATTTGCTTACCTATTTACCTGGATATTTCTTACACCGTTTTGTGGATTAGTTTTTCATTGTGGTTGTACATGGCTTTGGGCAGGAGCAGCAGAAAAATGTGTTGGTGCAATGGATACAGCCTGCACTCAACACATTTGCCCTTGGTGTGATGATGGCAAATTAGGGATTATGCTCCCTTTTATATTTATGCTTGTAAGTCAAACAGTTGCAATTCTATTTGTTTGGTGGAAATATCATTTTAGATATATTTATCAATTAATTTTTCAAATACTTATAGGGATAGTTATTTTCATATTTTCAGGTTACTTAGAAGCTGTAATTCATGGCTTAATTAAAAATTACCCTAGATAACATGAGTTTGAAATAACTAAAAGCAAGTAACAGGTAACAAACTCAATAGGAGGCTCACCAATATTAGCCGATGCGGAGTGTCCAACCTGTAAGATTTGTAGTGAGAGGTTAGTACTATTTTTTCAATTTGATATAACTGATTTTAATTTGCCATTTGAAGAGGGAAATCACTTTTTAGTGTTTATGTGTCCTAACCACAATGATATTCCTGAATATGGTAGTTTATCGAATACTAACTTGATATATTTTTAACTCATGCTCAATACTAGAACTATGATTAATAAGCTGATTCGTAGACACTTTTTATAAGAAAAAAGGAAGATTAGCTTACGGAAAATAAGCTAAGGGAAAAAGTAAAAGTAGAGGTAAAAATAAAACTACTGAGAAGAAAGAGGTTGAAAGTCAAAATCAACAGAAAGTTCAGCAAATTTAGCTAAAGAAAGCCAACTGAGATCTCTACGACCATCATTGTAAGGCCGACTAATACGAGAAACAAAATCAAAATCATAAATGGCTAAATTAGAAAAACTTAAGTAAAAAGCTAAACCCAAAATAATCCAAAGCCGTTCTAAACGAACTCCAGAGCGTAAATGTAGTTTGTAGAGACCAAAATTAGTCTTTAGATCTCGATTAAGCTGTTCAACCCAAGAACGCTTGCAATAAGCTATTAAAGCTAAGTGAAATGTTTTACTAGAAGATGCTAGGTAAAGCTTTTAAGCTTTTAATTCACCACAATTTACTAAGCAAATACCACTTACAACTAATTGCTCTATTCCTAGTGTAGCACTCTCTATTTCTATTACTTCATAATTCCACAATGGGCATTCTTGCAACTGTGCTGAGATTGTTCCCCACGTTAAATTTGTATTCTTCTTCAGTTTTATTACTAGGTGTATATTCCGGTATAACTTGTTTGCTCCTAAGTAATCAAATTTCGCAAACCCTCTATCTGCTACTATTACCATTTCTTGATTGTTTTCTCTCATTCCTGCTAATGCATACCACATTGTCATTTCTAGTGTCGTTTGTCTTCCTTTCATCTCTCCTTCTTGTACTGCCAAAGCATAAAATGGCAATCCTCTTCCTTCTACTACCAAAGATGCTTCTAATACACGGCTTTGAAGGTAAAAAATATGTCACGTAAGTAAAAAAACTAGGCAGGAATTAAAAACTCCAAAACCTGGTCAACATCTTGGCCTTGAGCAAAAAGATTTTTAGCAAGGGAAAGTAAAGAAGCAAAAGCTTGGCGA
>JACQZQ010000107.1 GCA_016213785.1 Acidobacteriota bacterium
ATTGAAAATAATTGAAAAAAGTATTAAATGCTGTTAAAGAAACCTGATTTTGCTCTGTAATAAAAACCAAGCAGTAAAGCGGAAGGAGAAGAAGAAAAAAGGATTGCAGAGCTAATAATTAACCTTCTTTCGTATCAAAGGATTGCAATTTCCTATAAACTAATTTACAGAGGAAGAGAAAAGGCAACCGAACAAACGTTGCAGCGGACTCGGAAAGTCGGTTCGCTAACGCTCACCGCTTTCCTCGCCGCTGAACTTTGGGTTATGCCCCATTAGTGAGAACAAAGCTAGCCATAACAGGCAAAAAGAAGGAAAAAAGCGAATTAGGCAAAAATCTAAACCTTGTAAAATTTAGGAAAAATACCGAAATAACAATGGGTAAACGATTGAAGAAGAAGAGATTATAAGGATGGAAGAGCTAATAGGAAGTTTAGAGTTTTCCTTTTTAGAGGTTCAAAATCAACAAACATTTGAAAAAACAAGAATAGAGATAGAAATTAAATAGGCATTTGATAAAACAGTGTAGCATTTTCACCTTCCACAGCTTAAAACAAGATTGCATTTTCTACATTCTACTTGATGATGATAAAACAAGAATGCAGATGCAGATTGTGTTGCAACTCTTTGCTTGTTTGTCATTGCTCACTTCATTGTTTTACATCATTGCTTTTATCTGTTTCTTGGTTGGTTTTGGATTATTCTATATTTAGGTTTTGGCTTCTTTTGCTATTGCTTGGGGCATAACAATCGTTGCAGTGGACTCGGGATTGTCGCTCCGCAACAACCCCTCGCCACTGAACTTTGGCGTTCGGCGCTTTTAATAAACGAGGCGTAGCCATCTACAACAAAAGATGGGGAAGGAAAATTCATATTGGAATTAGTAAAGCAATATTGGTAAAAAGGTGCAAATGAAGGGTTAATTTGTAATGAAGAAAACAGACCAAAGACTTGTAGATGACGTAAAAAAGTATGGATGTCATATTGTGAAAGTGTTTGATAATAAAGGAGAATTACCAGATTTTGCTTATTCTGTCGGAGTATTCCATTCATTTAGACAGCCTGAAATTGTTGTTTTTGGTTTAGACCTTAACCTTATGCAAGATTTAATCAATAATATTGTTAGAACAGTTAAATCAGGAACTGCAATAGTTGTTGATAAACCTTACGCAGGTTTTCTTTGTGACTACAACTGTGTTTTTCGTCTTGTAGATAAGCAACACTACAGTGAACTCTTTGGTTATGCTCAATGGTTTTATAAAAGTGATGATTTTCCAGTTTTGCAATGTTTTTGGCCTGACAAAAAACATTTTTTTCCTTGGCAAGAAGGTTTTTCTCAGCCTTTGCTTCGTTTGCAGCCTTTCCTTTTTTGAATTGGAGCGCCGAACAAACGTTGCAGCGGACTCGGGTAGTCGGTTCGTTATCACTCACCGACTGCCCCTCGCCGCTGAACTTGGGGTTCGGCGCTTATGAACTCAGAAACACGTTTAGAAAGTGCCTAACGAGCGAACTTGTATAATAATAAATGGAAAAGTGAGTTTAAAAGATAGGAGTAAAGCATGAAACGTAATTTAAAATATATTGTGCTGCATCTTATATTTGCTGCTTGTTTTTGGGGAATAGTGTTTTATGTCTTTCCATTGAAAAAACTAACAGAGCAAAATAAAAATACAAAAGAGACAATGAAGGTAGTTGATAAAACTAAGCTAATAGATGGTAGAGATATTAGTGGTTACAAGCAACTTCAACTTTCTATTTCTACCAGAGAATATAGAGAGTCTAATAAAGATGAGGCTATATTAATATACCGCTTTTTGTGGTTACATTGGGGATGGTTAGACTTACTTTCTATGATATAGATGCTGGAGTTACTTATTATTTTTTTGTTGAACAAGATATCAAAAAGCAATGGTGCATTTCTTTGTCTTCGTTAGATTACCAGGTTGGTAGTAATAAAGAATACCAGTTTCAACATTATCCAACTGCCTATTTTGTTGAACAACTCCACTTACAAAATAATTGCAAATTGGTAGACACACTTGATGTAAAAATAGATGATTGTAGTAACTACGCTCTGCGGCTTTTTGATCAAAATAAGAATGAGATTGACTTACCTTTTTAGTTTTTAAGAGAAAGAGCGCCGAACAAACGTTGCAGCGGACTCGGGTTGTCGCTCCGCAACAACCCTTCGCCGCTGAACTTTGGGTTCGGCACTCTTAGCGACAACGGTGAAAACTAAAGTGAAAAAATGTAAAAGAAAGGTAATAAGAGAAAATAAATTTTGTGAGATAAAAAATAGCAAGTATAGTATCACTCGATGATCAAGTTTTTCTGAAGGAAAAAATGAAAAGGTGTAAAATACTAGCCCAAAAAGAAAGGCTAGAAAATGCTGATAGGAACCCCCTTGCCGTTTGTAGAAGAATATATTGAAGAATTAAATCGAGCGCTAAAAGAGTATGATAAAGGAGCGGGATTAACAACAATACAAAGGGGATGGCTAAAGTTTTGTATAATGGGGATAATAGTAAGTAACAGTATAAATTGGGCAAGATTTGAAAAAGTAGGAATGAAAGGGTACTCAAAGGCAGCATTAAGTTGGATGTTCAGAAAAGCAACAATAAAGTGGGAAAAGCTATTGTATATAAGCGTAAAAATGATAATCAAAAAATATGGAATAAAAGAGGGAGTGTTAGTAGCAGATGACTCAGATAGAGTAAGATCAAAATCAACAAAAAGAATATATGGAGTATATAAGCAAAAAGATAAAACAAGTCAAGGGTATGTGATGGGGCAAACAATAGTGTTGCTATTATTAGTAAGTGAAAAAATAACAATCCCAGTGGGATTTATTTTTTATAGGCCAGACCCAGTATTAAGAGAGTGGGAAAAGAAAGAAAAAGAATTAATAAAGAAAAGCGTAGCTAAAGTATTAAGGCCAAGTAAACCAAAAAGACAAGCTGATTACCCAACAAAGCAAGAAATAGTAATAAAACTGTTAAAAGAATTTAATAAAAATCATAGTGAGATAAAAGTAAAACTAATAGTAGCAGATGCATTATATGGAACGGATGATTTTATAGAAGAAGCAAGTAAAGAATTTAACAAAGTACAAGTAATTAGCCAAATACGTAGCAACCAAATAGTAGAATTTAGAAATAAGGAACTAAATGTAGAGCAATATTTTAATATCAATTTAGCCATAGTAAAAAGTATTAGAGTAAGAGGAGCAAACCAAATAGATGCATTAGTTAGTAGTGCAAGGCTGTATTTAAAAGCGCATAAAAAGAAACGCTTTATCATAGCAATAAAATATCAAGCAGAAGAAAATTACAGATATTTGGTAGCAAGTGATATGAGTTGGAGAACCATTGATATCATTGAAGCATATACATTAAGATGGTTAGTAGAGGTTTTCTTTGAGGACTGGAAAATGTATGAAGGATGGGGTCAATTGACCAAACAACCTGACTATGATGGATCAAGCCGTGGCCTGATCTTGAGTCTGTTACTTGATCATTGCTTGTTTTTTCATCCATCTCAACTTGCCCGCTTTGAAAACAACCTGCCCGCTTTTACAGTGGGCAGTCTACTTCGTAAACTCCAGATGGATTCTTTACTTTCCGTTATTGAAGATATTGTGCTTGATCATAATCCTATTGAAAAACTCAACATCCTTTCTCAATCCATTGAATCTCTTTTTTCTCTTACTCTTTCTAAAAAACATTTAGTTGGTAAAGATATTTCTAACTTCCATCCTTCTGCTTCTTTAGCTTATCGCGCCAATCTAGCTACTTCTGTCCCTTTGGCTGCTTAAAAACTTGATCATCGAGTATCAGGAATAATAGAGACAGTCCTAGGAATGATATTTGAAGTTGTGGGGATTATAGTGGAGGACAAAGTAAGCTCAGTAATTGAAGAAGAACGCAGACGTAGAAGATTACGCCCTAAGCAACACAGATGTAACATATGTAGGAAAGCGACTGATTGGATAAAAGAAAAAAATGTTAGCCATTATTACAAATGTCCTGAGTGTAACAAAATATGGTATTTACCTAAGTTAAAACTAATTATAAAATGAGAGTTTTAGGTTTATTACTTAAAGAAATAAGAAGTTTTAGTCTAAGATTAAATAGATAAAAGAAAAGTACGTATTGCTAGGATAACTTGCGTTTAGATTTTTCATAAGCTTAATAAGTGTCTGTAGTTAATAGTTTTATTACTTGTTTTTTAAGAAAGTCTAAAACAGAATTACTTATTAGTTTGTTTGAGTAAAACTATTGTAGTTTTTGTTTTGTTGAGTGCCGAACAAACGTTGCAGCGGACTCGGGGCGTCGGCTCATTAACATTCGCCGACTGCCCCTCGCCGCTGAACTTGGGGTTATGCCCCCTAGATGAAAAGTAGCTAAAAAATAAAAGTAATAGGAAAGCGAGAATAAAGAAGAAGAGGGAGAAAAGAAATAGTAAATATAATATTTGTTGTAAAACATACAAGTAAGGATGCGAATAATAGAGAATATATAGATAGAAAATGAAAAAGTATAGAAAAATTAGTCAGTAAACTAATTGAAAGTAAGAAATAATGATGTAATGAACCAGCGAACAAATGGTATAAAAAGCAAGGGAGTAGATAAAAACGAAAAAAATAACGGTGAATAGAAGAAATGATAACAAATAAAGTGTTTATATACTTGATAAAACAGAGGAAGGGAAGAAAGAATAACAAAAGTATTAGTAATAAACAAAATAAGTGACGAGTTTTGATAATATGTTTTGACTAGAGTAATTATATGTAAGATAATAAAAGATGCGAAGGATGTGTGTTTAATATGGTTGTTATTTATTGAATCTAATTAGGTGTTGGTTTTCATCTGTTAAAACATCAGATGGGGCATAACAAACGTTGCAGCGGACTCGGGAAGTCGGTTCGCTTTCGCTCACCGCTTCCCTCGCCGCTGAACTTTGGGTTCGGCTTCTAAACGCTTATGACATAGTTGTTACGTAATAAAGCTGTATCATAGTTTAGAAAATAGGCTAAAGAACTAATAAAGAAATCGTGGAAAACTAGAGGAATAAATTAAATACTGTGGATAAACGGAAAACAGTAAGTATAGATAAGCCAAAGAATTAATAACTATTTGTGTAAAAATAAATGACAGTAAAGTTATTGATTGATTTTGAAGGCAAATGATATTTGATAAATTTTCTAACAGAAAAAATAAACTATGGTTGTAAGAAAGAAAACAAAGTTATGTTTTCTCTTTGTTAAATGCTTAAGTTCAGTTGCTAATAAAAAGAATACAACTCTTAGAATATATTTTTGTTAATATATAGAAAATAAACTAGATAATGTGATAGAGAAAGAAGAAGAAAAGGCCACCCACCTTCGGTGGCTGGCCTTTGGCTTTTGTCCTGTTTCAAGAAACTTTGAATATTTGTCTAGCAAAAATATTATTTTCTATTGTATTCTTGCTTAAGATAGTAGTTGCGTATATTCTTTTAAACAAGTTTCAAATAGGTTTCAAAACAAAGGTTTTTGCTTTGCTTTCAGGTCGCGCTTAAGAAGCCAATCAAACGTTTTTTGTTGTTTTTCTTTTGCTTCGGGTCGCGTTAAGAAGCCGAACAAACGTTGCAGCGGACTCGGAAAGTCGGCTCGTTAACACTCGCCGCTTTCCTCGCCGCTGAACTTGGCGTTCGGCACATATTATACGAACAAATGTCGTCTAAAGTGATAAATAAAAAAGAAGCAAGGATAAGTGATTGAAAAACAAAGGTGAGAGATTGAATAAAAGTAATAGAAATAGAAAAATGTAAATAAAATAAATAATGACAGTAGTATAATAGTTCAAAATATAAATGAAACATAATAGTGTATTGTAAAATAAATAAGTGTGAGAAAGTTGTTTGTAATAGATTAAATAAGTAAAAAATATTAATTTTGGAAGAAGAAAAGAAAGAAAAAGAAAACTGGATAAATGTCTAAGTAAAGATAAAAACTAATGTAACTAACTAATATCTATAGGTTTGTAGAAAAGGAGATATAAGATTTTCCTCGTTTTATTAACTTAAGACATATACCTTAAGAAAATTAGTTATAATAGGTTAAGGGAAAATGTTAACTTACAGAAATAAACATAGATAATCTAATAAAGGGAGAAAAAGATGAAGCAACCCGTCTATCGACGGCTTGCTTCGCTCTTAATCCTATTCCAAAAAAGAAAGAATATAAAGTTAGAAAAAATACTAAATAATATTGTATTATGGTTTGCAATCGACCTAAGTGCTGTTTGATAATATTGCATTATGGTCTGCAATCAATCACATTGTTGTTTGGTGTTTTGTCTTTTTAATATGTGCCGAACAAACGTTGCAGCGGACTCGGGAAGTCGGCTCGTTAACACTCGCCGGCTTCCCTCGCCGCTGAACTTGGCGTTATGCCCCCTAGGTGAAAAGTAGCTAAAAAATAAAAGTAATAGGAGAGCGAGAATACAGAAGAAGAGGGAGAAAAGAAATAGTAAATATAATATTTGTAATAAAACATACAAGTAAGGATGCAAATAATAGAGAATATATAGATAGAAAGCGAAAAAGCATAGAAAAATTAGTCAGTAAACTAATTGGGAGTAAAAACAATGGTGTAATTAACCGGCGAACAAATGGTATAAAAAGCAAGAGAGTAAGTGAAAACGAAAAGAAACAACGGTAAATTGAAGAAATGATAAAAAATAAAGTATCTATATACTTGATAAAACAGAGGAAGAGAAGAAAGAATAACAAAAGTATTAGTAGTAAACAGAATAAATAACGAGTTTTGATAATTTATTTTGACTAGAGTAATTATATGTAAGATAATAAAAAGGTGCAAAGGTTCTGTGTTTAGTTTGGTTGCTATTTATTGAATTTATTTAGGTGTTGGTTTTTATCTGTTAGACCATCAGAGGGGGGCA
>JACQZQ010000105.1 GCA_016213785.1 Acidobacteriota bacterium
GAGGGAAACGGCGAACGATAGTGAGCCGATTTCCCGAGTCCGCTGCAACGTTTGTTATGCCCCCTCTGATATTTCAACAGATAAAAACCAAAACCTAAATAGATTCAGTAAATAGCAACCAACCTAAACACAGAGCCATTGCACCTTTTTATTATCTTACATATAACTACTCTAGTCAAAACATATTATCAAAATTCGCTTTTTATTCTGTTTATTACTAATACTTTTGTTATTCGTTCTTCTCTTCCTCTGTTTTATCAAGTATATAGATACTTTATTTTTTATCATTTCTTCTATTCACCATTGTTTTTTTTCGTTTTTACCTGCTTCCTTGATTTTTTATACTTCATTTTCGCCAATTCATTACACCAGTGTTTTTTACTTTCAATGAGTTCACTAACTAATTTTTTATACTTTTCGTTTTCTATATCCTCTATTATTCATATTTTTACTTGTATGTTTTATATCAAATATTATATTTACTATTTCTTTTCTTCCTCTTTATTCTCGCTTTCCTGTCACTTTTATTTTTTAGCTACTTTTCACCTAGGGGGCATAACCCCAAGTTCAGCGGCGAGGGGCAGTCGGCGAATGATAATGAGCCGACTACCCGAGTCCGCTGCAACGTTTGTTCGGCACGCATTAAAACCAAAAACCTAACAAATCAAAATTGTTCAACAGGCCACGTAATCAAACTTCAAGAATAATTTTATCCAAATAAAAAACCTCGTTGACATAACTCATACCATCACAATATTGAGCAAAATAATCCATAACAATATTAACAGCACTATAACCTTGCTTATCTGTAGAATAAGGGATTTGATTTACAATAATACAGTTTGTTTGCGTAAGATGTTGAATAACTTTTGTTTTAGAATCTGATTGACTGACTAATTTCACACGTTCCAAAAGTTCTTCTATAATTTGGCGAAATAAACATTGTTGTGAGCCATCATCTAATTCTATTTCTGTTATGAAAGGGTGTTTATTCTCTTTATAAATCAACCCAACTGCTTGCCAATTAGATGAAAATAAATCTTGTTTAAACCCATAATCCTCAGCCACCTTTAATTTGCAGTTACGTTTTCCTGTCCATTGTAAAATTTTCTCTATTGAAGGAATTTCTGTTCTTTTACAACATACATAAAACCAATCTGGCATTATTTTCTCCTTACTTCTATTTAACTACTTGCATTTACTTGCGGGTAAGCGTGCCGAACCCAGAGTTCAGCGGCGAGGGGCAGTCGGCGAGTCTTGACGAGCCGACTTCCCGAGTCCGCTGCAACGGTTGTTCGGCGCTCTTATAAAACTAGAAAGTTTTGCTGTCCGCCATAAGAGAAAACATTTTGAGAGTCCCTTAAACCAAAAATTATTCGTATTAAAAACTTTGATTTGGAACCGATAATTCTGGATAAAACAGTTGATCAGCAGAGATAGGCTCAGCCGAAACACAGTGATACAACTTTGAAGAAACTTCCATACCGTCTATTTTGCGTCCAACAATATCAAGATTAACGATTTGAACCAATGCCCACCTAACATTCTGCTCTTTGCTATTTTTATATATTTTCTCTCGCTTTTTCCCAAGTTCCAAAGCCCTTTCAAAAGCATGAGAAAAATCATGCGCCTTAAAAACAATGACCGATTCATCATAATGATTTTTCTTTTTAGCTTTGCCATTTTCTACAAGAATTACAAATAAGAGCCTCGCGCTATAATATACCATAATTGCCCACTTCTACTTCCCTATACCCTTGGTTAATTACGAGTTTACTTTCTTCTTATCTAGTTGGATTACCTACTTAGCCAATAAAGCGCCGAACCCTTAGTTCAGCGGCGAGGGGCGGGAGCGAGTGATAACGAGGGACGACCCGAGTCCGCTGCAACGTTTGTTCGGCATCCAAAAACATAAACGAGTGTAGTGATGACAAACAAAAAAATGATTACTCAAAACAAGGCAAAAAGCAACAAGTATTAAGTATTTTATAGAAAACAGGTTTCTATTTAAGTTTTATTACTCAAAAACCAGCTCACTGCCTAAGTATTATTAACATCTGGATCTGTTTATAAGTACTTTCCTGTAGTAAGTGAAAATGTTGAGTTAGACGGGGTTGTCTTTTCTTCCTCTTCTTCTTTCCCTATCTAGCCTGTTATCTATAAGTTATCTATGTCGGAAAAACTCTATTTCTATGTTACTTAAGAATTCATTCATTAGATATAACAATATAGCTTAATAAGGGTTTGTCAAAACTCCTGTTGCTTCTATTTATCTTTCTCTGTCTTTCACACTAACTTTTACCTTTTTCTTTTTCATCAACTTTTCTGTCTAGAATTGTATGTTGCTATTATTATTCACTTTTAATTTGCTATTTCACACATTTAATTATTAGTTCTTCTATCCTTTTTTCCGTTTTCTTTTCTGTTTTTATGAGTATTGTTCGTATTTACTTTTCACCATTCTGCTCTGTAATTCATTTATTTTGTTACGGTTACGCAGGTTATTAAGGATGCCGAACCCCAAGTTCAGCGGCGAGGGGCAGTCGGCGAGCAATGGCGAGCCGACTACCCGAGTCCGCTGCAACGTTTGTTCGGCACTCGACAAAACAAAAAAACTCCAACAGTTTTACTTAAATTAATAAATAGTGTTCCTATTTTAAGCTTTCTTAAAAACAAATAATATAATCGTTAACTATTCCTATTTATTAGTATTATTAAAAACCAAAATCAATTTATCCTACAAACAGCTTGCTTTCCTTTTTATGTTTCTAACCTTAGGCTAAAGATTATTTATTTAAGTAATACAAGTAACGCCCTCATTTCGTATTTAGTTTTAACCTAGGTAAATACCATACTTTTTCGCATTCAGGGCATTTGTAATAATGGCTAAGATTTTTTTCTTTTATCCAATCCGTTGTTTTCCTGCATACATTACACCTGTGTTGTTTAGGTCGTAATCTTCTGCGTCTGTGTTCTTCTTTAATTATAGAACTTACCTTATCTTCCGCTATAGCACCCACATCTTCAAGTATAATTCCTAGTACCATTTCTATTATTCCTGATACCACACCCATTTTTTATCCCACAAAATCAACTTTCTTTTATCAAACTTACTTTACCTTATCTCCATTTTAGTTCTTAGTTCTCGCTATGTGTGCCGAACGCCAAGTCAAGCGGCTAGGTAAACGGCTAACTATATTGAGCCGACTTCCCGAGTCCGCTGCAACGTTTGTTATGCCCCCTCTTCTGTCCCAACAAAAGAAAAAGGAAAATCTAATTAGATTCAGTAAATAGCAAC
>JACQZQ010000106.1 GCA_016213785.1 Acidobacteriota bacterium
CC
Organism: Acidobacteriota bacterium; assembly: GCA_016213785.1. Lineage (GTDB taxonomy): Bacteria > Acidobacteriota > Blastocatellia > Chloracidobacteriales > JADJPF01 > JADJPF01. The sequence continues at coordinate 3 of JACQZQ010000106.1, forward strand.
AATGATAAAGCTCACCTCTTCTTTTTCCTATACCACCATATTCCAGTAATTCTTGACGTACAAAAATTGTTCTAAGGGTGTAATCATAAGAGTTTTCATTTTGAGCCATTATACTTCTAATGGCTGTTTGAGAGTCTTCATCTTGGGTTGAAGGGTCTAACTTGATGCCAAATGCAGTATTAAAATCAATGGATTGTTTGGTGTTGCCATCCATTCCTTCAAATAACTTTTCAGGAGAACATAATCCAAATTGATTTTCTAACTTGCTTGCTTCAGGATTTGTTGATGCAGCAGGGACTTCAACCCCTTGACACATATAACTTGAAGTTCCTCCAGACTTGGCTAAATGATCTATTAACTGCTTTTGTATCCTATCATATAACTCGTTTACTACGTAATTTCTTATAGGTGAGTTTGTGACTAGCAGGATTTGTTGTGACCTTCTTACATTTTCCTCAAATATAGTATCTGAAAGCTGTTTGGCTGTTCTTGTGGTTGGCCCTATAATTGCCATTGCACTTACTACAAAAAAGAAAAATACTAGTGCTATTAATACCCATCCTCTTGCATTATTATAGGCTTTAATTAGCTTTTTTAAGTTGGTTTTAGCTTTTTTAATATTTGTGTTGTCCATAATATCCTCCTAGTCAAGATTACGTATTGCAATAGGGAAGTTTAATCTAGCTTGTCTACTGTTTATATCGTTTTTGTATGGTGATGGTATTTCACGAAACATCTCTACATCTACTGATACTACTTCTGCTAGCCAATCTACTATGGGGTTATTAGGTGTAGGTCTTGTTGAGCCATCTCTTAGTCTATATGTCACCTTAAATGAGTTTATTTCACCTAAAATAGTTTCCTCGCCGCCTTCTACTCTAAAACCACCGTTTTCGTTAGCGATAACTTTTCCGCCTCTGTTTCTAACTAGGCGATTGCTCATTTTGTCGCTTTTATAAAAGAAAGTAGCAATTTTAAGAGGAACTAGGATAGCTCCTGCTGAGAATGTGGTGTTAGCATCAGGAGTATTTGTTAATCCTGACTCATTTCCACATTCTCCATTCATACATAGATCAAATGTTATATCTAAAGATTGTAGCTCACCTTTTGAATTATTTGTTCCTACAATATTAATTATTTTTACTAGCCTTGAGCTTGTTACTACTTGCTGATTTTGTTCTGTGTTAGAAGGAGTGTTTATAAGCAAAAGAACATCGCCTGGCTTAAACATATTAGCACTTGGTTTCCAAGGTAATTCTAGCAATGTGGTTTCAAGAGGGACATTAGGTGGGATTGCTGGAGTTGAAGAACCATTGCCAGTAGTTGAAGTACCTGTAGGCGTGGGGCTTGGGCTTGGGCTAGGACTTGGACTAGGGGTTGGAGTGCTACCACCGCCTTTTACTTGCAATGCAACTGTGTTTGAGGGAGCAGCAACTGTGTTTGAAGAAGCAGAAGCAGTAGAGTTTGTAGAAGAAGACTTAGGGTTATCACTAGAGGAAAAAGAGGCAGTCTTAGTATCTTTAGTAACCATAAAGTTAGATTGAAGAGCAATAAGAGAAACTTTAGCTTTGCCAATATTGCCACTTGCTGTAGTAGGCTGAGAAATAGCTAAACGAGGGATATTAGCGTCAGCGTAGGCTACAGTAAATGCATCTTGTCCATTTATTTTATATGGAGTAACTATCCCTAATTTGATGGGCTTAAGTTTACCTGAAGGATCTTGAATAAAGCCTGCTGCTGGAAGAATAGGCGTTCCCGTTGCTAGTCCAGTTGTTGTTGCAAGTCCTCTTCCTGGGAGTGATAAAAGGGCTTCAGCAACAGCATCTTTTACATTAAAAAGGTCTCTTTCCGTTTGAATAAAGCGTTGTTGACGATTAGCTTCTTTTAAGTATTGAATAAAGGCTTGAGAAACACATACAAAAAATAATGAGCCAAGGATGACTATCATAACTGACTCTAATAATGTAAACCCTTTAGATTGATAAATTAACTTTTTCATAAATCCTCCTATTTACTAATAGTCCCATCTGTTTTTGATAGAGTATAGCTGCGAAGTATTTTATTTTTATCATAGTGAACTACTATTACAGAGAAAGTAACATCATTTTTATTAGGAAAGTCTTTAATAATCATCCATTGGCGGCGATATCTTGGTTCTAAAGACTGATTTGGTTCTTTAAATGTTGAGGTAGAGCAATCTATTCTAGAAAAGTTGCCATCAGAATCACCATTACCTAATTCTCCACCTTTGCCTATCCCGCTTTTTTGTGGTGTTTCTGAATTAGTTGAATTAGTTGAGGTTGTAGAAATATTAGAATTGGAAGTTGGTTGACCTTCTACTGTAATTTTAGTTGGAGGAAGTTGTGAAGTAGTGCGAAGTAAACAAGCAGAAGCATTAAAAAGGTCAAAATAACCATCAACAGGGTTAGAAGGGTCAATAGAGCCTATTTTTGTTTGTCCTGAAGGAATTTTTGCTAATTGTTTTTTTGAGTCATTAAATAACTCATTAGCTTTTTGAGTAGAAAGAAAGGCTGTGTCTGCTACTTTTTGGACTAATAGGCCATTTTTTAATGAAGAGATCATTACTTTTGCTAGATTTGTAAATATTATTGCTAGGAGTACTGTGCATATTATCCATTCTAGTGCTGTAAACCCATCATTTCCTTTAATTAAGCGTTTTGCTTTCTTCAGCATTTTTTTCTCCTAATTTATTTAAGGTGTTTAATTTAGAGTGATTTAGCAATTTAGTTAATTAAACTTAGGAACATCAATCTTAGTTCAGATTATAGCTTTATTTTTTTGCTTAGGGAAGTTTGGTGTTCTTTGGTTTTTGATGATTTTGCCATAAGCAATTTTTATTCCTTTTACGACATCCGATAATGTGTGTTGCTAGGTTTTTTGCTACTATTTGAAAAATAATGGTTTAATATTTTACTTTATTTTTTATTTTAATATTTCTTGTTTTATGGCTGACATTTTTGGCATTCTTGCCATTTCTGGCAATGTTAATTTGATTTGCCTTTGCCATTTTTGGCAGAGGTTTATTGTAGCTTGAAATTAAGGGTTACTTAAAAAATTGGGTTATTGGTTTTTACCTTAACGAATTCCATTAGATAGGCTGTTGTAATTATTAGTGATACTATTTAAGAAAACTTGATTTGCATAAGTTCTATTTCTTTGGGCTTGTTGGCTAGCGCTACTATTATTTCTTGGTTTGGAGTTATTATTAGAGGAGCGGTTATTATTTTGTGTTAATGAATTAGAGTTGCTATTTTTGGAGTTAGCAAAACTAAGGTTACTAAAGAATTCTTTAAGTTGGCTAGAATATTTTTCAAAAGCATCGGAATTGGTTGCTACTACTGTAAAAAACTCAGCGCGTCTACCAACTCCAACCATTATATACATTGTAAAATAAGTTCCTTGGTTGTCTTTTGAAATGGATATTTCAGAAATAATTTTATTCCCATCAAAAGAGTCCTCAGAAAATTGACGATTGATTATTTCTCGTTCACTTTCTGCTTTATTTACTAATGTATTCAAAAAATTAGAAAGGTCATTAGGGGGATTATCAACTCCAGGGGTAATTAAAAAAACAATTTCAGCGTTCTCAAAGTTTTGCTCTTTAGGTAATAAGACCATAAGAGAGTCTGAAGCTTGTTGGCGGTATCCTGATGGGATTTTGTAAATTACATTACCATGTTGGTAAGAACCACTTTGTGCAAATACCTCATAGTTAAGAGAAAGAATTGTCATTAAGAAAAGGAAAAAACTTAAGAAGGTTTTCATTTTATTGTCCTCGCGGTCTTTATTGAAATTTTGTTTGGCTAAGGCTAGGGCAAGGTTTGTACCAGAAGTAAAAAACGATTATGTAAAAAATAATAACTAATGATAAAAAAAGCTTTAGCACTAGTTGAATAAATAAGGAAACGGATTTTTCTAAAACTTTTCCGCCAAAAATGGCGTTGAGTGCCAAAAATGGCGAGCCAGATTTGGCAATGTAAAACCTAAATATTTTATGGAGTATTACTGTGGAACATTTAACATTAGCAAAACTTAATGAAGGTTTAAGTTATATTGAGCAATCACCTAGAGATAAAGGAGTTTTAGAGTTAATTGTAAGACGACCAGAAATTGATGTTAGAGAAATTTTAGAAATAGGGCAATTAGACTTAAGTCAAGGACTTGTTGGAGATAACTGGAAAACTCGTGGTAGTTCTCGCACTCCTGATAAATCTTCTCATCCTGATATGCAGTTAAATATTATGAATGCAAGGGCTATTTCAGTAATAGCACAAAATAAAGAATTTTGGCAACTTGCAGGGGATCAGTTATTTATAGATATGGATTTAAGCGAAGAAAACTTGCCTCCAGGAACCAAGTTAACTCTAGGTTCAGCCATTATAGAAATAACAAACCAGCCTCATAATGGTTGTGTTAAATTCTCAGAAAGGTTTGGCCGAGATGCTCTTAAATGGGTTAACTCGCCTACTGGAAAGAAACTTCACCTACGAGGTGTAAATGCTAAAGTTATTCAACCTGGGGAAATTAAAGTAGGTGATGAAATAAGGAAAGTATAAGGTTCTAGAAATAAGGAAAGTAAAAGCTATCCTTATTTCTAGGATGTTTTGTTATCTTTCAAATCCATCTAATGCAGGGAAAGAGCCTGAGTTAGTTGGAGTAGGGGGGGCAACAGCTTCTTGAGTTGCCATATTGCTTGTTAAATCGGAAATAGCTAATGTAAAGTTACCAGGATTAGATGAATAGCTAACTCCATCTTGTATTGTAATTATGCCACTACGAACCATATTTTCTAGGACTTGATCAAAGGTCTGCATCCCATCAATAGCCCCATCTTTCATGGCATCAACTAAAGTTTTACCGCTTTGTTCACCTCTCTCAACATAATCACGGGTTCTTTGAGTTGAGCGTAGTATTTCTATTGCTGCTACACGCCCTTGACGATCAGCACGAGGAATTAAGCGTTGGGAAATTATATAGCGAAATGTTTGTGACAGTCTGATACGAATAACATGTTCTTCTGATTTAGGAAAAACGCCTATTATACGTTCAATTGTTCTAGCAGCATCAATTGTGTGTAGAGTAGAAAATACTAAGTGGCCTGTTTCAGCAGCTTCAAGGGCAATTTCTACGGTTTCCATATCTCGCATTTCACCTACTAGTATTACCTTAGGCGCTTGACGAAGTGCAGAGCGCAAAGCATTCTTAAAGTCAGGACAATCAGCATAAAGTTCGCGTTGGTGAATAGTAGAGTTTTTATGTGGGTGAATAAATTCTATAGGGTCTTCAATTGTTACGATATGGTAATAATACATCTCATTTATAAGATTAATAATTGCAGCTAGAGTTGAAGACTTACCGCTTCCTGTTGGGCCTGTTACTAGGACAATTCCATTTCTTAAGTCGCAGATTTGTTTAAGGTGATCTGGAAGCATAAGATCTACAAAAGTTGGTATTCGATTAGGTATTACACGCATAACAATTGCGTGTGTACCGCGCTGTGTAAAAATATTAACTCTAAAACGAGAAAACCCAGGCACACTATAGGATAGGTCTGCTGCTCCAAATTTTTCTAGTTTTTCTCTAGCAATAGCATTATTAGCAATCATTAAATCACAAATAGATTTTGTATGGCCTGGAGTAAGCATTTCTAACCCTTGAAGCTTTACTGCGCGTAACTGACCTAATAATTCTACCTGAGGGGGGCGACCTGGGGAAAAAATCAGGTCACTTACTTTTTCTGAGACTGAAACCATTGCTCTAAGTACTTGATTAAAGGCTTCGTTGGCGGCATTAGATACTGATTGACCAGAAGAGGTTGACATACTAGTCATAAGCTCCTTGGGGTTTTTAGTTTTCTTTGGGATATTTCTAGGTAAGCAAAATAGTAAATTTTTTCGGCTATTTTAGCAAGACTTTACTTAATTTCAAATATATTAAATTTATAAAAAACAAAGCCTAGAATTTATTTCTAGGCTTTGGTCAGTTATCTTACTTATATCCTACTTATCTTTCCACTCTGGCAAGCGACCAGGTGTATATGGTGCGCCTACTGAATCTAAAGCTTTTTCTAGGTTTTTAACATCTACCTCAATAAGTGTTCTTAGTTTGTTTAGTTCTTCAGTAAACTCTTCAGAGGCGATTTTATATGCATCTTGTTGTGTTTGTGTTGGTGGTGCAGTGGATAGATATTGGTCATCAACAGCACTACTAGCACGCTCAGCAATTGATGTTGGCACATTTTCATTACGTCCACGTAAGGAAACATCCCCTCGCAATTTACGAAGAATATCATTTAAGCGTTTTTCTATTGCTAGAGTATCATCTAGAAGTTTTAGATTAGGAGACTCAGAATCTTTAATAGCTTGTTTAATTGTTCCTAGCTTGGTTCTTAAGCCATTAGCGCTTTCTAATGCTCCATTTACAGCTTTAAGTAGGCTATTAGCTTTCTTTTGGAACTCTACATGAGCTACTCGGTCATTTTGGGAAGCAAGTTGAGCATCTAGCACTTTGACTGTAAAGCTTTGAGTCTCGCCTATAGGAGTAATCACTCCATCGACTCTTTTAGCTAAAGATACTTTATAAGTTCCTGGTAAGACTAAAGAGCTAGCAAATAGTTCCCCATCTTCATTAAGTGGTTGGGAAGATACTGCTACAGGAGGATAGCGTAAATTCCAAACAACTCTATTAATTCCTGATGAAGCAGTTCCAGTAAATTTTCTTACCACATTACCATTAGTGTCTGTAATAGTAACAATAATTTCTGGTGCTGGTTCTTCGTCTTCTGCGCGAAGTTGGTCAGGAGTTGGATAAGGAGAGGATTGTTTTTTCTTATCAGCTTCTTTTTCGGCCTCTTGACGAAGTTGTTTTTTAGTTTTTAGAGAATCTTTAAGATAATAAGTAATAGTTGCTCCAAAGGGTGGATTTTCTGCAACAAAGAAATTATCACCTTGAAAAGATTTACCACGACCGCCTAAAGGCTCAGAAGGAATAAACCACCAAGGATCTTTTACTGGGAAAACCACGCAATCTTGGTTTAACATTTCAGGCTTAAGTAAGCGTAGGGGAGCATAATTATCTAAAACATAAAAACCACGCCCAAAAGTAGCTACTACTAGATCATTTTCACGTTTTTGAATAGCTAAATCTTTCATTGCGATAGTTGGTAATCCACCAGTTAATTTAATCCATTTTTGCCCACCATTAATGCTAAAAAATAGACCAAACTCTGTACCTACAAAGAGTAAATTAGAATTTATATGATCTTCAGCAATGGCTAATACAGGGCCATTTTCTGGTAAATTATTAGATAAAGATACCCAAGTTTTACCCATGTCGGTACTTTTTAGCACATAGGGCTTAAAATCAGCATTTTTATGGTTATCAAAAGTTGCATAGACTATGTTAGGGTCATGTTGAGAAGCCAGTAAGCGGCTAACATAAGTCATTTCAGGCACATTGGCAAATTTTTCTACCTTGCGCCAATTATTTCCACCATCTTCTGTTACTTGGATTAAACCATCATCACTTCCAACATAGATTAAACCCTCTTTCTTAGGTGATTCTGATAGTGCTGTAGCATTACCATAAAATGATGTAGATGCATGTTTAGCAACAGCATCAGCACCCCAAACTTTACCCATAACAGGAAGTTTATTGCGGTCAATTTCTCTAGAAAGCTCTTTATTTATTACTTTCCAGCTATTTCCACGATCATCGCTTCTAAAGAGTTTATTAGCAGCAAAATAAAGTCTAGTATGAGAATGAGGGCTTATGATTAAAGGAGAATCCCAATTCCAACGAAGTGGAGGTTCACCTTTACCTTCTTGAGGTTTAATACCAATTATTTCGCCTGTACGTTTATCAAAACGAATTAATCCGCCATATTGACTTTCTGAGTAAATAATATTGGGGTCTTCTGGGTCAATTTGGACGCGAAAACCATCTCCGCCTACAGTAACAAACCAGTCTGAGTTGCTAATTCCTGTTTGGTTACGGGTTTGTGATGGGCCGCCTAGAGTAAAATTATCTTGTGTTCCTCCATAGACATTGTAGAAAGGAAAAGCATTATCTACTGCTAAATCATAAAACTGTGTTATTGATAGGTTGCTTTTGTAGTTCCAAGTACTACCACGATCAAAGCTTTCATAAACACCACCATCACAACCTACTAAAAGGTAATTAGTATTTTTAGGGTCAATCCACATTACATGGCTATCAACGTGTTTATACTTTTCTGGCATTCTAGAAAGGGTTTTACCTCCATCGTTAGAAACCATAAGAAAAGTATTCATTATATAAATTCGATCAACGTTTTTAGGATCAGGGGTGATTTGAGAATAATAAAGGGCTGTTTGGTCAAAGGGATTTCGTTTTTCCCAAGTAGCACCAGAGTCAGTAGAGCGGAATATTCCGCCTTTTCTATTTGCTGCTTCAACCGTAGCATAAATAACTTTACTATCTGCTGGAGAAATAGCTAGGCCGATTCTACCTAGGTCATCTGAGGGTAGGCCAGATTTTAATTTTGTCCAAGTCTCGCCAGAATCAGTAGATTTATATATAGCACTTTCTGGGCCGCCATTGATTAATGTCCAAACATGGCGACGACGCTGATAAGCTGCTGCATAGAGTAGATCAGGGTTAAAGGGGTCTTGTACTACATCTGTTACACCAGTATTTTCGCTAATAGAGAGTGTATTTTTCCACGTTTTACCCCCATCCGTAGTCTTAAATAAGCCTCGCTCTCCACCAGGCCCCCATAAAGGCCCCTGAGAAGCTACATAAAGAGTATTACTACTGCGAGGGTCTATAAGGATTCTTGCAATATGTTCAGAGGTTTTTAGTCCCATATTTTTCCAAGACTTCCCCCCATCATCAGAGCGATAAACTCCATCGCCATAGCTGACACTACGTTGAGAATTAAGTTCTCCTGTTCCTACCCAAACCGTAGCAGGGTTTTTAGGGTCTATTGCTAGTGCTCCTATTGAGTAAGACCCTTCATTATCAAAGACAGGTATCCAAGTTGTTCCAGAATTAACTGTTTTCCAAACATTTCCTGATGCTGCACCTACATAGTAAGTACTATGTTCATTAGGATCTACAGCTATAGCTACAACACGGCCAGAAGTTAGGGCTGGGCCAATGGCGCGAAATTTTAACCCAGAAAAAGTAGCCGAATTCATAGGATCTTTTTTTTCTTCTGCTTGTTGTGCATAAGCCATAGGGTTTTGTATTACTAAGGCTATTAGAAAAAATAGGTAAAGTAATCTCAAGGTAGAAGTCTCCTTAAAAAATGGGTATAAAAATTTTTGGGCGGAGTTTAAATATAGTTAAGCCCTTAAGTCTATCTAGGGCTATTGTTAATAGCCCTTATCAGGGCTTTAAGAAGAAAAATTAAAATTATTTGGTACAGTCTAAGCAGTTTATCTTATTGCTAATAATTCTACTTCAAAAACTAGAGTAGCATTAGGAGGGATAATGCCACCAGCGCCTCTAGCCCCATAACCAATTTGGGGAGGAATAATAAGTTTGCGTTTGCCGCCTATTTTCATTGTCATTACGCCTTCATCCCATCCTTTAATTACCATTCCAACACCAATTTGAAATTGGAAGGGTTGAGCGCGATCTACTGAGCTATCAAATTTTTTTCCATCAGTTAGCCAGCCTGTATAATGGACAGTTACGGTTTGAGCAAATTGTGGTTGAGCACCACTGCCTTCTACTAAATCAATATATTGTAAGCCAGAGGCTGTTGTAGTAGGGGTTTGGTTTGACATTAGAAATCCTTTCACATTAAAAAATAATTTATTATTTTGAATCTAGGAAATATTATTTAACCTCTAGTAACTCAACATCAAAAATCAGTAATGCATTAGGTGGGATAGAGGGGCCTGCACCTTGAGGGCCATAACCAAGATTTCCTGGAATAATAAGCTTACGTTTACCTTTTACTTTCATACCAACTAGACCTTCATCCCAACCAGGAATTACTTGACCAGAGCCTAAGGTAAAAGGAAAGGGGGTTCTACCTGGCCCAACTGAGCTATCAAATAGGGTTCCATTATTAAGCCAACCTGAATAATTAACGGTAACTTGTTGACCAGCTTTAGCTTCTGTCCCTGCTCCCTCAATAATATCAATATATTTTAGGCCTGAAGAGGTTGTTTTAGTTTGTTGACCTGCGTTGGCTTGTTCTCCAGGTAAATTAGCTGGAATGGCTGAAAAATCAGTTGCATTTATTGGAGATGCAGATGGAGATGGAGAAGAGGTAGGGGTATTTACTGTTTGATTATTTTCACAAGCAAAAGAAAATAAAAGAATTATTAAGAAAATAACTAGTCTATGTTTTGACATTATTTGGTTCCTTTTTTAGAGATAAATTTTCTTTGTCATTAGGCTACTATGAAAACCCCTTAAGCTTTATTTAGGGTATTCTTTAAGAATCAACTAGTTGCAAAGAAAATTGCAGTCCTATAAATTATCCTATAATGTTTATTCATTCAACTCTGGCATAGCATCTGTAACCCGGTTTTCATTTAAGTTAGCTGTTTTAGTGCTACTAATTTGTCGAGTTGCTAGGAGTGTTGCTAGCACTTGATAGGTTTTAGCATTACAACATGGTGAACGAGCAAGCAATTCATTAATTGTAATTGCTGGTTGATCAAGCATTTCCCAAATATGTTCGGCTAATGCTAAAGTTTCTTCATCTCGCCAGCTAATTTGCTCAAAACGTCGCCTAAAGTTAGTTAATAAATTAGGGAATTTTAAGACAAAACGGCTAAGTAAGGTTTTTAGTCCTAAAGCTTCTTTAAGTAAATAGGGTGCTTCTTCAGTAATAGGTTCAAGCCTTTCTAGTTCTATAGGTAATAAACATTGTCTAAATAAAAAACAACCTTCTAAGGGCATTTGAAATAATTGATAAAAAGCTTCTACTCCATGACGAACCCCTAAACGCACATGAGTAATATTACCTTGATCAAGATATAAACTAGCAAAAGCACGAGAGTTAGAAACATCTTGTTCTGCTTCAGGAGGAGCTTCTGTATTATGTAAAGTTAATAGTCCTGTTTCTTGAAGCCCTATTAATAGATGAATTACAGAAGCTAAATCAAACCAACTTAAATGGCCTTGAACTCGTTTATTGTTTAAGTAGCCTGACTTAATAGTTAATTTACCGCTTTGTTGTGGTTCAGGTGTAGAAAATTTTTCGGGGTCTAAAACTGTGTGTCCATCTGTTCTTGAGCTTCTAATTGAGCTTGTTTCTATATTGCGAATATCCATTTCTTGTTCTTCGCTAGTAAGAGAATTAGACATAGATTGTCTAGAATCATTCATAGCTAGCAAAATAGCTGCATCTAAGTCTTTATCAGTAGCTTGTAAGAAAATATCCTTAAATTCTTGTTCTCTAAGTGCGCGGCTTGCTACATCAAATTCTTGAGCAAAACTGCTAGCAGAAGCAGGGCGTGAACGAGGATCTTTTTCTAATGCATGCATCACTACGGCATTAATTATTTTAGGAATTTCTGGACGAATTTCATGTATAGGTCTAGGTCTTTCATTAAGTTGTTTAAGTAAAACAATAATTGGCGAAGGGCCATCAAAGGGTATTTCACCAGTGAGTAATTGATAAAGCATTATTCCTAGGCTATAAACATCCGAACGAGCATCTACAGGTTGGCCTGAGCATTGTTCAGGGGAGATATAAAAGGGTGTTCCAACTACAGCATCTCCTCCTGTAAGCTGCCCCATATTTTCTTCAGTAAAGTTTAGGTCATAGACTTTAGCAATACCAAAATCAAGGACTTTAACAATTTCTTGTCCATCTTCTTGATGAAGAAAGATGTTTTCTGGTTTAAGGTCACGGTGAATTATACCTCGATTATGTGCTACTGATACGGCTGCACATACTTGTTGCATTAAATGATTAGCTTCTTCTACAGAAAAATGATGTCTTGAGCGTAGTTTTTCATATAGAGATTGACCTACTAGTAATTCCATGACTACATAAATTAGCCTATCGCTAGTAATACCAAAATCTAGCACTGCAACAGCATTAGGATGGCGAACTTTCATTGCTGCATAGGCTTCGCGACGGAAACGCTCAATTGCTACTCCATCATTAGCTAAGGCTTTATGCATAATTTTTATTGCTATAGGTGATTGTAATTGTAAGTGAGTAGCACGATAAACCGTCCCTGTTCCACCTTCAGCAATTTTGTAATCTATGGAGTATTTATTATCAATAATTTTTTCTAATAAGCTATCGTTTTCTGATAGGGACTCTGTTAACGGCTGTCCGTCATAGACACAGAAAAACATTATGTTTTCATAGGTGCGTTGACAAACGGGACAACTTTTCATAAGTAAAAATTACCTTTTAATTTCAGGCTATTACCTGGACTATTTTAAATTCAGTATTTTTAGAGTTTAAGAATACACCTTAAATTAAATTAAGGTGGAATTGGTTTTGCAAATTATTTGGCTTACTTAAATCCAAGAAGGCAACCACATTCTTAAGAAGAAACCCCTAGGCGATAATGGTAAGCCTAAATAAATGGGTAAGAAAAAGAGAAATCCTAAAAATATAATACTAATAATAATTATTGCTAGATTTTTAGTCGATTTTTGCTTGCTTGATACTAGGCAATGTTCTAATACCCAAGCAGCAGTAAGAAAACTAAATGTAGATGCTGGAATATAATGATAGAGAAATGTAAAGCGGCTTACTCCAGCCCAACTAAATAAATTTGCACTATAACTAATTATTAAATAAAGAGGAACAAAAAAATTTATTGCCAATAAGTATTTTTTATTATTAGGGTTTTGTTGAAAAACTAATTCTATTGCTATAAGAGAAAATCTTTCTACTAATGTAAAAATTATCCACAATAATGATACTAGTGCTAGTAAATAAAGTAGAGGGTTGCCCATAGCATGAATATCATAAACTAGTGCTGCTTCATTAAGAGGAATAGGTTTTTTTCCTGTAGGAACAATTTCATCAGGGTTTTTAACTGTTTCATAAAAATAACTTACAGGTCTAGCCATAATAGGCCAAGTAAACCAAGGTGATGTGTAGGGGTGTTCTTCTGGTTTATTAGCAAAAGATTTATGAAATGTATATATTTGAGTCTCGATCTCTTTAATTGTTCCAGGGTTTTGTCTTAAGTGAGGTTGCCAGGATAAAATATATATTGAGTAAATTATTAAAGGTAAATAAAGTAGGTGATAAATTTTTATTTGCTCAATCTGTTCTAGGGGAGAAATAAAATTAGCCTTTTCACTATAGTCTTTAGTAAAAATAAAATTTTCAGGAAAAAGTTTTTTAAGTATATAAATAGTTAACCAAGTAGCATAAATAGCTATAATAATACTTAATCCGCTCCATTTTACTGCAACTGTTGCTCCTAGGAAAATTCCTGTTAAGGTTAAGAAAAACCATTGTTTCCAACCTCTTTTACAAAGAGTTATAAGAAAAAATAAATGTCCTAGTAGTCCAAAAAAAATTAAATAGGTGTTAAGTAGGGCTAGGCGTGCTTCTACTAGAAGTAGCCCATCTAGACTAGCAAAAAAGCCTGATAGCAAAGCATATCTTTTATTACCAGTTAATCTATAGGCTAAGGCAATTAAAATTATAGGAATAAAAGATCCTACCAGTGCATTTACCCAACGATAACCAACAGGATTAAAGCCTAAAGCCCAAATACCAAAAGCAATAAAGTATTTTCCTAAAGGAGGATGAGCATCAAAAACATGAGTATTGGTAAGGTAACTTTGAGCAAAATTAGCAAAATGTACTTCATCAAAAACTAGTACGTCAAAACGGGCAAGTCCCCAAAATCTTAAACAAGTAGAAAAGATTGCAATAAAGATTAATAACAATCTATACCAGTTTTCATCTGTAAATAAATTTTGTAGCGAGGAAAGTTTTTTATACATTTGGCTCATTTTTCTATTTTATGCATCAGTTTGATTAATAAAGCAACGATAGCTTGCTATAATCTCTTTACAAGTAAAAAACTAGTAGAAATCAATAACAGGGGTAATTTATGAATAAAAATAAGCATCTTACCTTTCTAGTAATACTACTATTAACTTTAGCTTCTATTTCTTGTGGTGATATAAATTGGTCAGAAAAAAATAAATCTGATACTAATAGTTCTAAACCTGATACAAATATATCTAATGAAAGCAAAATAGCTAATGCTCCTGTGCCAGAAACATTTAGTAAAACCTTATTTGGCAAGATTGGCACTTATGAAATAACAATGAATTTAATCCGTGAAAAAAAGGAATTAACAGGAGACTATGGCTATGACAATAAGATACAAACTTTTATTTTAAGTGGTACAGATGGACTTAGCTTAAAGGGTAATATTACAGAGGATAATACTTTTATTCTCAAGGAAATAGAAACCATCTTAAAGGATGGTGATTTTAAGGAAAAAGTAACAGGAATTTTTAGTGGTAAAATTATAGCTGAACAAAGAAATAATATTACCGTAATAAAACTTAATGGTGATTGGTTAAATGCTGATGAAACTAAGAAATTAAACTTCTTTCTTACCGAACAACGTTTTTCTTTAGGCGATAATATTAAAATACTAGATAAAGAACTTAGGGAAGATAATAAGAAAAATAATTTTGAATTTAATGCTGTTTATCCTCAATTTGAAGGAAGTGAAGAGGCTGAGGTAGTAAAACTTAACCAAAAAATAACTAATACAATAGAAAAAATGTATAGAGAGTTTAAGAAAAATGCTTTAGATTTAGGAGAGGAAGAAGATTCTAATGAATCTGTGGGGGGTAGTTATTCTGATATTGTCTATTCTTTTGATCTTGTTAATAAAGATATGGTTAGCATTAGATTTTCTCTTAATGATTATTATGCAGGTACAGCACACCCTAATAGCCAAGTTATAAATTTCAATTATGGGATAAAAGCAAATAAAGAGTTGCAGTTAGAAGATTTATTTCTTAAAGACTCTAATTATGTAAGTAAAATAAATAGTCTTTGTCAAAAAGCCTCTAAGGGTAAAGACTATGAGATTTTCTTTAATGATGAAAATCCAAAAGAAAATTTAGCAAACTGGACGGTTTCTCCTAAAGGGATATTTTTCCATTTTGGGGTAGCACATGTTTTTGGCGATATAGCAACAATTTTTATTCCTTATAAAGAAATATCAGATTTAATTGATCCCAATAGCCCAATAAGTTCTTTTGTTAAATAAAAAGGTTTAGTTTTTAAGTACCCAGAAATTACTTCTGGGCACTAGTTTTAGATTCTCTTAAATTCCTCCAATGGAAGTTAAATAGCCTTCATAAAGCCCTAAATCAGTTCCAGACATTTCTTTAATATAAATACCTACATTCCAGTTAATATTATCCTCTGAAGGTCGATACCAAACGGCAAAACCTTCAATATGAACTGTTCCAACAGGCAAATCTATTTCAATATCAAGACGATTCTTAAAGGCTACAGTATGATCTTTAATAATATTTAAAGAATCGCTTTCAACGGCAGTAGTTTGGATATGCATTCCTTGTAAGCTTAAATCAACAACTTTTCCAGTAATAACACGTGAGCGGTTTTCTTCATCATCAGCATCAATAATTGTTAGTCTTACAGGCAAACCTGCTTCGGGTGTAGGTCTTTTAGTAGCTAATGAAGTAGTATTTGGGCTATTTTCCATAAAAATTTTAGAGTGATGGTTAAAGGCTAATTTATAAAAACCAGCAACCTTTTTTCTCCTTTTGGTGTTCTATTAACATCCTTAGCTTAAGCTTAGAGCTATATGTTATGCTCTATCTACGCTAATTTAACATAATAGGTTTGGCAATAGAAGAAACCAGAGTAAAACAAAATTATAAGATATCAAAATTTCTACTTTTTAGTAATTTTGGAGGCAAAAGTGAAAGACAAAATTATTGTAGTTGAAGGAGATATTACAAAATTAGACGTAGATGCAATAGTTAATGCTGCTAATAGGTCTTTACTTGGTGGTGGAGGGGTTGATGGCGCTATTCATAGGGCTGCTGGAAGAGAGCTTTTAGAAGAATGTAGAAAATTAAAAGGCTGTGAAACAGGAGAAGCAAAAATTACTAAAGGCTATAATCTTAAGGCCAAATGGGTAATTCATACTGTAGGGCCAGTTTGGAGAGATAGTAGTGTTCAAGAAGACGAGTTTTTAGCTAGATGTTATCGTAATAGTCTTGCTTTAGCTAAAGTTCAGGGAATAAAAACCATAGCTTTTCCTGCTATTAGTACAGGGGCTTATAACTTTCCTATGGATCGTGCTACGAAAATTGCTATAAAGGAAATTAAGAATTTTCTTTTGAAAAATAATTCTATTGAAAAAGTATTTTTAGTTTGTTTTGGTATATCAGCTTATAAAATGACTCAAAGAATCCTAGAAAAATCTTTAGAAGATTAAAGTGTAAGCTATTATGAAAGTACAGTACTTAGAGATAAATTCTTAATAGTCTTCTGATAGAATTAAGCTAATTTGTCCTGTAGATTCTAATAAGTTAATGATCCTATAGGTTTTAGCATTACAACAAGGCGAGCGAGCAAGCATTTGTGCCAGATTCATATCTGGTTGTTGAGCCAAGTACCAAAGGGTTTCTGCTAGTGAACTAGTAGATTTATCTTGCCAAGATAGTTTGTTTGTTAGAATTTCAAATCTAGCAAAAAGATCAGGAAAGATTTCTTTATATTCTGTAAGCTCTGTTTTTAGAGCAATTGATTCATCCCAAAGATCTTCACCGCTTTCAATTACAGGCTCTAGGTTTCTTAGCTCATCTAAGTAAAAAGCTGGACGGAATATATAACTACCTTCTACAGGCATTTGGAAAAGCTGGAAAAATGCTTCTCTTCCAACTCTTACACCTAATTTAGAGGAAAGCACATTTCCATTTTCAAAATAAATGCTACAAAAAGGTGGAGGAGGTAATTCTTTTACTTTATTCTTAGCTACTTCATGAGCAGTTCCTCTAGCTGTATAAACTAAGAGTGTTCCTGTAAGCTGTAGCCCTATAAGGGTATGAATAACAGAAATTAGATCACATTCTGGAAAATTGCCATGTAAAAAATGTTGCCCAGCAGGCACAAATTCTAAAGCATGGCTTGTAGATACAGCTTTTACTGTTTCTACTGTTGTAGCTTGTGTAGGAGTAGTTGTAGGAGTAGTTATAGGAGTAGAAGCCGATGCAGATGTAGAAACGGAAGTATTTATAACTGTATCAAGGTCTAGACGGCCTGTTGTGCCTGTACTACGTGAGCGACTAGCAGAATAATCTAGAGACGAACCTGAAGGGTCTAAGGTTAATAGAACGGCTGCTTCTAGATCTAGGTCTGTAGCAGAACTAAAAGCTGTCATAAACTCTTGATTGGAAACGGTTTGAACCGCAGCAGATAATTCCCTAGCAAATGTAGTAATATCTTGAGGTCGTTTATCAGGATCTTTTTCTAATGCATGTGATACTACAGCATTAATAATAGGCGGTATATCTGGGCAAACCTCATAAAGTGGTGTTGGTATTTCAGTCACTTGTTTATAAATTACTGCAATGGAATTTGGCCCATCAAAAGGTAGCATTCCTGTAAGAATACGATAAAGTATTATTCCTACAGAATATATATCTGAACGAGGGTCAACAGCACGAGCAGTACATTGTTCAGGGGAAATATAGTGGGGTGTTCCGATAACAGATCCCATACCAGTAATATCACTAGCATTAATTCCATCAAGTACTTGAATTAGTTTAGCAATACCAAAATCTACAACTTTAACAATTTCCTGACCATCTTCTTTATGTAGAAATATGTTATCTGGTTTTAGGTCGCGATGAACAATTCCACGTTTATGGGCTACATTAAGGACTGCACAAATCTGTTGAATAACATTATTAGCTTCTAAAATACTAAGTCGGGGCTTTTCCTTTAAGCGTTCAGATAAAGAGATTCCGACTAGAAATTCCATAACTACATAAACTAGATCATCAGAAGTAATACCGAAGTCAGTTACAGCAATAGCATTAGGGTGGCGAATTTTCATTGCTGCATAGGCTTCGCGGCGGAAACGCTCAACCGCAGTAGGATTATTAACTAAATCCTTACGCATTAATTTTATTGCAACAGGTGCCTGGAGTTGTAAGTGTGTTGCTTTGTAAATAGTTCCAGTAGTGCCTTCACCAATTTTTTCATCAATTTGATATTTATTATCAATCTGAAAACTTACAAAATCTACTTGAGAGGCGTTAATTAACGCACTTCCATCATACGGGCAAAAGCTTTTTTCTGGGGGAAAAGCTTTTTTGCATTTTGGACATTGCATCAACATAGAGTTATTTACAGGGTTTGGATAGAGTTAAAATTTTTGAATTTTAAGTGTAAGTATAACTAAAAGTATAAAAAAGTATAAATTAGTATAATTTTGATTATTTATTATAATGTAACTAAAATATTTTTAAGCTCTTCTAGCCATCTAGTGGCTTTTGATAATAGCCCAGCCATAGCTGGGCTATTTGTGTTAATTTTAACGAGTTATTAGATAAATTATCTGTTGAATTAAACTACGTTTTTCAATTATTTTAGCTCGTGCTCGCCAAAGGGGTTTATCTGTAAGATGGTTTATATGATCACGCCAACTATCTATAACTACTTCTGCCCCAGCATTGTTTTTTTTATATTCTTGAGCCGCTTTTTCTACCTCAGCACGGTCTTCAGATTGTAAAATTAGTGTGAAGTATGGTTTTGCTTGTCCTAACATTATTTTCCCTATTTTTTAGAGGTTATTATATAGTCAGCATTTAACTAACATATTTAGATCGTTTTCTCAAGGAATTTAGGCTGAAAAGTCTAAACTTAACACTATCCTAGTTAACTAATCCCTAAAATGACTACTTAAGCTGTGCAACAGATTTTAAGAAATCAATAGTTGTTTGATCATTCCAATTTGCTCCTCCAATATGCTCAAAAACTATTTTACCCGTTGGAGAAATAACAAATGTTTTAGGAATCACCTCAGTACTAAAAGCTGATGGTAAGTTTTCAGAAATAGTATAAATAGGTAGGGAGTATTTTCTTTTTTGAACAAATTTATTTACCGTTTCCTGATCTTCATTTGAGACTAATGCAAAAACTATGTTGTCTGCTTTAGTCTTATCATAAAGTTGTTGTAGACTAGGCATTTCTGCTACGCAAGGGCCACACCATGTTGCCCACATATTAAGTATAACTACTTTGCCTTTCCATTCGCTTGCTTGTATTGTTTTACCTGTTAAATCCGTAGCCGACCATCCATAATCAGCTAGGGCTTCTCCTGTTATTGAGCTTGGAAATGGTGGTGGAGGCAAACTTGCGCCAGCTTTTTTAACATCCTCATCACTAGGTGGAGGTGGGCTTCCTTCATTAACAGAAATTTTACAGCCACTTAGAGAAATAATTAATAAAATTAATAGCGAAAGGCGTAAAAAATGACTTAAGTAAGATTTATACATTGTAATTTAGAAAATGTCCTAAGTATTTTAGAATTATAGTTGATATTTTTAAGCAAAGTAACAAGCCTAGAATTAGCTATAAACCACATTATGGATTTAACTTTTATTTTCTACAATATTACGATGCGAGAAAAATGCTGTTATTTGTGTTAAAGCAACCCCAAGTGTAAAAGCAAAAGGGAGGCTAGCTATTTTAACAAAAGAATTATTTGGTCTAGCTAGTTGATTTTCGCCTACTAAAAACTTTAAGTGGTTTTGATCATAACTGACTAGAAAAAATACTAGTAATACCCAAATAATACCTAATATAAAAGAAATTGGCATTGCTAAAACCAGGCTTTTTTTATAGCGACGTAGCAGTTTACCAGTTAAGTTACCTAAACTAAGGCAAAGAGCTAAGCCAATTAACCAGGCTAAAATACCTAGCTTGAAAAAATTAGGTGAGGGTATTTGTATTGTTAAAGATAGAGAATTTGCTGGTAAGGACTGCCATGAGCCTTTAAGCATTTCTCCTTCAGCAGTTAATTTTACATTACTAGAAAATTGCCAACCTTTAGGAATATAGATAGTTGTGTCTAGATTAGAAAAGCCTACCCAATCTCTAGCAGGAGTAAGAACATAAACAAATTGCCAAGGAATAGTTTCTTCTCCTTGTAAGTATGTACTAGGCTGAGCAAAATAAGCCACTTTAAGCGTATGAGTACCAGTAGGGACTTCCAAGTTAAATTTAACAATAGGACTTTTAATTAATGGTCGGTAGGGTATACGCCAATTTCCATTTACTGAAGGGGTAAAGTTAGGTATTCCCCAATTTATAGGAAGATCTTTTTCTGTGGGATCAAAATTTTCCATCACTACTGCTTGATCATTTAACCATACACCGCTTTTTGTATTAGGTGTAAAACTCATAATATCACCAAAAAAAGTTAATGTGATATTTTGAGGAGCTTTATCATTACGTATTTTATAAAGAGTTTCTATAAAAGCTAGCCTAGGAGAATACTCACTCGTAAACTCTATCATTTGTGAGCGTTTGAAGTTAACAAGTTCTCTTAAATCTATATTAAGAGTTTCTCCTTCAACGACTACTGAGCCTAAATCTATTGTAGGTTCACCAATTGAATTGCCAGCAAGAAAAGGATTAAATGGTCTACTTGCTTGTGTTGTATCAAGGCTAAAAATTGCAAATAGGAAAATAAAAAAAATAAAGAAGATTACAAAAAAAGGTTTTTTAAACCTAAATCTAAACATAAAAACACTGCCCTTAAAATAAACCGAAAAGGCTTATTAAATAAATTAAGTTATAGAAAATTATGTCTTTTTGCTCTTTAATAAGAAGACATTAGGCTTATTATGCTTGAGTTAAGGGATTCTATAAATAAGTGATTCCAGCCTCTAGTAATTCTGCTAGAGCATTAGCAAACTGAGAAAATGTCTTAAAATGAACTCTACGATCTAGTTTGTTATCATCTCTAATATATAGATTTATAGCTTTTAACAAAAAGTCTTCTAGTAATGGGGAAATATCTGCACAAATCTTAGAAGGACGTTTAATTTGTAAAATAGGAGACTTAAAATATTGCCCTACAAGCTCTGAGTAGTAAACCCATTCAAATAAGTTTTCCCCAATATTGCTTAAGTCTACACTTTCTGAAGATTTTGTTTCTGATGTAAAGGGCTGTTGATGACAAACTATTTCCCAGGCTATTAAACCTAAGGCAAAAAGATCATCAGCTTGTAAATCTGGATAGTAAGCAGGTGTAGTAATTAAAGATGGTAAATAGGTTTTTTCTTCACAACCAAAATACCCTAAATCAATAAACTTGATTTCAGTATCATTAACAATAATATTTTCTGGTTTTAAGTCACCATGATAGCGGAAGTTAGGGTTTTGTGAGAGTCTTTCTAAGGCTAGAGCAATTTCTATTATTACTCTTATAGGTACATTGCCTTTATTCATTAGCTCTCTTAAGCTTTGGCCTGCAATAAATTCCATTTGGTAATAGCAAATGTTATTTGTATGTACTAGCCTATCAATTTTGACTAAGGCAATATCATTAACTTTCTGAGTTTTTTCTACTTGAAATTGAAGCGTCTGATAAATATTTGGTATTTGAGTTATTAAACCTCCTGTAACAACTTCAATTTCTTGAGTCATATTACTAGAACGATTTGAAACTACGATTAACTCAGGGGGTTTAGCTATCTTAAAAGCTCTTTGATTAAGATTAGTGCTATCAACCCCATAATATACCCAAGAAAACATCCCTTCGCCTAGTAAATGCTCTAGGTAATAACTACCCGCAGATAGCCCTAAACAAAACCTATTAGTTTTACTACTAGACTCAACAATAGCAAGTTCTGATAGAGAAGGAGCTAAGCTTGATAGAGTGCTTAAAGCTTCTCTTAAGGCAATGAAAAACTCTTTAGCTGTTTTATAACGCTCCTTAGGGTCACTAGCTAGGGCTTTTTGGAAAACGCTATCAAGGCTTTTAGGTAATAATTTATTAAAATCTTGAAGAGATTTAATATTATTAGAAAGTTTTTTTGATAGCATTGCTGCAAAACCATCAGATTCAAAAGGGATATGACCAGTTAGTGCTTCATATATAACTAAACTAAGTCTATAAATATCTGTTTGTGGATATAAAGCTTCGCCTGCCATTTGTTCTGGAGCAAAATATCTTGGATTACCAAGGGGGCTATCTTCTTTGTTCTCAAAATCAAATAAAAATGCTTGTTGATTAGGTGTAATAAGAATTTTTAGAGGCGAAATATCAGCATGTAAAACACCGTTTTGATGGGCATAATCAAGAGCATCAGCAATTTGTTCAACTATAAAAAGTAATTGCATTGGTGCAATAAAAGGTTTTTCTCTTAAATATTCAAAAATATTTTTTCCTTTTACATACTGTATTGAAATAAAATAATAGCCCTGACTTTTACCAGCTTGATAGATTTTAATAACGTTTGGATGGTCTAGCTTAGCATCAGTACAGGCTTGTTTAATTAAATCTCCGGCTATTTTATCATCAGCACCCCTAGAAAATTTATCAGAGAGAATTTTTAGCAGTACTGTCCTATTGCCTAAGTTAGTTTGTGTAGCTAAATAGTTGGTAAATATAGAGCCTGCTGAAAGCACTTTATCTAGATGAAAACTGCTAATAGTCCCTAAATGAGGTTTAGTAACTCTAGTGCTAGGTTTGGTTGAAGGAGATTTAGAAACTTGGATTTCAGGTGTTTTTATATTATTAGCAAGAGAATTTAATAATGTGAAAATACTAGGAAGTGTATTTACTCCGCTATGTTTATTACTATGATAGATTGCATTAACTTTACCTAATTCTTCTTCTGTTAAAGTAATTAAAGTATCTGTATCTTGAATTTTTAGTATAAAACGGGGTTTATTTGATTGATTAAATAAATCTTCAGGCAATGATAAGACTATGTAATACCATAAATTAAAAGGAAAAATACATTCTACTACTAGAGTAGAAAAATCAGGTGTTTGGGGTATAGAGCTATCTAGATCATTAATTTGTTGAGGAAAGCTTAGGCTTAAGTAAAGGTGATGTGAAAATCTCCAACGCTTAGTAATAATTAGTTTTTGGCCTAATTCAGCTACCTTAAAAGTAATATTTTGATTATTAAGACTAGGTGTTTTAACTAGTATCAAGTTAGTAAGAGGTGTTTTTTCCAAATTACTTAAGCTATAAGTTTGAGTTTCTAATAAATCATTTGAGGCTTCATAAGAGGATAAGTAATCTAGTATTAATTCTACTTCTTTATTTCTAATACTTCCTAAAGGGCGAAAAATATTTCCTGGAGAGGGTTTTTCTAAATAATCAATAAAAAGCTGTGCAACGTGTTGGAATTCTAAGTCATTACTTAAACTAATGATATTATTACCTCTTAGTTTTACTAAATAGGCTTCCCATTTTTCTCCAGAAATCAAAGTTCGTTCCGCTTGCAGGATTAAGTAATGATTGTTATCTACATTTAAGTATTCTTTTACAAAAAAATCTTCATTTATAGTAGAGTCTGAGGGAATAGGTACAGAGATAGAAAGGTTTTCAGATAAAGGTCTTTGCCATTTGCGGATAGGAAGTGATTTACCTGCTGGTATATAATCCCATCTTACTTTAAAATTTCTTGTAAACTGTCGTTCTTTAATACACCCTGAGTAATATTCTGGTGAGTAGCGATTATAAATTGTGCCTAAGAAAATAGTCATTTCTTCTAATGAAATAAATGGGTTAAGTTGTATTTCATTTTTTAGTATAGGGATAAGTTTTTGTAGCTCAGTATTTCCTAAGACATTAATAGAATTGGGGTTATTTAGTTTTACAACATATTGCGTAAAGACTTCATTATCTAGATCAACAGGGGTTTGTTCTAAGATTAAATAAACATAAGGTTTAATTTGACCAAACCATAAAATTTCTAAATCAGGTCGTTGTTGATAAAGTATTTGAACTGTATCAAAAGAAATATTTTGGGAGTATTTTTCATAAACTCTATATTCTGGAGGTTGCAGACGAATAAAAATTCTTTTTGAAGGCTCATTAGCATAGTTATTAATAAATTCTGCTTGCCAAGAACGTGTAATTTTTATTTTTTCTCCTCCACTGCTAAATTCAGCAGGAAAAAAAGGTAGTCCTGCCACTAATATTCTTTCATGACTTAAGAATTGGCGATGGGGAAATAGAAAAGGAGAAAAATTCTGCATTTTAAGTTTCCTCAAAAGTAAGTCAAATTTTTATCAATCTATTAATAGGTTATTATAGGTTATTAATAGATTATTTAGAGTTTATTTACAACAAGTCTAAAAAGATAATATTTCCTTTCGCTAGTTTTTTGCTAATAAAAATTGCTCTTGCCTAGACTAAGTTGCAAAATATAATTATCTAAAACATATTATCAAATTATTTATTAAAGGACTTTTATGTCTAAGCGCAATTATGAGCCTGATGAGGCGGTAATAACAAAGAGTAGTAAGAAAGAAAAACTTGACGAACCTCCACGTTATAAAGTGATTTTGCATAATGATGATTTTACCACACAAGATTTTGTTGTTTATGTACTGCAAAAAATCTTTAACCACCCTATTGAAGAAGCTATACGTCGAATGTACCAAGTTCATTTTGAGGGAATGACTATTGCAGGGATTTATCTTTATGAAATAGCAGAAACAAAGTCTAATAAGGTAATTCGTTTGGCTCGGGAAAGAGATTTTCCTTTTATGAGTACTGTTGAAAAGGAATAAGTATTATCTAAAGCTTGTTCTTTTATGCAACTAGCTAAATTAAACGAGTAAATATTATGTCTACTAATAGCGATTTTGAAGCAAATACTATAACCAAAAGTAGAGAAGATGTTGAAAAAAAATTAACAGAACCTCCAAAATATCGTGTAATTTTACATAATGATGATTTTACCCCTATGGATTTTGTTACTTTAGTACTTGAGAAGGTTTTTCAGTATTCTTATCAAAAAGCTTGGATACTAATGTTAAAAGTTCATGATCAAGGAAGTGGAGTTATAGGAGTATATACTTATGAAATAGCAGAAATGAAACTAGTAAAAGCTATTGGTATGGCAAAAAAGAAAGGCTATCCACTAATGCTAAGTTTAGAAAAAGATATGTGATAAGTAAAACTTGTTCTGAAAAATTTTGACTTATAAGCAACCATAGTAAAAATTAGGAAAAATAAATTTATGTTAACAAAAGAATTACAACTCACCTTACAATATGCATTAAATTTGACAGTAAGTCGTCGCCACGAATGCATAACTCTAGAACACTTACTATTAGCTTTACTTGCTGATAATGTAGCTAGCAATATTCTTAGGCATTGTGGAGCAGACTTAAAAGAGTTAGAAACGCAGCTAGAAGCTTTTTTATCAGAAAATTGTCAGTTTATTGCAGATGATGAGTATGAATCTCCAGAACAAACACCCTCTTTTACTAGAGTTCTAGAATATTCTATAAGACAAGCTCAAGGAGCAGGAAAGTATGAAATAGATGGAGGTAATGTCTTAGCTGCTATTTTCCGGGAAGGCCATGCACAGGCTACTTATTTACTTAGAAGACAAGGAATTACTCGCTTAGATGTCTTAAACTATATATCTCATGGCATTTCCAAAATAAATGAATCCCCAGAACCAATTATTGGTGGTAATGATGAAAGTGATGATGAAGAAGAACACTCACCAACACTAGATAAACCTTTAGAGTCATTTACTACAAACCTAGTAGCAAAAGCAGCAAAGGGTTTAATTGACCCACTTATTGGACGGGATAGTGAACTAACCCGTACTATTCAAGTCTTATGTCGTCGTCGTAAAAATAATCCTGTGTATGTAGGTGATCCTGGAGTAGGTAAAACTGCTTTAGCAGAGGGTCTTGCAAGAAAAATTCACCTTGGAGAAGTTCCAAATATTCTTAAGTCTGCTGAAGTCTATCAGCTAGATATGGGTGCTTTACTTGCAGGGACAAAATTCCGAGGCCAATTTGAAGAAAGATTAAAAGCTGTTATTAATTCGCTTAAAAAGCGCCCAGGCTCAATACTTGTAATTGATGAAATACATACAATTGTTGGTGCAGGCTCAGTTAGTGGGGGTACAATGGATGCCTCTAATATTCTTAAACCTGTGCTTGCATCAGGTGAAATTCGTTGTATTGGGTCAACTACTTATTCTGAGTATAAAGCCTCTTTTGAGCGAGATCGCGCCCTAGCAAGAAGATTCCAAAAAATCGAAATCGGAGAACCCTCTATTTCTGAAGCAATTCAGATTTTACAAGGAATTAAAAGCTATTATGAAAAGCATCACGAGGTTGAGTATACTGATGAAGCCGTTTCTACATCTGTAGAATTATCAGCTAAATATATTAACGACCGATGCCTACCAGATAAAGCAATTGATGTTATTGATGAAGCTGGAGCAGCAGTAAAATTACTAGATGAAGAAAAACGTTCTAAAGTAATTAATACTCATGATATAGAACTTGTTGTTGCTAGAATGGCAAAAATTCCACCTAAAACCGTTTCTGTATCTGATAAGGAAAGACTACAAAATTTAGATAAAGAGCTAAAGTCTGTAATCTTTGGTCAAGATAGTGCTATAGCTCAAGTAGTTAGGTCTATTAAGCTTTCTCGCTCAGGTTTAGGTAATCCTGATAAACCTGTAGGGTCATTTCTTTTTGCAGGCCCAACAGGTGTTGGTAAAACAGAACTTGCTAAACAGCTAGCTATAGCTTTAGGAGTAGAGTTTTTACGTTTTGATATGAGCGAATATATGGAGAAACACACTGTTTCTCGCCTTATTGGTGCTCCTCCAGGCTATGTAGGTTTTGATCAAGGTGGACTACTTACTGATGCTATTAATAAAACTCCATATGCAGTACTTGTACTAGATGAAATAGAAAAGGCTCATCCTGATTTATTTAATATCCTATTGCAAGTGATGGATCACGCTACTTTAACAGATAATAATGGTAAAAAAGCAGACTTCCGTAATATTATCTTAATTATGACTACTAATGCTGGGGCTAGAGAGATAAATAAAGAAACCATTGGGTTTAAGGAAGGTTTGGTTGTAAGCCATAGTAAACAAGCTATAGAAAAGACTTTTAGCCCAGAATTTCGTAACCGTCTAGA
Source organism: Acidobacteriota bacterium (assembly GCA_016213785.1). Lineage (GTDB taxonomy): Bacteria > Acidobacteriota > Blastocatellia > Chloracidobacteriales > JADJPF01 > JADJPF01. Next base: position 27,182 of record JACQZQ010000106.1, read on the forward strand.
TGCTACTATTATGTTTGGTCAGCTTAGCCAGGAAATTATTAAACAAGTAGTAGAAAAATTTATTAATGAATTAAGAAAGCAACTCTTAGATAAGAAAGTTACTTTAGATTTAAGTGAAACAGCAAAAGAATGGTTAGCTAAAAAAGGCTATGACAAACTTTATGGTGCACGACCTATGGCAAGACTTATACAAGTTGAAGTTAAAGAACAGCTTGCAGAAGAAATTCTTTTTGGTTCATTGCAAAATGGGGGAGGGGCCATAGTTGATCTTCAAGATGGTAAGATTAAAATCCTGTCTTCTAACCTAATCAAAGCTACTGATAAAAAATCAAATGAGCAAGAAAATAAACCATCCACAAAAGTTGATAAAAGAAAAAGAAAATCAGTTAAAGAAGGGTAATAGATGAATTTAAGAGAATTTGAAGAACTTGCAGTCAGTCGCCGTGCTACAAGGCATTTTTTGCCTGATCCAATTGATATAAAGCTTTTAGAGCAATTACTTGACATAGCTCGTTGGGCACCAAGTGGCTATAATATCCAACCAACACATTTTTTTGTAATTACAGATAAAAAATTAAAAGACTCACTTTATCCAATTTGTATGGAGCAAAGCCAAATTCTAGAAGCTCCTGCAATAGTTGTCTTTGCTGGTGATCGCAGGGCAGCCGAAAATAATTTTGAAAAAGCTATAGCAATAGATTTAGAGCAAAAAGCAATTACCAAAGAATATGCAGAGCGTTTGCGAGGGTTTGTTACTTTAGCTTTTAAGCAAAACCCAATAGGAATTAATTGGTTTTGGAAAGCATTGCTTATTCCTATTGTTAGGCTTTTTCGTCCCATCCCCCTTATTCCTGCTGTTTACAAACGCAATTGGGTAGATAAACAAGTTATGTTAACAGCAATGAATTTTATGTTAGCTGCAAATGCTACAAAACTTTCTACAGTTCCAATGGAAGGTTTTGATGAAGGAAAACTAAGAAAACTACTTAAAATACCTTCAAGTTTTACTATCCCTGTGATTATTCCAATTGGCTATTCAGCTACAACAGACCTAAAAAAAACACGATTACCATTAAAAGACATAATACATTTTGATAAATGGTAAATAGGTAAAAATATTCTTTGGGGCAAGAAAAATATACTAACAGCGGGGAAGTTATAGAATAAGAGGAGTAAAACTACTCCTCTTATTACTTATACTTACTTTATTTATCAGTGAGAACGTTGTGCGCTAACTGTTGTTTCTGTGTCGTGAATATCGACCTCAATTAGACCTTGACGATATAGCGCATAACCTGAAGAAGTGGAAGCGATTACTGCTGGAATTCCACGTTGAACGAACCATTGCTGCCAAGCGACAAGGTCACGGTAATCATCGGAACGTTTGCTCTTAACAAATGTTGAAAAGCGATTAGTTTCGGTAATAGCCACCTGTGACATACTAACTCCTTTATATATAAAAAATGACTAATTAAAATAAAAATTAAGTTGATGTTTGTTTGCTTTTCCAGTTTCTGGAAAGCTCACTATTATTTACTAAAATAACTCTGAAGTAAACGAAAAAGTTTAATTTTTTAATATAAATTTAAACTTTTTTATTTATAAACAGAATTATCTTCCAAATAAGTGCTAATCCAAAGAACTAAACAAATAAACTCCCAAGACTAGATTTGGGGCATTAATTAGTTATTTTGTAAAAATTTTTCTGCATAAATAACCTCTTTTATTGGAATTTGACTAGATTTCCAATGAGAAGTTATTTTTTGAAAATAAGCTTTAGCCTCTAAGGTTTTTTCTTGCACCTCTGCTATTTTGCCTAAGTAGTAATTAGCTTTAATATTGTCTATTACTACCTCGGTTCCAACAGAATTAGCTGATTGTTGATGCATTACAATTGGTTGATTAGCTAGATTGCTAAATTCCTCTTCTGCTTCTTTATATTTTTTTAGCATAAATAAGCAGATTCCAATGTTAAGAGAATGTGCTCTTAAGACACCAGATTTTTTACGAAGTTCTTGCCAAGTTAACAATGCATCTAGATAGTCACCTTTAGTTTGTGCTACTAAAGCGCTGGCATATAATTTAAGCATTTCTTGGCTAAAAGTGGTATAAGAATTTTTATTAACTTTAAGAAAATTTTCTACTGCAACATCAATTTTATCTAATTCACCTTTAGCTATTAGTAATTTAAGTAAACAGGCTTCTACTATACGGTTACTATAACGGGAAAAAAGATCTAGTTGGGAGTTTTTTTCTCCAAGTAGTTTTTGTGATTTAAGAAAATGAACCTCAGCCTCTTTTAAGTCTCCTAACTCTAAGTATAATAACCCCAGTTCTATAGATGTTATTACTGCTAAGCCCCGAGCACCTCTAGCATTTTCCTCTTCAATTGCCTGATGTAAATACTTGATTGTTTTTGCTTTATTACCTCTAAGTAACTCAATCATTGCTAAAGACTTAATACTATCTGCTCCAATTAAGTTTTTATCTCTTAAGGACAATTGCTTTTGATAATTTTTTTCTGCTTCATCTAAATTACCTATTACTCTATAAGCTGCTGCAATTTTCCAATAAGGATAAAAATTAAGAAAATCAGGTTTTATTTCTAAAGCTTTTTGATAGGCTAAGAGTGCTTTATCTGCTTGACCAGATAATAAGTAAATATCCCCTACAGTATCATGGGGGTTTGGTTCATTAGGTCGGGCAGTAGCGTATTTAAGCGCATGAGTTATAGCAGGAGGAAAATTTCCTTTTATTGCATATACATAAGCTAAACGATTATGTCCTTCTAAGTAATCAGGATCAATTTTAATTGTTTGTCCAAATGCCTCAAGTGCCTTGTCTATTTGTTCATCAGCTAGATAAGCTGTTCCTAGTTGCCTAAACGCTTCTTTATCATTTGTAAAACGTTCAGTTATTTCCTTAAATAACTCTATTCTTTTCTCAGCCTCGCCTGCTATTGTGGCCTCTAGGCCGCGAATATAGAGTTTTTCTTTTGTTCCAACACGTTCTATTAGCTCAGTTGCTTTAGTTATAGCCTCTTGAGTCTCTTTCTCATCACCTATTCTTAATTGGACTAATGCTAATTGTAAGTATGCCATAGCAAAATTGGGATCAATTGAAATAGCTTTCTCAAATTCTGTTATAGCATCAGAAAAATAGAGCTTAAATGTATTTTCAATCCCTTGCTCATAATGTTTATACGCAGAAATAGATTCTGTAGTTACATCACTAATAGAAACACTAAGACCATCACTAGGTTTAGCCCCTAAATGATCAGCAAGTTTTAATGTAATTTGGTCTACTATAGGGAAAATATCATTGAGATTATCCCCATCAATTTTATCTGAGAAAAGTATTTTGCCGTTAATAGTATCCTGAAGTGTAATAGTTAAACGGATTCTACTACCGATTTTTAATATAGTTCCTGTTACAAATGCACTTACCTGGGCTTTTTGAGCTACTTCTAGAATTGCTTCACTGCTTAGCCTATCTGGATTGCTATTTACACGACGTACTAATTCATAGAGTTGTTGACTACTTACAACATCAAAACTTTCAAATTGTGCTAGGTTAGTCGTTAACATTTCTGCCATACCACGTTCTAGCCATTTTAATTCTTGATCTTGAGAGATATTTTCAAAGTTAATAACTGCTAAAGATTTTTTAGTTTTAGTATTTTTATTAGGATTATTAGAAAGTGATAGATCTTTATTTGAAATCAAGTATTTATTTGAGATAACGGCTGTAAAAGCTAAAGCTAATAATACTACTAAACCTACTGCTAAATAGCGAGATGAGCGAGGTTTTATAAATTTTGTTGTTAAAGAATTTACAGAACTAAGTTCTTTTTGTGCATCAATTTTTTTGGTATCGCTTACATCTGTGCTACTAGTAATTTTATTTATTGATTCACCAATAGTACGATCACTATCATTAAGTTTTACAGAAACTTCTCCGCTATTTCGTTTGATCTTTTCTAAAAACTCATAAGGAGATTTCGCTTGAGAAATAGAAGCTTCTAAATCAAGCTCTAGTTTTGTAGCACGTAAAATTTCTATAATAGGCGCTAGTGTTTGATAGCGCTCTGAGGAGAGTTTAGCTATAGATTTATTAACTATAGCTTCAATTTCAGGGGGTAAATCTTCGCGATACTCAGTAATAGGAGAAGGATCATATTGTAGGGTTGCTACTAATTTTTCTCCTAAATTACGGCCATCAAAAGGTAAGTGAGTTGTTAAAGCTTCATAGAGCATCACGCCAAAAGCAAAGATATCGCTTCTTATGTCGGCGGGCTGACATTGAATCATTTCAGGCGCTAAATAACCAACCGTGCCTTGAATAATATTAGGATCGCTCTTAAATTCTTCTACTATGCCTTTTTCAGTAAATTCATACTCAAGTTTAGCTAAACCAAAATCTAGAATTTTAACAAACCCATCATTTGTAAGCATTATATTTTCAGGTTTTAAGTCTCTATGAATAATTTTGGCTTCATGCGCTTTATGTAAACCCTCAGCAATCCTAGTAAATATATCTAATGCTTCAGAAAGTTTAAGACAGCCATTAACTAGACGTTCTCTTAAGGTAATGCCATTTACAAATTCCATTACCATATATTCAAATTCTTCTGTTTGGCCTATTTCGAAGACTGTAAGAATATAAGGGTGATTAAGCGCTGATGCAGCACGGGCTTCAATTAAAAAACGACGTTTTACTGTTTCATCTTTTGCTGCTTGAGGCGGAAGGACTTTTATAGCTACAACTCGGCCTAAGCGGTTGTCTCGGGCTTTATAAACCTCACCCATTCCGCCTTCACCAAGCTTTGAAATGATTTCATATTGAGCAAATGTGCGTCCTATTAATTCCATAAAAATAAGTTATCGGCAGTAAAAAAAAACAATATCACTTATATATAAAGATTTTTATTGATTTAAAACAAATTTTTGTAAATTCTAAGATTTATTACTAGTGTTGATATGTTCTATATCTGTATTATTCCTATATAAATAAGTAAAATAGTAGTTAATAATAAGTTCTACAACTTCGTTATAGTTTTTAATACCTGATTGTACTCGATTAGCCTTTAAGTAACTATTATTTACTGTTTCAGAAGCTTTACTTAATGTTCCTTCGTATTTTGACCAAAAGCTATACATAGCTTTAAGGTCTGTTTTAGGGCCTAAGTTAAACATTTTATAAATGTCTTTATATTTTTCAGGCTCTACGCTAGCTAAATTACTTAGTAAATATGTTGAAGCCATTAAATAGCCTGAGTAACGTATATAGGGATTTTCTGATTTGCTGCAAATTAAAAAAGCAATAAAATTAGCCTCGTCTTCTAAGGCAAAACCTCTTTGATGTGCTTTTTCATGAGCTAAAGTAAAAGGTATTGCCACATCAGTTTGGGCTACATTTACATTTGGTTCACCTGTTAAAGGGATAAATATTCCTGAAATACCAAAATGACTCATTAAATTAGAAAAATAAACTGCTTTAGCAGGCCCATAATTACCATAAGTTAACTCTTTTAATAAAACCTCTTTTTGAAATGATTCTTCAATTTTATTATTAAGTGTTATCCAATCTATAGGTAATTTACTATGTTGAACTTGAGTATTAAATAAATTATTTTGTTCACTATTAGTTAGGTAATATTTAGTCTCTAGAGCCTCTTTATAGCTTTCATTATAGCTTTCATTTGTTGCAATAATAAACTCTTTACATACTTCTATTAGTTCTACTGAACTAGGTTCTCTAGGTATTAGCTTAAGGTTTTCTCTTAGGGGTTGTTTCTGGTAATTTAGCCCCCAAAGCAAAAGAAAAAACAGTAGCCCTATATTTAGAATTGTAGTAAAACGCCAAAATGTTTTAACAAAAAATTCTTTTGCTTCTTGGCGTTTTTGATAAAATGCTTTTATTTGATAGCCTAGCCAAATTATTATGCTTATTGATAACAATAATAATAATAATTCTGCTATAGAAAACCAGATCAACTTATTAAATAAACTAAGAATTTGTCCTATATAAGGATAAATTTTACGGCTGTAATATAATTCTACTTTTTGTGGATAAAAACTTGATAAAGTTTGAAGACAAATACTAAATAAAAGAATAGATAATGAGCTTATCCATTTACTTAAAGCAATAATAGAAGTAATTTTGTTTTGTTTTGTTGTTTTTGTTTTGCTATTTTCCATAGTTTATTGAGATTATAGCTCAGATAATCAAAGTTAAGAATAATTTAAATATCCCTGCCAAATTTAACTAATAAAAGTAGCAGCATTTTGCTAGGGGTGGAAAATAGATATTTTAACTTATATCATTTTATGATTAACTATTGATTCTTGGTAGTTTGGCAGTATAAGACTTGCTAAATTGTGCCAAATCATAACCAATTATACTAAATCAATAATTGTTAATGCTAATATCGGAAAAAGGAAATGTCAGCAAAAGATCCCAGTCAAATAAAATATGCTATCAGTGATTTTGAGATGTTTTTAGCTGGTAAACGTGCACCAGCACTGATAGGTCAATCCCTTGCAACCATTGTTCGTTATGTAGATATTCAACAAACTGCCAATATTGTTCTTAATTGGGCATTAAATAATCAAGAACAACACTTAATAGATTCATTAATGAATTCTAGAAATAAAGTTTTTGATATTTTCTTTTACCGAGTTGTTAAATTTGAAATAGTACATAAGTTTTTTCCTATTTTTGAACAAGCACTTGTTAATTTTTGTCCAAGCCCAGATAAAGAGCATTTAGCCTCTCTTTTCCAACAATTTAGATGGCAAGATATCCGTCCAATTGGCACCATTAGAGACCAACGTTTTGTAATAGAAAAACGCCAAGAAATAAAAGTAGATACAGAAAAATTTAATGAAAATATTTATAAAAATGCTACTTTTAGTGTCTTATCAGCAGATAAAAGATATGCCTTTAATGATGAAACCATAGGTAGTCAAATTGCAGGCTATCAAGAAAAAGTTAAAGAAATATTCTCTGATTTTGTTGATTTAGTTCAAGATAAACAACAGAAAAAAGAAATCCTTTTAGCTAATGAGTCAGATAAATATAATGACTATCAAAAGAAAGAAGCCTTTAAGATAGAGCAATATATAACACAAATGCTAGATTTAGGGATTGCTCTATTTAATGACGATTTTCTTTATCAAAGCATGCAGATTTTTGCAATTATCCGTGAACTTCGTATAGAACATAAATTAAAACTAGAAGAAGTAAAGAAATTCCAGGATAAAGCAGAACAATTTAGCATGCAAAAATTAGAGGATTGTACTAATAGCAAAGCCGGTTGTTTATTAGTCAAGCAAATAATTAGCCTATTTACTTATTGGCAACCAAGACGCGTTCTTGACCAACTCCAAGTAGAAGAAAATCGGCGTGTTCGTAGATTTTTACTTAAAGTATTAGAATGCTACGGTAGAGATGTTTATAGCCTACTTTTAGCTGAACTAGGTAGTAAGGCTAGTAGTTTTCCTTGGTGGTATTCTCGTAATTTAATTTATTTGTTAGGCCGTATTACTTGCGATAGTGAAGCGCTTAAAAATCAAGTTGTAGAGCAACTCTGTAATTATTGGCAACCAAAGGCACAACGTCAGCTAGTTAACCAAATTATTAGTACCCTTGGGGTTATAGCTACTGATTTAGCTTGTGAACGTTTAAGTGAGAGAATGAAACTTATAGAATCACAAATAGATTCTGATAAGTTTTCTGCTGAAGTTTATCAAAAAATAATTGCTGCTCTTTTTGCAATTGAATCAGAACGCTCTCTTGAACTAGCCTTAGAATCAGCCCAACGCCAAGAACAATTAGCTCAATATTTTGATAAATTCCCTAAAGTTTATCTCTCTGACCGTACAATTCTCTATATTGCTGGTAAAATACGTAAAGAAATACAAAAGATAAAATATACTTTCTCTCTTTTAGGTGATAAAGAAACAGCCCTAGAATTATTAAAATTAATTGCCCATATGGGTAATGAACCAGTAAAAAACCTTTGTAAAGAAATAGTTAAGTCTCTGCCTGCTAAACATAAACTTAGCCAAGAAGCAGAAAAAATATTAACAATCAGTCCGCTCCCTCTTTTTTCTAAAGACCATAGCTTACAGAAACTTGCTATAGCAAAAAATATTCCTGAAATGATATGTCTTATTCTAGAAACCTCTGCTTCAGGAAAATTAGCTATTCGTACTGTAGATGGAATAGAATGTGAAGTTGATTTTGAAAAAGCAGTAGCTACACGTGCTTTTGTTAGAGCTTTTTATTTAGAAGGTGAAAATGCTTTCTATTGGGCTTTTCTTTTAGATGCTCGTGATATTGAATCTATTTATTTTATTTCTTCTCCTAGCCGCACAGAAATAAACATTAATCGTAATACTGAAAGTTTAATTTCTGAAGGGTTAATCCAAAGAGGACAAGTTCTTCAAATTTCAGGTAATTATATTTCTCCAGAATCTCAATTTAGAAGAAAACAAGTTAATTCTTACTACACAAATTTTAATAATACTGATGCTCCAGAAAAATATCAGCGTGTATGGGATAACTTAGAATTAAATACTGATATTGCCTCTCTTCAACAAGTAACACATCTTTCTAAACACGATATTTACAAAATACTTTTTTATTTCCTCAAGCAAAATATGTTGGTTGTAGATAGTAATGAGGAAAAAGAAAAGCTTGTTGATATTGAAAGCGGTTTAGTCACTCTTAGCGCTACTTTGCAAAGAATTGAGCGTCGCCCAGTAATGTTTAATTACTATAAGACGTTTGCAGAAATTTGCGCTGATTTAATGCGTACTGTACAAGATGATGTCGTTAGATTTGCAGTAGGCGTATTGCGTAATTACTGTTTAGAGTATTACCAACACCGTAAGGTTTTTACATCAACCAATGTAGAAATTTGCCAACAAGTCTTAGAATGGGTTGCAGGTTATATTCAAAATCCTAGTGATGAAAATCGACAATCCTTACTTGATTACATTAGCTTTACTTTCCGAATGGAAGATGCTTCTCTACAGCCCTTACCACCACCACCACCAGAAGTAGATGAAAATACTGCTTTAGAAAAATTAGAAAATATTGAAATAGGTAATGATCCTCTAGAAGGTTCAGGTGATTTTGATGAGTCAATGCTAGATGATGTTTTTGGTTCACTTGATACTATCCTTGGCTCAGGCTTGGGTATGAATTCAGGCGAATTTGGAGCAATTGATGGAAGTGGGTTAACTGAATCAGAAGATGCAATGATTAGAGATCTTTTTGATAATATTGCTTTAGCTTATGTAAAACCACTAAAAGATTATATTCGTGAATTATACCGTAATTGGGAAGCAGAAAGACAGACTTCTTTAGAATGGATAGAAATTATTGAGCCTATTTTCTCTTTACTCTCAGGCGCTTCGGCTAAAATGGGCTATCAGCAAATTGCTGATGCTGTTAAATATATGGAAAGTCTAGTAATGAGCGACAAAGCTTTAGGGGAAAGAGAAGGACGTGATTATTTTGATCAACTAGCTGCACAAAATATAATTGTTGCTTATCAAAAACTCTCTGAAATACAACCAAAAACCTTTGCTCTTACTGTCTCAGAACAAGACTTAGAAGATAAGAAGGAAATCTTAATAGTTAAATTTGTCCTTAAGCAAATATCTGATGTAACAGATAAAATACTTAATAAAATTCTTTTTGCTGGGCTTAATACTTTTGATAAGTTTATGCAAACAAATGCCGATGAAATAGCAGCTTTAACAGGAATGGCTAAGCAACTAGCAGAAGAAATTTATATGAAGTTTTATCAATACCGTAATATTTATTATCAAGATGATCCTGATTATAGCCAAAAGTTTATGGCTATGTTTGACTTAAACTTACGTTTGCTTAAACAAATGCATGTTGATGTAGAACTGCTAGTTTTTGAAGAGCAATTGGGTAAAGAAGGGGCTACTGCTAAAAAAGAAAAGCTTACCCAAGACCGCCAACGTATGTTATGGTCGCTATTTATCCTGCTTTGTATTAAGCAAGAATATGATTTAATTGAAACTATTCAACAATCTGTTTTTGATGTTAGGGTTCAACTTCTAGATGATTACTTCTGTCGTCTAGTTATGTCTTCTACAGAAACCACATTTGCCTGATAATCAATAGATTAAAAGTTATTTGATATTAAAAGCCCAAGGTTTTCCTTGGGCTTTAGAGTCTTTAAGCATCAAGCTTAACTTTACCCTTAGCATATCCTACACAAGTTAAAATATAACCCTCTTCTTTTAACTCAGGATCTAACCCATTTTCTACTTCCATTGTTACATCACCTTCTAAAAGGCGAGTTGTACAAGTACCACATTGACCTTGACGACAACTAAAAGGAATAGTTACTCCATTTATTTCAGCTACTTCTAGTAGGGTTTTTTCTGGAGGTACAAGGCATTGTTTACGAGAGCGAACAAATTCTACGTTATTATCAGATATTATTAATGGCTTAGTTACAGCAGGTCTTTCAACTTTTTCTGTAGCAGTAGCACTTTCTATTGGTTTTGTACCTGTTGAAGAGACGCTTGAAGATTCTACTAAAGGTCTTCCCCCAAAACTCTCTACCTTAATTTGAGCCTCTGCAACTCCCATTGACTTTAAGGTTTCAGTTAAAGAATCCATAAATTGTCTAGGCCCACAAATAAAGAAAGTAAAGCTATTTAAGTCTTTTAAATTATTTTCAATTAATGCTTGACTTATTCTACCTGTTGAGCCTCGCCACTCTTTATCTGGCTTAGTTAAACTTACAACATAACGAAAATTAGGGAGATTCTCCTTAAGCCTATTTAGCTCTTTTTCAAAAATAATATCTTTTGATGTTTGTACATTGTAAATTAATATTGCTTCTGTTGATAAACAACGGTCATCAAGGTAGCGAAGTATTGAGATCATAGGAGTAATTCCACTACCAGCAGCAAGTAAAACTAGTTTTCTATGCTTATTTTCATCAAAATAAAATTGTCCTGAAGGCCCTTTAGCCTCAACAGTTAAACCTAAAGTAGCTTTTTCATTAAGAAATGTAGAAACATAACCACTATCTACTTTTTTAGGTGTAATTTCTATATAGCTTTGTTGTGTAGGTGAACTACAGATAGTGTAGGAACGGACAGCTTTTTTCCCATCTATCATCCATTGGAAAGTAAGAAATTGTCCAGGTCTAGAAGAAAACTGTTCTCCTTGAGGAAGTAAAAACCTTAAGGTTTTTGCATTAGGAGTTTGTGTTTCAATTCGTGCTAATTGAAGTACTAAAGCTGATTTTTTAGGGTCTGGGGCAAAAGGCTGGGGTAGTTTAACAGAGCTTTTAACAGAAGGTGTAATGCTTATATCTTCTTTTGGTATTGTTGCAGCAGAGGCTAAAGCTATTCCTAGTGGTAAATTACCGGGTCTTCTTAGCATCATAACACCAAAAATTATTACTCCACCTAGAACTAAAATAATAGCGGAAGCATTTAATGGTGAAAGGGGTTTGGGAATAACTGGTGCTTTGACTTCTGAACCAAGCAGGCTAGTTCCGCTACTAGAAGCTTTTGCTACCATTTCAGTGCGTTTTTCTGCTGCATCAGGATTTTGAGTTTCAGCAAGAAACTTAATAATTGCTTCATCATCTCCTGTCTTAAATAAGCCGTTATTTCCAGAGTAAGCAACCATTCTAACTACAGTTGATCGCCATTCATCAGCAGACTTTTTAGCTCCATAAGTACGGTCTAAATCATGGCATTTATTACATCTAGTATCTACTAAACCTTTGCCAGCATTTTTTAAGCCCTCTGCTGTCATTTGGCCTTTATCATCAACAACTGTTGTTTGTGATACTAGGTAGGAAACTATTGTTGGGACATCGCTTTCTATAATTCCAGAACTAGGTAAAGCTCTCATACGGTTAACGCTTGCTAACCACCCCTTTGCATCTTTTTGAACTCCAACCACTCGATCTAGACCGTGACATTTTGAACATTTTTTTTCTGTTAGAATTCTTGCAGCATCAATATCTATTTTATTTGTACCTAAATTAATAGACTCTAAAGCGACATCTTTAATAGTAGCTTTACGTAGAAAATAAGGCCCCACAGCCATCATCACTATTACAAAAGATAGAGAGAAAATTATTAAGCCTAAAGGCATTAACACTGAATAATATGTTTTATAATAACGGGCTACTAAGACTTTAATAAAAAGTATAGGTATCAGTAGCATTGCTAGCAACATATGTAGTAGTGGCCTTAAAGCAAGCTCATCAGGGGTATCTTTAATCTTCATAACCATGTAATAGGTCATTACACAAAAAAGTAATATAAAGATATAACCACCAATACGATGACCTTGGACAAGTTTAGCACTTGCACCCTTATCTTTTAGGCGACTTGAAGCATGGAAAATTAGCCAAACCGTTACAGCACCAACAACAATGTAAATAAGCCCTAAAACCGCACTGAGTGAGGTTTCTAACATAAAGTACTCCTAACTTTGTTCTAGATGGATTTTCTAAATTCTATTTAAAAATACGTAAAGCTTATATGGAATGGATTTTATTTTCTACTGATTTTGGAGCAGTAATTGCAGAGAATGGAGAAGTAGAACTAGTCTATATCTTCTTTAAGATTAATACTTTAAAGTGATCGCTGATTCCACCAGGAATAAAAAAGTTCTTTATTGCTAACCTAGCTTTTAGTGACTGAAAGCTAGAAGGGTCAAGTTCTATCATTTTTTGCAATCTATCTAGGAGTCCTAATTTAATTAAGTAATCTGCTTGACGCATAAAAGATAGTGTTTCTAGCTTGTTATACTGGGCAAACTTCATTAATATTTCAAAATTTACATCTGTAGTAATATCTTGGCTTCCAATATTTTCTAGGTAATTGCTATTAGTCATATGTTGAAAAAAACAACGTAACGTACCCTCAAAATGATCTAATGAATAGAGATGATCAGACAAATCACCATAATCAATTATAATCACAAACCCTTTTTTTAAGACATCAGAAATCTGTTTTAGCCAGTCTATAGCCTCTAGATTTATTTCAATAACTTGTTTATCTACAAACTCAAAGCTTAAATGCTCTAAATAAAAAGCTATATTCTTAGGCATTTTTTCTATATTTTGCCAAAAGGGAGTTAATTTTTCTCCATCTATATCAATATAAAGTTCTTGCAATTCTTTTTTATACCATCTTATTTGATGAATAGGAAAAGAGTCTATAACCTCATTAGCAATAATTATAGCTTCTTTTGGACTATTTTTTAGCTCTTCTAACTCTATCCATTCTATTTGTGAAGAAAATGGAGCTAGTAAATTTTTTTGTAGGGCTTGCATAGCAGGGCTAATTTCTTGAATTAAATACTTAATTTTTGCTAATGGAAAATTTAGCTCCTTTTCCATTGTATAAAGAATATCAAAGGCTAATTGTCCTGTTCCTGCACCGACTTCGATTATAGTTAAAATATTATTAAACTTATGTAATTTGCCTAGCGGGATATTTATTATTTTGGAATGCATTTCTAAGCATTCTTTAGCTAGTAGAGCACCAAAGGCTGAGCTAATATTTGATGAGGTATAAAAATCTCCGCTACGGCCAATTTTTTCTTTAGAAGTAAAATAATAACCAAACTCTTTATCATAAAGAGCCATTTTCATAAACTCATAAAAAGAAATTGGAGCGGATGATTTTATTTGATTAATTATTTGCTCTTGTAATTTATTCATTTACTTGAACTTATTAGCATAAGCTTCTAGTACTCTACCAGCATTACGCTTCCAAGTATAGTTTGCTATAACGTCTTGACGGGCTTGAGCACCTAAACGTTTACAATCACTTGGTCTAGAGCTTAGCTTAATTAAAGTTTCTACTAGCATTTCTACATTAGCTGGTTCAATTAAATAGCCATTTTTATCATCTTCAATTACATCTGCAATTTGGCCTAAACGACTAGCTACAATGGGTTTTGCCATAGCCATATATTCAAATAGCTTTGTTGGTGAGCCAAAAAAATCACTCCCATCTTCCATTGGGACATGAGGTGAAACCAGTATATCGCAAGCATCTAAATAAGATGGAACTAACTTATGATTAAGCCTACCAGTAAAAGTAACTCTATCTGTTGCATTATGTGTTTTTACTATTTCTTCTACTTTAGCTTTTAAGTTTCCTTCGCCTATTAGTAAGAAATGGCAATTAGAATCCTTAGGTATTTTAGTAATAGCTTCTGCTAGTACAATTACACCATGCCAAGGGCCAAATGTGCCTACAAAACCTATTACAGTTTTATTATCTATACCTAATTGCTTTCTTACCTCGTCACCACCTTGGTTTGGGCGAAACATTTCTGGATCAACGCCATTAAAATTAACAATAATCTTTTGGCTATCTACTCCAGCAGAAATTAAATTTTTCTTTTCAACTTCTGAAACTACAAAAATTAGTTGAGAAGCTTGAAGGTTAAGACGCTCAAACTTTTCCAGTAACCATAAAAGGCTTGCATCATCCCAATGACGACCTACCCATACTTCAGACCCATTAAACTCAAGTAGTAGTGGGATAGTTGTTAACCAAGAAATTACTACACCTGCAAAAGTAAACCTACTATAACGCTGATAAATAAAATCTGGAGGGTTTTTACGTATTTTCCCTAGAGCTTGAAGGGTAAAAGTTAAATTATTCCAAAGCTCAAAAATCATTCTATGAGCATTAAAAAATGACGAAGGCTCAATTACTTCTATGGGTGTTTCTTCTTTATTAATCCCAGAAATACCATCATTAGAAATAAAATTTAGTTTAGCCTTATTTTCTAACGCTCCTTTAGTAAAACCATTTATATGGCTATTAGCTCCACCTGTTTGTGCTCCGCTTGTAGGCGTAGTGCGGATAAACGTGATTTTTGGTAAACCTTCTTTAGCCTTCCATTTAAGTGGTCTAAATTTAACTAAAAATTGCATTAATTGTGTTAAAAAGTAAGAGGAAATAATTACTAAAAATGATCCTAATAATTCAATAAATAAATGTGGAATCTTTAGAAAAATTATTCTTAGACGTGAGTTTCTTTCAGTTAAATTATGGGCATCTACTAACCAGCATTCTTTGCAACCAATTAGAAAACCAAAGATTAACATTGGAGTTCGGCGGGTTTGCCATTCAAGACGATCACAAAAAACTATAAAAATTTCTCTTTCTGATGAACGCATTTTCCAAAGTCTAGCAAACTGAGAACCAGAACGGGCTTCGGATTTATTAATCAAATCAAGCCTATATTCACCATATTTTTTATTTAGCCAATCAATTCCTGTAGCAGTATCATTAGAAAGATCTACCATAGTTATATGAGGTGACTTTGCCTTTGCTTCAGAGACACTACGATAGTAATAATAGTGAAGGCTAAAATTAACTGCTGATGCTCCTGCTACCATCCAAGCTGCACCCATTACACCAAAACTAGGCAAAATTAAAAATAAACAAATAACATTAACTATACCAATAAAAAAAGAAATATTACGTAATTCACCGCCTCGGCCATGAGCAGCAAGAAAAGCATTATAAGGCTGGAACATACCCCCAAAAAATGCTCCTATAGCAAATGCAGGTAATAGAGTAGTAGCAGGTAAGAATTTTTCTGTATAAAGTAAAATGACTAGGTAAGGGCCAATAAGAATTAAGCTTAAAGCTCCTGTAGTAAGCAGAAGTAAATTAGACTGAACAATTACCCGTCTTACTTGCGGTTCATTAGCAAAAGTCTTAAATCGAGTAATTGCCATTGAACGAGAAAGGTTTGTTAAAGGATCTGCAAGCTTTCGTGCTAGGTCATAAAACCCTAATATTTCTGGCCCTAAAAATACTGGAATTAATATTCCGTCTAGCCTAGTAGAAATCATTGTAGTAATACGACCGAAATAAATATCAAAACCAAAACGTTTTGTTTCAGACATAACTTGAGCAATATTTTCTTTTAGCTTACTAAAACTAGGTTTTAATAAAAGAGTTACCACTGTAGAAGAAAAAATAATTGCCCCAAGTGAAGAAAAAAGTGCTGTAAGAATAGTTAATTGATTGAAAAACGAAAGAGTTAGCACGCTTAAGAATGATGCTATAGGTAGCAGTATTCTAAGTAGAGATAGAAAGCGAATTTGATTTAACCCTTGACAAATTTGTTCTAAACAAAGTTGTACAGGCAAAATTGCACATAGTGGAGATACTGCTATTAAAAAAGTTCTTACATCAGAATTTAAGAATAAACTATTATCGCTACTAGTATAATTGCCAATAGTTACTAGAGCAGAACCCAAGAATTCTGCTACTACTAAAATTAAAATACTAAAACAAATACCAATTATTATGGATAAAGTGATTAATGCTCCAATAAGTCT
Organism: Acidobacteriota bacterium; assembly: GCA_016213785.1. Taxonomy (GTDB): domain Bacteria; phylum Acidobacteriota; class Blastocatellia; order Chloracidobacteriales; family JADJPF01; genus JADJPF01. Next base: position 43,587 of record JACQZQ010000106.1, read on the forward strand.
ACGTACATCTACAGGGTTGCGTTCAATAGCTAAAAGACGAGTGCCAGCAGCAAATACACCAAATTCAAAAAAATAGTTAAAAAATTGTATTACTGAAGTCCAACAGAAAATAAATATTCCATAATTTGTAGTATCTAGAGAGCGTGCTAATATAGCGCTAAAAAGGGCATTAAGCACACTGCTGACTATTTGAGTAGTAAAGAGTAAACTAGTTTGTTTGGATGTTTCGCTAGTAATTAGTTTCCAAAGAGATTGGGGTGTAAAATTAAGAGATTCTGTGTTTGATGATTGGATTTGTACGTTACTCATTATAGGTATTTAAAATACTAACTTATTTATATTTAATTGGTTCATAAAATAAATTAAAGCTTAATTAAGTTAATATTTTCTTGAATTCCTCCAAACTATTTACTAAAATAGCTTGCTTACGTAAGTTTTTGAGTAGAGTAATATCCTCTGTTTTATTTACAGTTTCAGTTAAATTTTTAGGAATAGCTCCAAATCTAGTTTCTAAAATATTTATAACAGATTCTTTTGCATTTAGAATAGAGCCTTGTTGTAAGCCTTGTTGTAAGCCTTGTTGCATCCAAGATGTAACTATTTCCATAACTGCCTCCTTTTCTTTTGGTTCAATTTTATCTAAATTTTGTTGAAGTATTTTTTCTTCTGCTTAAAAAAAGCTTAATTAAGTTAATATTTTCTTGAATTCCTCCAAACTATTTACTAAAATAGCTTGCTTACGTAAGTTTTTGAGTAGAGTAATATCCTCTGTTTTATTTACAGTTTCGGTTAAATTTTTAGGAATATCTCCAAATCGAGTTTCTAAAATATCTATAACAGATTCTCTTGCATTTAGAATAGCGCCTTGTTGTAAGCCTTGTTGTAAGCCTTGTTGTAAGCCTTGTTGTAAGCCTTGTTGTAAGCCTTGTTGTAAGCCTTGTTGTAAGCCTTGTTGCATCCAAGATGTAACTATTTCCATAACCGCCTCCTTTTCTTTTGGTTCAATTTTATCTAAGTTTTGTTGAAGTATTTTTTCTTCTGCTGAAGTTAGTTTTAAGTAAGTATCTATAAATCCAGATATAAGCTTTGTTTTTGCTGGGTTAAGTTTTAAGGTTACTAACATTCTTAAGCATTCTAATTTAACTTTAGGCCTATCTTCCTTTGCTATTTGCATTTTTGACATTAATGCACTTGCAACAGGGTTTGTTTGATTTAGATAATCTCTCCAATTTAACCTATTTAGTTGTATTGTTTGGTAATTAAAGTTAAGGACTTCTAAATCAGGAAACTCTACTTTGTAATTACTTAATGGTTCTGTTTTAGGGCTATCATATGAGAATATCACTATTGGGTAAACAGGCAGTCTATATTTTTCGAATAACCTAGCAAAATAGCAAAATAACCTTTCTCCAAATTTTTTTTGATATTGAGCTTGGCTTTCTAGATGAATTAGGAAAAAAGCCTCTTTTCCTATAAATTTTCCTTTTACTAGTATATCTACCTCATGTGCTTCGCCTTTTACTACATCTGTAAACACTTCCTTATCCAAAAAAACAATACTATCTTTATCTAAATATTTTGCCATTTGAGGCAAAAATAGTTCTAAAAACTCGATAAAAAATGTTGTAATTAATTCTTTAAATAATCTGTCATGACTTATCATAATTTACACTAAATCTTTACCCTTCAGTTTTAATATGTGGAGTGCTGGTTTCTAGCCCAGCTAAACGCCCTTCTATCCAATGTTCATACCAAAGGCTTAAATTTAGTAAGCACCAAAGATTAAAACTATAATCAACTCGACCTGTGCTATGTGCCCCTATCATAGTCCGAATATGGTCGTAATTAAAAAAATCACGTTTTCTTAAAGGTGAGCGAAATAGAGAATCTTCTATAAAATTTGACATTCGGTCAATAAACCATTGTTTAATGGGCAAGCCAAACCCTTGTTTTTTACGATAAATTATATTATTGGGAATTAAATCCTCTAAAGCTTTCTTTAAGATATATTTAGACTGTCCATTTTTATACTTAAGATGGCGAGGGATATTCATTGCAAACTCAACTAATTTATGGTCTAGAAATGGAACGCGAGCCTCAATAGATGTTGCCATAGTAATTTTATCTACTCGCATAAGTAAAAGTTCTGAGAGACGCATTTTAAGTTCTAAATAAATCATCCGTTCAAGAAAATCTGAGCTAGGTTTTTCTTTAGCAATTGTGTCAAGATAACTTTTAGCCATTGTATAAGAAGAAAGTTCGCGAGTACGAGAACGGAAATTTTTTGAAAGCAAACTGTTTTTAGTTACTTCATCATGAATAATTACACTACCCCAAAACAGGTCTTCACCTGCTTCTAAACGCCGAACTAGCTCAGGAAAAAGTTTTTGACCACGTGGTAAGCGTTTAGCAATTGTTGGTGCAAAAGGAGAAAGCATAAATCCCATACTACGACGAAGTAGCTTAGGCAATTGTTCTAGTTTGTGCCATACCTTTTCATAAATATTAAGATAATCAATATAAGTACCATAACCGCTAAAAATCTCATCAGATCCTTCACCTACTTGGACTACAATTGTTCCACTATCTCGAGCTAGTTTAGAAACATAATAAAGTGGTACACAAACAGGATCAGCAATAGGTTCATCTTGATGAAAAATTAAATCAGGTAGGAATTCTACTACATCATCTGGCCCAATCATTACTTCATGATGGTCTGTAGCAAATATCTGGGAAATTTGTCTAGCATACTCAAGTTCATTAAATCCATCTGCTTCATGAAAACCTACTGTAAAAGTTCTTACTTTATCGGTCATTCTAGCCATCAAAGCTACATTAGCACTAGAATCAATTCCTCCTGAGAGAAATACTCCAAAAGGAACATCACTCATCATACGTTTTTCTACTGCCTGAGTAAGTAGTAAGCGGATACGTTCAATACAAAACTCTTCGCTATATTCTTCAGTAGGTGAGGGGACAATAGCATCCCAATAGCGATTTACTTTAATCCTTCCATTATTTTCACAAACTAACATATGTCCAGCTGGAAGCTTTTCTATGCCTCTAAAAAGAGTTTGTGGAGCAGGAGTAGTAAGAAATGTTAAGTAGTGATATAGGGCTTCTTCATTAATATCGCGAACTACTGCGGGGTGAGCTAGAAGGGCTTTTATTTCAGAAGCAAAAAGTATTTGTCCTGGAAGTTGCATATAATAAAGAGGTTTTACTCCTAAACGGTCACGTACTAGGACAAGTCTTTCCTCTTTACTATCCCAAATAGCAATAGCAAACATTCCTTCTAGGTGTTGGACAAAATCAAGTCCTCGTTCTTCATAAAGGTGGACAAGGGTTTCTGTATCAGTTTCAGAAAAATAGATATGACCTTTATCAACAAGTTCTTTTCGGAGTCTACGGTGGTTATAGATTTCTCCATTAAAACTAATCCAAATAGTGTTATCTTCATTGGGCATAGGCTGTTGACCAGCAGCAGAAAGATCAACAATTGAAAGGCGGCGGTGTCCAAGACCAACACGACCATCGGGTGAAATATAAATTCCTGCATCATCTGGCCCTCGATGCACCATTCGGTCGCGCATATCTTCAATTAGATTTTCAGTAATTTCAGGTTGCACAGACCCAAACTTAAAAATACCAACAATTCCACACATATTTTTTTAGCCCAAACTTTGTTTTTAATTTAAAATATTAAAGTATTAAACTTGCCATTGCTCAATTTGTTCAATCAAATCATCTATTCCAGAAATATCTTCTGAACTACAAGGTGCTATAAGAAAACGTCTTTTTTCTGGTGCAGATGCTTTTAGATTATACACTACACCCCAAGATTTTGTCTTTTCTCCATAGCCTTTAGACACCCATCTCTCTACTATTTCTGTTTTTAAGCCTTTAGACTCTAGCGGGACAAGAATTAAAGATAAATTATTAGTCTCATCAATAATTAATATTTTGGTTTTTTCTATAATTTCAACACTTAAATTTTCATCAAAATTAAAGAAAAAACTAAATAAATGCTCACCACTTCCTCTTAAAATATCGGTAATTAGCCAGCAGGCTAATACCTTATTAAATTGTATTTGGCGCTGATGAATAACTGGTTGGCTTAATCGCTCATAAGCATTATGTTCTACATCTAAGAAATCATACTCAAGCGTAGAAGTCCAACGATTAATTTTAGGTTTAGCTTGACTGCCTAAAGTAAAAAGCTGACCAGGGTAAATTTCGTTTATTTCAGTATTATCAACCATTACAGTGTTATGAAAAGCTGTTGAGCGAAAAAGGTTTCGTGCTTTAGCATCAGAGGTATAAACATAACTGCCTGGGTCTACAAAAAATGTTTTTTCACGATAAAATAATTCAAAACTAAGTAAATCATTATGAGCATGAGAACCTTTTCCATTAATTCCTATATCTCCTACATCTACAACCATATACAAATCTTTATCTCTTAGTAAGTAAATCCCTGCATTAGGAAAAATTACTGAAGAAGGCATTTCTGTTAAAGGTAGGTTTTCTAGTGTATCCCACCCAAAATAACCAAATATCCAAATGCTTTCTTCTTGAGCACTACCTAAGAGCTTAAAATTTTCTTGTTGAAATAAAACTGCTGCAATAGGAAGTAAATAGGAATGGTCATTTGCTTGTCGTGTCTGCCAAATAATTACTCGACCACTATCACAATCACCTATTAAAGGTGCTTTAGCATCAGGCTTAAGATAAGCTCTTACAAATTCAAACATTTTCTCTAGCTTGTTCCAATAACGATCTTCGATAGCTATTTTATTTTCTTTACATAATAAAAATGCATATAGGAAAATTTCTAATACTAAAGCATGATAGCCTATAGATGATTCCCAGTCAGCTCCATCTGGATAAACTTGCTTATCCATTTCTTTAAGTAATTCTGATAGCGCAAAATCAACCCATTTCTTAGATTGCCTAAATTCAGGAAAAACTATACCAATAAAAAGTAATCCAATTAGGTCAGATAAGTAGTGGTTACTAGTTACTTGTAAGGAATATTCTAGGTTATTTTCAATATGATTTGCATGAGAAAATAGTAGTTTAAGTAAAGTAAGTAAAATTTCTTGATTAAAGTTTTCTGATGATCGAAAAAAATAAAAAGCTAAGGTTAAACTAATTGCTCTTAATGCTACTTCCATTGCACAAAGCCAATGAATACCAATTTCTACAGGGTTTTCTTTAGCAAAAGAAAGTAGTTGACTACAAAACTCTACTGCATATTTCTCATTTTTAGTTAAATGATAAGCTTGTCCTAAAGTAACAAAGTGTTGGAGACGCGCTAATTCCCAAGGGATTTTAATATCAGTGCCAGGTTTATCGCTTATTGTGCTAATTTTACTATAGTGAATTTTAGGCCAATGGTAATCTGTTGTAGGGTCATAGCTCCAGTCTATTTCTTCTTTATACTCTAATTTTCTACCTAAAAAGGCAAATTTATGCTCACAGATATCATTAGCTTTACTGATAATTTCTCGTTCAGACTCAGGAAAATTATCTTTATAGAGTTCAGAAGTCTCTAAAAGCCTATTAAATCCGGGGTAGAGTTTTATATTATCTCTTTTCTTAAAATAAGTAAGAATGTCTAGGGTTTTACCCAGGTTAATTTCTTGTAAAAGCTTTTCAGTAGTTATTTCAGGATTAATTATAAGATTTTTGGCATAGCGATAATGATGAGCAAAGCGGGATTTTAGTAGTAAAAGGGTTTCTTGGGCAGCCTGTTCAGAAGATAAACCAGCCATTTTCCTTTGAAATTTCTTAAGTATTTCCATTTCTGCCCCCTGAATTCTGATAAATTTAGTAAGTTAATGAGTAGTTTAAGTAATAAAATAAAATTTAGTTAATATGAAGATATTAAAAATATATTAAGGAATATTGACAAGTTGATCTAATAGTCTACCAGAAGTTCCTTGTAATACTAGGTTTATTGACAAGAGCATTGCAAATGCTATGTGTGCGTGATAAACTATTCTCACTTTTGTCAAGCTAGCATTAAATAGTATTTGCTTCAATATACAAATTAAAATTTATATACTAAAAATACTTAGGCTTTTATCAGCCTTACTTTTTCAATAAAGACATTAAAATGGGTAGAATAATCGGAATTGATCTAGGTACAACCAACTGTTGTGTTGCAGTAATGGAAGGTGGAGTAGCCCAAATTATCCCCAATAAAGAGGGAGGCAGAACTACACCTTCAATTGTCGGGTTTACAGAAAAAGGAGATCGGCTTGTAGGCCATATTGCTAAACGCCAAGCCATCACCAACACCCAAAATACAGTTTTTGCAGTAAAACGCTTAATAGGCCGTAAATATAACTCTCCAGAAGTTCAACGTGCAAAAGATTCTTGTCCATATGAAATTACTGAAGCCCCCAATGGTGATGCACGGGTAAGAATACAAGGTAGAGATTACTCACCACCAGAAGTATCAGCAATTATATTACAAAGACTAAAATCAGCAGCAGAAGACTTTCTTGGTGATGAAGTTACTGAAGCCGTTATAACTGTACCAGCCTATTTTGATGACTTCCAACGCCAAGCTACTAAAGATGCTGGTAAAATTGCTGGTCTTAATGTCCAACGTATAATTAATGAACCTACTGCCGCTGCTCTAGCCTATGGCTTAAATAAAAATGCTAATGAGAAAATTGCAGTATATGACCTAGGTGGGGGAACATTTGATATTTCAATACTAGAAATGAATGATGGAGTGTTTGAAGTTCTATCAACTTGCGGGGATTCATTTTTAGGTGGTGAGGATTTTGACCAACGTATTATTGATTGGCTTATTGATGAATTTAGAAGTGAAACTAATATTGATCTTCGTCAAGATCGCTTAGCCCTTCAACGCCTTAAAGAAGCCGCTGAACGTGCTAAATGCGATCTTTCATTTACTTCTGAAACTTCAATTAATCTACCATTTATTTCTGCTGACTCTTCTGGGCCAAAACACCTAGCAAAAACACTTACTCGTGATCAGTTTGAACTCTTAGTTATGGATCTAGTAGAAAGAACAGTAGATCCTTGCCAAAAAGCTCTTTGGGATGCAAGGCTAAAATCAAACGATATAGATAAAGTACTTTTAGTAGGCGGTCAGACTCGTTCTCCTATTGTACAAAAACGAGTAGAACAAATTTTTAATCGTAAACCTTCTAGTGAGATTAACCCAGATGAAGTGGTTGCAATGGGAGCATCTATTCAAGGTGGTGTGCTACTTGGTGAGGTTAAAGACCTAGTACTTCTAGATGTTATTCCTATGTCTTTAGGTGTAGAAACACATGGAGGGAAATTTACCAAATTAATAGATCGTAATTCAACTATACCTATAAAGAAGAGCTTAATTTTTACTACATTAGTAGATAATCAATCAACAGTAGAAATCCATGTCCTACAAGGTGATAGCGAAAGAGCCGCAGAAAACCGCTCATTAGGGCGATTTGACCTAGTTGGTATTCCTGCTGCTCCTAGAGGTCTACCACAAATAGAAGTTGCTTTTGAACTTAATGCTGATGGGATTGTTCAAGTTTCTGCTAGGGACTGTTTAACAGGTAGAGAGCAAAAGATTACTGTAAGTCCTAGTAGTGGACTTTCTCCAAGTGAACTTGCTGACTTAATGGCTGAAGCCCGAAGCTATTAGTTAAATGATTAAGTAGTTGAGTTTTTAAGCCTACTAAAATCTGAAATATTAAATTTTCCATTTAATGAATATTGGCGCTGGTACTTCTATTGGACATTATGAGCTTGTAAAAATGCTTGGCACAGGTAGCGCTGGAGAAGTCTACCGCGCCCAAGATAAATCCCTAGGACGTACAGTTGCAATTAAGTTACTCACAGAACAAACTGCTGCTTTAGATACTGAACTAAGAAGGCGTTTTGTCCAAGAGGCAAAAGCCGCTTCTGCTCTAAATCACCCTAATATCCTTACTGTATTTGAGGCTGGACAATACCAAGGTCTAGATTATATGGTCATGGAGTATGTTGAGGGCCAAACCCTAAGAGAATATCTAAAAGCAGGAAAAGTCTCTCTCCCAACTTTACTTAATATTGCTATTCAAATGTGTGTAGCTTTAGAATCTGCACATGCTGCTGATATTATTCATAGAGATATTAAGCCAGATAATATAATGATTCGTAAAGATGGATTAGTAAAATTATTAGATTTTGGATTAGCTAAAATTAAGGATAAACAAAATCAAGCTCTTACTAGTACAAAACCAGGGACTTTATTAGGTACAATAGGCTATATGTCACCAGAACAAGCCCAATGTGAACCTAACACTGATGCAAGAGCAGATATATTTTCCTTAGGTGCAGTAATTTACGAAATGGCAACTAGCTTCCCGCCATTTTATCAAGAAAATCATATTGATACCCTTTATGCAATTCTAAAATCTGATCCTAAACCCTTTACTGAAGAACAAGGTGTCCCAACAGATTTACAAGAGCTTATCTTAAAGGCTTTAGCAAAGGATCCCAATGATCGCTATCAATCAGCTAAAGAAATGCTAGTTGAATTACGCAATTTAAGTAAAGCAGAAGAATTTCAAAGAGTCCTTCAACATGTGGAAGAAAATAGTGGTAGCCCAGAGGCAAAAAAACTTGGTTTAGGTGGTAGCCAATCACTTTTTAGCTCACAAGTCTATGATGGTGATGTATTTAATAAATCTAATCAACAGAACAAATTGCAAAATAATTATTTACCTTGGATACTAGTTGTTATTCTTAGTGTGATAGTAATAATTGAAACATTAATTATTTTGTTTAGATAAAAAAATAATAATATCTAGGATATTTACTTTAATGATTGTATTATAAATGCCACAAAATCTTGTGTTTTTGCTTTTACATACCTATACTTTGTGGCAATCAGTCTCGCTGGTTTAATTCTATGTTAGAAAAAATTACAGAAATAGTTCATCAAAGTTTAGATGTTAAGTGCCGCTTTTTCGCCGAAAGTTCAGCAGATATTGCCCGTGCTGCTCGTACTTTGACGGAATCTATCAAAGTAGGTGGGAAAATTTTCTTCTTTGGTAATGGTGGTAGCGCTTCAGATGCCCAACATCTTGCAGCAGAGTTTGTTAACCGCTATGTTGTTGATCGTCCTGCTATTGCAGCTATTGCACTAAATACAGATAGCTCAATACTAACATCTATAAGTAATGACTCCTCTTTTATACATGTTTTTAGCCGTCAACTTGCTGCTTTAGGCAAGCGTGGGGATGTTGCTGTCTGTATTAGTACTAGCGGTAACTCTCCAAATATTATTGAGGCTGTAAAACAAGCCAAGCAACTAAATATGACTACTATTGGACTACTAGGAAAAGATGGGGGCAAATTACTTAAAATGGTTGATAATGCTTTGATTGTTCCTAGCACTTCTACCCCACGTATTCAAGAAGTCCATATTATGATTGGTCATATTCTTTGCGAACTTGTAGAAGAAGAGCTTTATGGAATCAAATAATGAGCCGTTATAAGCTTTCCCCAATAGACTTAAGCAAAACCCAAAGCTACTCGCTTTTTGAGCGTCCTAGCAAAGTAACTAAAAATGACTTTGCCAATCCCTATAAAAATAAATCTTCTTTTAGTACTTGGCTAGAAAATTTACCTAATATTTTAGCGGTTAAAGACTTAAAAAATATTGCTCAAGCTGTAGTTAATGCTAGGAGAAAAGAGCGTGCAGTAATTATTGGGCTAGGTGGACATGTTATTAAATGTGGGCTTGCACCTGTCCTGATTGATTTAATGAAACAGGGTTTTATTACAGGTTTTGCAATGAACGGCTCAGCCGCAATTCATGATTTTGAAATAGCTTTAGCTGGTTTTACTTCAGAAGATGTTGATGCAAGCCTTAGTAAAGGTGATTTTGGTATGGCAGAGGAAACAGGCCAAATAATTAATCAAGCCTCTTTTCTAGCTGTAGAAGAAAATATTGGTTTTGGTGAAGCACTAGGAAAAACTCTTATTGAGTTAAACCCTACTAATTCAGATGTATCTTTACTTTGTACCTCCTATCAAGAAAAAGCCCCCTTAACCATCCACCTAGCTATTGGAACAGATATTGTGCATATGCATAAAAGTGCTGATGGTGCAAAGCTTGGGGCCGCTACTCATCAAGACTTTCGCTTGTTTTGTTCAATGGTAAGAGAGCTTTCTGGCGGAGGAGTTTATCTTAATCTTGGATCTGCCGTTTTAATGCCAGAGGTTTTTCTTAAGGCTGTTACAGTAATTCGTAATTTAGAACTACCTTTAGAAGATTTTACTACTGCTAATTTAGATTTTATCCAACATTATCGACCTTTAACTAACGTTGTTAAACGTCCTGTAGCAGGTGTAGGAAAAGGTTATGCGCTTACAGGCCATCATGAGCTTTTGATTCCGCTGCTTGCTGCTGCTATTATTGAACTATCAAATTAAATAAAAAGTACTAAATAAATATTTTTAAGGAGAAAAGTAAATGTCTATAAAAGTACTCTATACTGCACATGCAACTTCTACAGGAGGCAGAAACGGACATGTCGAATCTGGAGATGGAGTTGTAAAAGTTGACTTATCAGTTCCTAAATCTATGGGCGGGCTTGGTAAATCTGGAACAACTACACCCGAAGAACTTTTTGCAGCAGGCTATTCAGCTTGTTTTGGTAGTGCCTGCGAATTTATGGCTAGACAATCAAAACTCCACCTTACTTCTATTGAGGTAAAAGCTGCTGTTGGTATTGGTCAAAACGAAGCAGGAGGTTTTGGTTTAACCGTAGATTTAGATGTAAAAACAGGCGGACTTTCTCAAGCCGAAGCAGAACAACTTGTTGCCGCAGGACACTCTATTTGCCCTTATTCCTTAGCTGTTAAAGGCAATGTAGATGTAAATATCAAAATTACAGCAGGTTAATAATATTATTTGGTGAACTTATTGAACCTCCCCACTTAAACTTTCTCTGAAGAAAGTTTTGAAGTGGGGCAATACTTGATCTTAAGAGGCAGAAAGTTTGTAGCAGACTATCTCCTAACCCGCTTCCCAAAGCCCAACAGGCAACTTTAGGCTCTAAGGGAGTTTCCGAACTTCTGTGCGAGCACCCTAGTCTTAAATTATTTTTGCCACTGGTTTGTTGCTCCTCAGTGTAAGAACAAAATTTTTTGGATACACATCCACTATATACTTTCCAAAACATTAGCAACAAAATTTACTCTTTACCGATAAAACGGCATATCCAAGTATGCATCAAACATACAAAACTAACATTAATAAAAACCCTGAAGAAAATCCTGGCGAAAACTTTTCTAGTTGTTAGACAATAAATCCCCTCACTTATTTACAATTTTCACGGGAGTGTTAATTCTAAAGAATATTTCACTCCATCAGTGGGAGTTTAATTACTATCTAGTATTGGACTTAACCGTTTTCAACTAAAATAGCTATAACTAATTAACAATCTTAATTTTAATAGCAACTATAAGTTGACTAGGAATTGTCTGGTCGAATATTAAAGTTTTATAAAGAATCTTTACTGAATCTTAAATCTAGGAGAAACTCTAATGGCTATAAATTCAATTGGTTCAAGCTCTAATATAAATGATGTAGTACAAGACCTAAATAATGGGAAACCATCCTTGGCACAACCTGTAACAAACGATGTGGTTCTTGATAAACCAGGAAGTTTGCCACAGGATGGAAATTTACTAGCTTCACTTATACAGAGCACACTTAATAATACTCTTATTAATTCTAATACTCTTATTAATTCTAATACATTATCTGCTACTGCAAATGCAACGGCTACATCTACTTCAAGTACAACAGCTACATCTACTATTAGTCCAGCACTATCACCACGCGCTTCGTTCCAAAATGTAGTAGCAAACAACATATTAGGAGCCTTCTTTAAGACCTCGCCTAATCAGATTTTGCCAGCCCAAGGAAGCTTTGCTGTAAACTCTGCAAATCAGCTTCAATCCTCGCAAATTTCATTTACAAAAGGAGGCACAATAACTAACTTTTTTGGACTGCCACCCTCAATATCACCTGGACCAGGAGGCACTCCTCAAAATACAACTCAATTAGGCAGGACAGTTTTAGACAGGCAAGGCGTTATTTCATTTAGCCAAAATATGGCACCTCTTTCAGTAAACGAAAAGCAGTTGGTACGAAATCTTTATGCAATTGATCAAGTATCGGCCAATAATTATTTAGCTAATATACAGAACTTAGGAAGTGCTCTTTTTAGTATTCAGCAGGCTGGAGGCTTAAGTTCAAGTGCAAACAATTTAATAAATAACACTATTTCCAGTTTACGTACATCATATAACCAGCTTGCTATAAATCGCACACAAGTACCAGATCCAGATAGCCTCTATAAGCTTGTTGGAAGTACTCTCCAGGCTTTATCAACCAACACTACGGGAGTAAATCAGGATCGCCTTAACACAGCCAAGGATATTTTAGCTATAGGTTACTCTAACTATCTACTAAATCGCTTACCTGTAAATGGGATGATTACTCCGATAAATGCAACAGCAGCACCTGCACCACCCCTTTTTAACGAAAAGAAACCATTAGCACAGGCACAATCAAATCCATCAGCAGTTTTCGGAACCAATTTGACTTCGTACTTAAATTCAATAGGAATAAGCGGCATCAATGCGCAGAAAGATGTTCAATATCAAGTCAATTCTGCTAATGTGCTCCAATCTGCTATAGTCAATATAGGCAATGGACAGAACATGACATTTTTCTTCAGTGGTTTTCCAGTAACATCAACTAATCCACCACAACTAGTTTACAGTGGCACAACAGGCGCAATTCAAGCTGCCCAGAGAGCTACAGTTAACGCAGCAACCCAGCAAAGACTTGTGTCATTCTATACAAATAATGCTGGGCCAAGAGCTAATTACATACAAAATTTGGTCAATTTGAACTCTGGTTTCCAGACCATACTGCAAAGCAGCACTGATTCATCAGCACGAAATACTGCTTCACAAATAAGTAACTTACTCCAAGGTGCTATATCTGGGCTTAATCGGACTCCCCCTATTGTCCCAAATGTTCTCTCTCTTTACCAGAAAATAGGTCAGGCGATTCAAACAATAGCAGGAAGATCCTCCACCCTCGATAGTACTTCTAAGCAAGCACTTGACACTTTACAAAGATCGACTTTCCCGATAGGGCTTATAAACTACTATAACAGACCCGTCACGCAAACTCAGCCTTCATAAAGGCATTTTCAAATAAAGAAAACATAGAATTCAGAGACTTTATTTTCTCTAGATTCTATGTTTTTTGTATTTTGGGCTATTAATTCTCTAGATAATCTTTTTATCCAAAGATATTTTTCTGGTAAAATTTTTCTGCAAAAAATTCCTTGTTTTGGAAACTTTTTCCCTTCTCAAATGTTTATACCCTCGGAAACCTATCCTTAAACTAATCCCCAAAAGTGAGGAACAATTTATGAAAGTTACTATCCTACAGTCTTTATTAGGGTTATTGCTTCTACTCACCTCTTTAAGCTTTATTCAAGCACAAGTTCCAATCAATAATAGAGAGGATAATAATCTTAAAGTCTTGCCTGATCGGCCTGGTGAAGGGGTAATGGTTGCTAGAGGAAAAAATACTAACCCTATTCCATTAAAACAAACTGATGTAAAAATGTCCGTTTTTGGCTTTGTTGCCTCAGTTGATGTAGAACAAACTTTTATAAATTCATTTCCAGAAAAAATAGAAGCAATTTATATATTTCCTCTCCCTACAAATGCCGCAGTAGATGATATGGAAATAACTATTGGTAAACGTAAAATTCGCGGAGAAATAAAAACTCGTGAAGAAGCACGCCGCGAATATGAGCAAGCTAGAGATAGCGGAAATCGTGCTGCTCTACTTGAACAAGAACGCCCTAATATATTTATGACTGCTATTGCTAATATTGAGCCAAATAGCCAAATAGTTGTAAAAATTCACTACACAGAACGAATTGCTTATGATGATGGTGGCTTTCGTTTTTCTTTTCCTATGGTAGTTGCTCCTAAATATATCCCTGGGGATTTACAAGTTAGAGATGGAAAACTAAAAAGATTACCTAATCCAACACCAGCTAGCCCAGCAATAGATGTTGAAAAAATAGTTCCTCCAAATTTACCTGCTGGAATCCGTCCTGGTAATATTACTTTAACTTTAGACTTAGAAGCTGGCTTTCCAATAAAGAAAATAAACTCAATTACCCATCAAATTAAGTCTGATAAAATAACAGCCTCTCATTATAAAATTCAGCTAGCAAGACTTGATGAGATACCTAATAGGGATTTTGTTTTAGAGTATAAAATTGCTGGTGAACAACCTGAAGCTGTAGTAATGCAGTCAAGTGACCAACAAGGCGAAGGCTATTTTTTAATGATGGCTGCGCCTCCTTCTGATTTTAAGATTAAAGACATTGTTGCTAGAGAAATGATTTTTATTGTTGATACTTCTGGCTCGATGAATGGTCTAAAAATGGAGCAAGCTAAAAATGCAATGCGTGCTTGTTTAAGAGGTCTTAACCCCCAAGATGATTTTAATATTATTAGGTTTTCTAATGACTTCCAAGCTATGTGGCAAAAATCCCAGTCTGTTAATCAACTCAATATTAATAGCGCAGATCAGTTTGTTAATAATTTACGTGCTGTAGGTGGAACGGAAATGTATGCTCCTCTTATGCACGCGCTCCAACATAACCCTGCAATGGCAGGACAGCCTGTTAAGCCTAGAACAATAGTCTTTATTACTGATGGTCAAGTTGGTAATGAAGCTCAAATTTTAGAAGCTGTTAAACAAAATTTAGGACAAACAAAAATTTTTACTTTTGGGATAGATAGCGCTGTAAATGAATATTTTTTAAGGAAGCTAGCAGAAATAGGTCAAGGTACATCAGAGTTTATCCTACCTGCACAACAAGACTTTGAGACTGTTATAAACCGTTTTCAGTCCCGTATTTCTGCACCAATGCTTAGTAATGTTGCTATTGATTGGGGTCAAATGCAGGTTAGCGATTTTTATCCTAACCCAATTCCTGATCTTTATATTAATCAACCATTATTTATTACTGGAAAATTTAAGTCTATTGGAACTCGTGAGCAAGTTTTTGTTAAAGCTTTAAGTGCTGTTGGATTAAGCTCTTTACCTGTTGTAATTGATACTTCGGTTAGTAATATTAGGTTTCGCGCTCTTTCCTCACTTTGGGCAAGAGCAAAAGTTGAAGAGCTTTCTAATAAATTGATTGAGACTCCAAATAGTCCTGCTGCTAAACAAGAAATTATAGATCTAGGCTTAAAACATAAGCTTTTAACTCAATTTACTTCATTTGTTGCTTTAGAAGAAAAGACTATTGTTCCTAAAGAAGGTGGTAAACCTCAAACTATTAAAGTTCCTGTACCGCTTCCTGAGAATTGGAATGGAAACAATGCTGATGATGCTATTTTACGAGATGAAGAGGAAAAACGGGGTAAGATGGAAATTCTCAAGCGTAAAGCAGATAAAATTACTAGCCAATCTGCTCCAAATTATTACAGAATGACCACTCCAGAGAGAAAGGCTGCTCCTAGTATTTCCACACAAAATGTAGATACTTCAGGTCTAGGTTCAAGCCCTGGAGCTGTTAGCGCTAAAGGAGCAAGAGAAGAAAGCGGAAGGGCTTTAGGAACTATGACTAGCACAGATAGCCGCCCTGGAGTTGCTATAAGCAGACACTCAACACCTGTTCCTTCTTCAGCACCTCCGCCACCTCCAGAGCCAGAGCGATCAGCTAAAGTCGGAAATATGTCGGCTAATGTAAAAGCCCCAGTAAGTGATAAAGCTGGCTCTAGAGGAGATAGATCAAATACTCCTGCTGATACAAAAGGTAAGGAAAAAGATAGAACTTTTAGTAATGAAGCCAACTCTGTTAAAGAGCCTAAAGTAGTTAATAAATCAGAAGTAAAATCAGAGGCAATTGATTTGGCTGATAGTAGATCTTTAGATGAAGTTGAGCGATACCTAGCCCGTAGCCAGGCAATCAACGGTGCTTGGGCTGATATGGAACAAAATGCTATTCGTACTACTGCTATAACAACTCTAGCTTTTGTATTAAATGGCAATACTGCACGTAAAGGTAATTATCAACCTCAACTACGTCGTGCTATTGAGCTACTTAATAGCAGTGTTGATTCTAATGGTGTTCTAAGTGATAAAGGTAGTGTAGTAAGTACAGACACTTTAGCTATTACACTTTGGGCAATGTCAGAGATAGTATCAGACTCTCCTAGCGTTTCTAATAAGCAAACTGCTGAAAGACTTTTAGTAAGCTTATTAAAACGACGTTCTAGTAATGGTTTATGGCTTGCTAAAGAAGGTGCAAGTGAAAGCATTAGTGCTACAAGTTGGGCAATAATTGCTCTAGAAAGCGCTAAAAAAGCAGGGCTTAATGTTGAGCAATCTATAATAGATGAAGCAAATAGGGCTTTTGCTAAAGATGGAAAAAATAAATTAAGCTTAAATGTTTTAATAAAAGAGCTTAATCTAACATCATCTCAACCTGTTGCAAATGCAGCTATACGTTACTTGATTCTTTCTAACCCAACCAACCCCTAAAACTTTAATTTTATCTAACATTAATACAAAGCCAAGAAATAGTATTTCTTGGCTTTTATTGCTTTATTAGACTAATTAAGTATCTAGTTCTAAAATTAGCCTTAAATAGCTAAAGCTAATATTGGATATTATTAATTGGTTTTGTTTGACACTGTTTTACTCGGTCAACTATAATTTTTTATCGCTATATTTCTTAATTAAATTAATTAAATATAAAGCAAATTAATACAAAGGTTTAGAACTATGCAAAAGAGAAAGATTTATTTTCTAATCACAGCCATTTTCCTAATTCCGCTAATATTAGGTATATTTACAAGCTCATCTCTTGCACAAGATAAAAATAAATCACCTACACAAAAGCAAGAAGATGCTCAAGGTGATCTTGAGGAATCCATTAGAGTTACCAACGTTACATTACCAATAATTGTTACAGACAAAGATAATCGGTTTATTTCTAATCTAACAAAAGATAATTTTGAAGTTTATGAGGATAAAAAACCTCAAAAGATAATTGATTTTCAAGCTGCAACAGAACTTCCTCTTTACATAGGAATTTTGATGGATACTAGCGGAAGCGTTAAAGGCAAGCTTAAATTTGAAAAAGAAGCTACATTAAGTTTTCTTCAAACCGTTTTGCAACGCCGAAAAGATAAAGCAATGCTGGTTACTTTTGATTCTACTGTAGAATTGCGTCAAGACTTTACAGATGATTTAAATTTGCTTACTAAAGCAATGGGGCCAGTAAAGGCTAGCGGTAATACTTCACTCTTTGACGCTGTTTATCGTATTTGTGAAGAAAAAATGTTTAATGTTCCAACTCCTAGAAAAGTACTTATTGTTATTTCAGATGGCGCTGATACGGCTAGCGAACGCAGCTTAGACGAGGCTATCCAAATTGCTCAACGTAATGAAGTTGTAATTTTTGGTATTAGTACTAAAGGGGCAGGCTTTTTTGGTATTGAAGGCGGTAATATAGAGGGTGAAGATGATAAAGAACTTCGCCGTTTATGTGAAGAAACAGGAGGAGAAATTGCTTTTCCTGGTAATTATTTAGATTTAGAAAGATCCTTTGCTAATGTTAATTCAAAAGCCCGTAGATATTACCTAGTAGCTTATGAGCCAGATGATCCAGACCGTCCAGGTTATCGCAAGATTGAAGTAAAATTAGTAGGCCGTAAAGATCTAAAATTACGTACTCGTAAAGGATATAACGTTGTAAAACGTGGCACTAACACAGCGGTTGGACAACCTCCAGCAGGTAAATAAAACCAGATAAAATTATAGCTTGAAGAAACTAAATATACTTAGAGGTGGAAAATGCAAAGTAAAAAGTTTTGGTGGACAGTAATTTTAATAGTTTTTTTTGTAATACCTTTGCATTTAATTGCTCAAGTTCCTCAAGACAAAAAGACTCAAGCTAATAAGCAAGAAGAGCAAGAAGATGGCGTATTAAAAGTTAGTACAGACTTAGTTACAGTTCCATTAAGTGTTACAGATAAGAAAAATCGCTATATTACAGATCTTAAGGTTGAAGACATAACCCTTATGGAAGATGGTAAAGCTCAAGAAGTATTTTCATTTACTAAAGAAACTGATCTACCTCTTACGTTTGCACTTTTAATAGATATTAGTGGTAGCCAAGAACTAACACTTCCTGCTCAAAGGGAAGCAGCGCTTAAATTTTTAGAAAAAGTGATTCGTAATGATAAAGATTTAGCAGCAGTAATAACTTTTCGTAAAGATGTAGAAATGTTGCAAAGCCTTACCTCAAATGTTGATCAAATACGTCGTACGCTTAATGGTATTAAATTTACTGGAAGTACTTCTTCTTTAGGTAGTCCTCCAATAGGTGGGTCAGATTTTGCTGGAACTTCTCTTTATGATGCAGTTTATGTAACATCTGATGAGCTTTTAGCTAAAGAAGCAGGAAGACGTGTAATAATATTACTTACTGATGGACGAGATACTACCTCAGCCTATGGTATTAAACAGGCTATTGATAGGTCGTTACGCTCAGAAGTGCTAGTTTATGCAATTGGTATTGAAGGTCGCGGACAATATGGAGGTAATGTTTTTAACCAAGATGTAGATAAAAAGACTCTACAAAATATGTGTGAAGAAACAGGTGGAAGATTCTTTTTACCTAAAAATGAAAATGAATATTTTCAAGCTTTCCGCCAAATTGAAGATGACCTTAGACAACAATATATACTTTCTTATTCTCCAAGTAACGATGCCCAAGATGGCGGTTTTCGCAATATCACAATAAAAATTAATCGTAAAGATGGCAAAGAATTAAAGGTTCTTTCTCGTCGGGGCTATTATGCAAAAAAAGGTGCATAAATTTATCTGGGGTGAAATATTTCTTTTAGTCGAGCGTTTTATTGTTAGGGGAATTAGACTCTAACGGACGGGTTAGCCCGCCAATAAATTATTAAAGGAAAATAGAATGAAAAAATTACTTTTATCCGCTCTAATAATGGCCTTAACTATTACTACCATTTATAGTGGAGTAAGTTTTACTAATGGGTTAACTCATTATGCAAGTGCTGCTAGTTTTAATGCTAGTGAGTCTTTAGCATTTCTACCAAACTCAGATGTAGTTATGATTTTTGATCTAAATAGATTTTTAGGTACAAAGCTTTTTGAATCAGTAATTAGCGACCAAAAATCTAAAAAAGAATTTGAAGAATTTGAACAAAAAGCTGCTATCTATGGCTTTAATATGCGCCAAATACAAAGTGTTGCTGTAGGCGTTAGCGTTAATCACCAAAGCCCAAGTGATTCTAAATTTTGTGCTGTAGTAACAGGTGGTTTTGATCGTGAAAAGCTTTTGTCCGCTATAGCTTCTAATCCTGATAAAGTAACTATTGAATCTGAAGAATACCAAGGCCGAACAATTTATCTTTTTACTGATAAAGAAAAACAATCTCGTGGTGGTGGAAAAACTGTAAAAGTTGATGAAAAAATTGCTGCCACTTTTCTTAATTCCCAAACAGTTGCTCTTGGTACTTTGGAGAAAGTAAAAGATTCAATTGATGTTCAAAATGGAAAACAAACTAGTGTAGCTAGTAATCAGCAATTAAGTAATTATATTAGTACAACAAATAGATCTGCTATACTTCGTTTTGCTGCTGTAATACCAGAAAAACAAAAACCTGCTAGTCAAGGTAAAAAGTCAAAAGCTTTAACAAATGATGATTTATCTAATAGCCCAAATGCAAGTAAATCAGCTAGTTCTGAAGGTGATGGTAGTCCTTTTGGTAATGTTGAAAAATTGCTAGAAGCAATTCAAGGTGCTTATGGCTCACTTGATTTTGTTAGCGGAGTTCAACTAGAAACAACTGCTTTAATTCGTAGTGAGTCAGAGGCTAAACAAATTTCAGATGCCTTAAATGGCTTATTATTCTTAGGCCGTAGCGCTCTACAAGGCGATCCTAAGCAAGCAAGCTTGGCTAAAGTTTTAGATGGGGTTGTGATTTCTGGAGGACTTAAAGATGTTCGCCTTAATATCAATATATCAGAACCCCTATTAAATGAGCTAATAAAGAGCTTCTCACAAAAAGAAAAGACTAAAAACTAAACCGTCGCTAAATTTAATATCTAATCTCTATAAAAATAGCCTAGAATAAACCCCTAGGCTATTTTTATTTAATTAGTTAGAGTTAAAGAATTAAAATGGCAGTTTTTTACCGGTTATGATAAGGGTTTTAGAGGGGAAAAACGATTTCTCTAGTTAAGAAAAGTTTTTTTAATCTAAAGATTTTATTAAATCTTTGTTAAAGCTTGCCAAAGCAAGATAGCTTTGCTGATACTTAAAGGCTAAAATACACAAACATAAAATACTATAGTCTAACTTAAGTAATAGTTTTTAAGGTGTTAAAAATAGACTTTTCTATTAATTTATTAAGTAAAATAATTGGAGCAAAAAAGCAAATGTCTTTTAATTTCAATAAGGAGTCAGTGCTAAAACAAGCTGAGAACTACTTAAAAAATAATCAACTTTCCGCAGCAATCAATGAATACAAAAAAATAGTTGAAACCACACAAGATCTAAATATTATGAATCTTTTAGGTGATTTATATATCAGAGTAGGAGATGACAAAAAGGCAATAGAGTATTTTTCTCCAGTAGCTGAAAATTATTCTAATAATGGTTTTACTGTTAAAGCCATTGCTATGTATAAAAAAATTTGTAAGCTTGATACTAATAATATTGAACTAACCTTAAAATTAGCTGATTTATATGTTAATCAAAAATATTTGGTCGAAGCCCGTCAGCTTTATAATCAAGTACTTGAAGTCTATAAAAAAACAAAAAGTAATCAAGATATAATAAAAATACTTAAGCTAATTAATAGTATAGAACCAGAGAATATTATTAAAAAACTAGAATTAGCTAACTTTTATGAAAAAGAAAGTCTTTTTAATGAGTCTCAAGAAACTTATTTTGAGGCTAGTAGAGAACTCTTAAAGCAAGGCAAAGATCAAGAAGCGATAAAAGTTCTTGAGGAGGTTTTTAATAAATACCCTAACTCTAAAATGGCGCTAATCAATTTAGTTGATGGTTTAGTCATAGCTCAAGAGGCTGAAAAAGCTATAGGGATAGTAAAAAAAGCCGCTAGAAAAGATTCTGGTGATTTAGATTTATTAATTGTTTTAGGAAAAACCTATTTAAGGCTTAATAGATTAGATGAAGCAGAAAAAACTTTTGTAGACCTTTTAATTAGAGATAGTAACCGCTATGAATACTTAATAGAATTAGCAAAGGTTTTTTTAGCAAATAAGGAATTTGATAGAGTAGTTGATTTACTAGATTTATTTACTGATACTATTTTGGAAAAGAAACAAAAAAGAAAATTAACAACTATTCTAAAAGAAGTCTTAAAACAAAATCCAAATCATCTTAAAACAGTCAAATCTTTAGTCTATATTTATAGAAAAACTCAAGAAACAAGTAGCTTAATATCTACATTAAAATTACTTGTTAAAGTAGCTAAAAGTAATGGCAAAGAAGCAGAAGCTATTAATGCTTTACGCAGTTTAATAGAACTTGAGCCAGAAAATTCTTCTTATAAAGAAACTCTAGAGAATATTAATGTCAGTAACTTAAACCCCAATAATAAAGCAAGTACAATAAACCCAATTACTGATAGCATAAGGCAAAATGTTCTTGCACAGCTTAAACAAAGTAAAGAAGCTATAGCTAGCAATCATACTCAAGAGCTTATAGAAGGAATGATAAAAGAAAATGGTTCTTATATGGATGCTCAAATGCATTTACTAGAAGCTATGGTTAGTTCAAATCCAGATTATTTAGAGGCTAGAATTAAATTAAAAAATGTATATCTACAAAAAGAACTAAAAGAAAAAGCCGCTAAAGAATGTTTAGAAATATCTAAACTATATTTTGAAACAAAGAAGTTAGAAAAAGCTAAAGAAATTTTAGAAGAAGCGTCAAGCTATGATCCATTAATAGCTAAAACAGAAGAATTTAAACTAACCTTTGAAAAAATTAAAGAGACTGTTAATAGTACTAATAACAGCAAAGAAATAGAATTAGTTGTTCAAAATAAAAAGGACACTAGATCAAGGATTAAAAGACCTACAGAACCTCTTTTATCTAGTGCCATTGCAGGCACTTCTGTTTCTCAAAAGCTCTCTTTAGATGCTTTAGATGCTTTTTCAAAACAGCAAGTAAAAGAAAATTTAGAATTAAATTTTTCCACTCCAAACTTTGAAGTAGATTTAAGTAGTATATTTTCAAAACCTGAAATAGAAGTAACAAAATCAACACCTTTAGTTGAAACTAACACCCAAACTCTATTAGCTAAAGATATCAATTGGTTAGCAGAAGCAAACCAGCCTCTAGATAGAGAATGGCGTAGAGCTATTCGTAGTAATCAAGAAATGTCTTTAATTCTTATAAAAATAGATAATTTTGCAGAATACTTAATTTCTTTAGGCCAAACAGTTGTTGAAAAAAGCCTTAAAGAACTATTAAAAGCTATAGAAACAGAGATACACCGAGGAGGCGATCAGCTACTAGTTTATGAAAGAAAAGATATTTTGTTTTTAATCTTACCTGAAACACCTGCTGATGGTGCATTGGTTGTTGCTCAACGTATCAAAGAATCAATATCAAAAAATACTTCTGATAATTTATTTACTGTCAGTCAAATTATTGCTACTGGAAGGCCAAAAAGAAGTAATAAGCCAGGAGTTTTAGTAAAAAAAATAGCTAATAATTTTTCTAGACTCTCATCTATTAATCAAATTTGTATGGCAGATGATTAAGAACAATTTCCTGCTAATTTGTTAGACCTTTTATGGTCTAGCAAATTAGTTTGATAGTTAAAAGAATTTTAAGAATTTTAAGAATTTTAAGAATTTTAGTTTAATTTTAGAAATTAAACAGGTAAGGGTGGGCAAAGATAAAAGCTTTTTTCTTCAAGTATTTTATTAAATAAACTAGAGTAATAATCTGAGGAAAAGTAGTTATTTAATTTTTCAGTTCTTGCCCAAATCATTTCTTCAGGATGCCATTCAAATTTATTTCCAGTAGCTCTATCCATAACTAATTTATTTTCTATTGCCCAACTAGCTTCAGCTAATGTTAAATTGGCTAAATCTCGCTCAATAGCTCTTAATTCAGCTTCTTTTTCAGGGGAAAAAAAATGAAATAAGTTGTTATAAAGTACACCATTATGATAATAAGCAGGAATTGCTAGCATTCCATCTTTTTCTAAACGCTCAGTCATAATTTGTAGTAGAGTTATTACTTCTCGTCCAATGCCTAAGCCAGGATGTTTTTGACCAGGTAAAGGAGGACGCTCTTCTGTAAACTTGGCACTAGGGTTTTGAAGTAGTAACCACTCAACAGCAAGTAAATCAAAAGTCTCTCCACTATTTACTTCTGCTTTAGAGTTTTTGGATTTTATTGTAGCTAATTTACAGACCATTTCTATTAATACAGCGCCATGTTCGCTATCTGTTAAGTGAAGTATATATCTTTCTGAATCAATAGGATGAAATGATAAATAAGGATCAAATCCTCTACTTCGTAGTCGGTCAAATGTTCCATATTGTTCTAATGCTTCACATAGACCTGCACGGGTATAAAAATTAAGAAAAAGATGATTTTTACGCTCACTTTCAGAAAGAAACTCCTCTATGTCCACTAAAGAAATTTCTTGGTCTTCTGGATCAGGTTTTTGTAAATCAAAATGAGTTAAACGGCGAGAAATAAAACGTAGCCGTTTTTCTAGGTAATCTATAGAATACATTAGTTTTTTCTAAGAGAGTTTTTTATTAATGTTTTAACCTTAAGGTCAATAAAAGGAGCTAGTTTTATATTTGTTTTTCTAATAACTAATTTTGCTATTAGAAATAATGATGAAAATCCTAGTATAACTCCTAGAGAAATTATTAAACCCCCAATACTAGAAGTATTTATAAAAAATACTTTTTCTAATAATAGACTAATTAAATTTCCTAGCATAACCCCTAAAAATGGTAAAAATAACATCAATGCGATTGTAAAAACTTGACCTATACTTAAACTAAAATCTTCTAATATCTTTTGACAGTGATTAAGCAAACTTACATAGCTTGTTAGCTTGGGCGGAGATAATGGAAAGGTTTGATTAGAAATTAAAGATGAACACCTTTTACAATGGTTGTTGGTAGCATCAAATAAATCAACTTGATGACAAATTTCGCATCTTGTTGGCAATCCTTCATTTTTTAGCTTTATCTCAACCATAAACCTAAAAACCTAATTAATTTTTTCTTCACCAATAATGGTTATTTTGATTCTGTTGCCAATACTTTAGTTCTTGAATTAATTCTGGATAGTATGGAATATTAGGCACAGTTCTTTCTGATAAAGAAAGTAATGGTAATTCTAGTGGAAGAGACTTAATTAATCGATTACAAGCAAGTTCTAGGAGCGGCTTAAGACCTACTACATCCTCAGCATTATACCTAAGTAGTGTAGGAAGTGCGCGAGAATCTCCTCGTTGATGTAATCGCCAAAGTAGTATTGCATCATAACCATCTAGTTGACCTAGTTCATCTTGTTCACGGGCAAATCCTGTTTGTCTTTCAATGGATTTTAATCCACCTTTTAAGTTGATCTGCTTAAGTACATAACGAAGATCTATATGAGCTTTAGGCATATGTAGTTTAGGTATAGCAGCTTTTAAGACAGGCACATCAAAAACTTTACCATTAAAAGTTACTAAAAGGTCGAATTCCTCTATATAATCACGAAATTCTAATAGGTTTTGCCCTTTAATATATTGCTTTACTTCATTTCCATCATAAACCCCTATAACCGTAATATTATCTAAATAGCAGTCCATTCCTGTTGTTTCAATATCTAGATAAGCAATCCTTAAAGAGAGATCATGGGAAATTTTAGGGTATAATCTCCAGGTTTCTGAGCCAGGTAAATGTTTATTAAAAAAGGAGATATCATGTTGTTCTAAAGCTAGATAAGAATCTTCAATAAAAGATTTAATAAGTATTTCAGACATTCCTAATTTTGGAAAATGAGCGGCTTGTATGGCATCATCCCAAGTTTGTATACCAGATTGCCAAATCTTTTGTTCAGTAAGTTTCCCTACTCTAGGGATATGTAAAAATGTATGTTTAAGCATCAAAGAATCAAAACATAAATAGAAAAATTTGTCAAAATAGTTTACTTATCTTTTGGTTAAGTTTTTTAATTGTTGTAGTAATACCTTCATGTTAGAATCTTCTCCAGCCCTAAAAGTAATAAACACAATAATCAAATACTTATAGCCTATAATTTGTCGAGGTGGGAAAATGAGAAAAAATATTGCTAAACTTTTATCTCTAATCATAATACTTACTTTTCTTAGTGCTACAATAGTTTTATCTCAATCAATTCGCCAAACATCCTTAAAAGCACCTATTTTACAAGATCAGCAAAACCAGCAAAACCAGCAAAATCAGCAAAACCAGCAAAATCAGCAAAATCAGCAAAATCAGCAAAATCAACAGAATCAACAAACCCCACAGGAACAACAAACCCCACAAAATCAACAAAACCAGCAAACAAAAAAAGATGAAGAAGATGAAAAAGTCGATCCTATTAAAATAGGTGGGGAAGTTGTACTACTTAATGTATTAGTTACTGATCTTAAAAATCGCTATGTTCAAGGCATAACAAAAGATGAGTTTGAACTTTATGAGGATGGAAAAAAACAAGAAATTAGTTTTTTCTCTAAACAAAATGAGCCTATAAGTATTTGTATTATGATAGATGCCTCTACTTCTATGATTGAAAATGGCAAATTAATAGAAGCTATAAAAGCGGCTAAGGCTTTAATTGCTAATGGAAACCCAAAAGACGAAGTTTGTTTAATGAAATTTGATGATCGCACAACTTTAATTCAAGATTTTACTAGCGATATTAAGTTATTAAATGAACAAACCCAAAGAATTAAACCCTTTGGTGGAACAGCAATGTATGATGCTTTAGCAAGAGGTATGACACATACTAATAAAAATTCTAAACAACTTCGCCAAGCACTGGTGTTAATTTCAGATGGGTTAGATCAACATAGTAGAAAAACTTTTGCTGATATTGTCCCTATAGCACAATTAACAGGAATACCTTGTTATATAATTGGGATTTATACTGCTGAAGAAAAAAGAGCTTTTGCTACAGGTCAACAAAAAATTAGGCTTGATACTGGGCAAATGGTTGATAATCCTGAGCTTGTGCTACGCAATTTAGCAGAAGAAACTGCTGGACGAGCTTTTTTCCCAAGCACTGAAAGAGAGTTAGTTCCAATAGCTGAACAAGTTGCTAGCGAGTTACGCAATGGCTATGCTGTAGGTTACTATCCACCAGATAGCTCTCTAGATGGCAAATATCACACAATTTCTGTTATTTCAAAAACAAAGAAATATACTGTTAGAGCAAGACGAGGGTATATTTCTAAATTACCTGAATAAAGGTTCAGTTTAATTTGCTAACTCTTTCTTTATAAATCGTCAAGCGCTATTTTTCTTAACTATATCCCCATTATATAATGTAGGTTTTAATAACAAGTGCTAAGTTACTTGGCACTTTATTTAACCCCCCGAGCAAATTTTTCTAGGAGATTTTATGAAAAAGATTGTCAGCATTAGTCTTGGCAAGGCCGAGCACGACTATGAATTTACGGGTACTTTTTTAGGCAAAAAGTTTCAAATTAAAAGAATTGGTTGTGATGGCAACATTGATTTAGTAAAAAAACGTGTAAAAGAACACGATGGACAAGTAGATGTTATTGGTTTAGGCGGTATTAGCGCTTATTTTAAGATTGGTAACACTGTTCATATTCATCAAGAAGCCCAAAGCGTCATTAAACAAGCAAAAAAGACTCCAATTGCTGATGGTCGCGGACTAAAATCCATTTTACAAGGCTGGACTATTCGTTCTATTAATCAACGCTTAAAGGACTTATTTAATTATGAAAATGTGTTATTTCTTTCGGGTATTGCTCAATATGAAATGGCACAAGTTATGCAGGAATATACTAATAATTTTTCCTTCTGTGACCCTTTAATCCACTTTAATACACCTTATGTTTTAGACTCCATAAACGCTCTAGAGTATTATGCAACGGCTTCAATGCCTGTACTTACTCGTATGCCTTATTCATGGTTTTATCCTAAAGGCTGGGATGGAGATCAATGGAAACCTTTACTTATAGGTAAACCTTTTGAAAAAGCAGAAATTATTATTGGGGACTATACTTATATACGCCATTACACTCCAAGCATGTTGCCTAATAAAATAGTAGTAACAGATTCTGTTGATGAAGCGGGAATTGCTTTACTTAAAAAACGTGGAGTAAGAACTATTGTAACCACTGTGCCAGATCTTTTTAAGCAACGCATAGATATTAATGTGATGCATGCACTATTTGCAGCTTACTTAGATAAAAAACCTCAAGAAATTAATGAAAATGATTACCTTGAAATTATTGATAAAGCCAATATTGAGCCAAGAGTTATTTATCCTCAAGGTACACCTAAAGAAAAACATAAATTTGCTTTTGTTATCCACCCATTAAGCCGTAGATATTTATTTAAGCACCCTTACTTAAAATGGATGCAAGATGCTCCTAAACAAGTTCAACAGCTAGTAGAAACAACTATGGCTTATTCTCCACCATTTATTTATTCACATGTTACAGGAATTAAGTCTCCTCAAGGTGTAGAGGCAGAAGGCTGGCTAATTGCTTTAGGCGCAACTCCAGAAGAAATGATGAGCCGAGATCCTGAATTTACCTATAAACGCCTAGAAGAAGCTTCTAGAATGGCAGAAAAACTTGGCGCTAAAATAATGGGACTAGGAGCTTTTACTAAAATAGTTGGTGATGCTGGAATTACTGTCTCAAAACGCTCGCGTATTCCTATTACTTCAGGCAATAGCTGTACTGCATCGGCTACTTTATGGGCTGCTAATGAAGCTTGTAAAAAAATGGGTATGAAAGTAGATAAAAAAGGACGAGCTATTGGTTATAAAGCAATGGTTGTTGGCGCTACAGGTGCAATTGGCGCGGTTTGCTCTCGTCTTTTAGCTTTGATCTTTCCTGAAGTTGTACTGGTTGCC
>JACQZQ010000109.1 GCA_016213785.1 Acidobacteriota bacterium
ATTGGCCGACTTAAAGTTTTTCGTATTCTTTCTGAGCATTATCGCAACCGTCGCAAGCGTTTTAATTTACGTTTTAACCTCATTGCTGGTATTTATAATTATGAATTATCTCTTAAGTGATTATTTTTGCAAGAGGTCTAAGCTATAGAGCACTTACAAAAACTCTCACCAACTCTTAACATTGCCTGCCCAAAAAGAGATTATTTAGATGGGGAATTTGTCTATGAAAAACAAGTAGACTGGGAAACTTATTATCTAAATAAAGCTGCAAGCAGTGGAGCCATAATGTTTTGGCTTGCAAAAGAAATTACTCATACCTGTGATCGAGCTTATGCACAAACTACTAGGTTTGAATTAGGAGAATGGAAAGCACGTTATGACCAAGGCAAAATAAAACTAGTGCTTGGCATTGAAGAAGGCTTTAGCAACAGCCGCTACATTCGTCGGCGTTTTTCACAAGATTGTCCAAGTGTTAAGATTTGCAGTAGCTTAGAAGAAACCTGTCAAGAGATAGTTAAACAAATAAGCTAATAAACCCTCGCTTTTTAAGACTAAAACCAAAACAGTCCCTCTAAAATACCCTAGATTCACTATGTTTCCTAAATAAGCAAAAATTTTTCAAAAACTACTATTTTCTTGAACTTTTCAGTGTTATATTCGTTAACAGCGTTAACTAACTTGAGAACGTTAAGTTAAACATAAAATTAATGAGAGAAAACCAAGGAGAATTTATGAAGAAAGTATTTAATTTATTAATGGTATTAGTAGCAAGTGTTATATTTTTCAATGGAATAGCTTATGCAGACGGAAAAGGTAAAAAAGTAGAAATTAGTCGAGATGTAGTTGTAAATGGAGTAGAAGTTAAAAAAGGTAAATATATGGTTAAATTTAATGATGAAACAAATGAAATGAGCCTTTGGCAAGATGATAAAATGGTAGCTAAATCTAGTGCACGCAAAGGGTTACGTAAAAATAAAGCGATTGCTACAGAGATCTTAACTAGCAAACAAAATCAAAATAATCTTTTAAGAGGCATAATTCTAGCTGGTGAAGAAGAAACCATTTTAATTAATGTTAATTCTGATAGCATTAATGTTGCCCCGCAACAATAGCTTAACTAGTATTTGATAATAAAAAAAAAGTCATACTTAATACATAATAAAAGGTCAGTAAAAAATGCCTAAGCATCTAGAGCTAGCAAGTAGTTTATGACAGAGAAGTGTTGAAATGACTAAACTTAAAAGTAGCAAGTCGTCTTTGATAGGAATAAATAATTTAGCAAAACTAAAAAAATAAGAGAGAAGGTTTTTAAGACAATAAAGGTATTTTGCTTAATCTATTTATATAGCTAATAAATATTGCTTAGAATTAAAAAGACTCTGTTTAGATAAACAGAGTCTTTTTTTATAAAAAGCAATTAATTAGTGTTTAATAGAGGTATTTTGTTTACGCTCTATATACTTATCAAGATTTTCATAAGAGGTTAAATCATTATCACTTTCCCAAGCAGGAGGAACAGCAACATAAGGTTTGGTTTGAGGCTTGTTTGTTAATTTTTGCCAAATATTTTGGCCTCCAATAAGTTTCCATACTATTAAACCTACAAGACATAATACTGCTAATGGGATAACTAAACCTATTGCTAAGGCCAATAAACCAAATGCTAATTTTATTGCAATTACTCCAAGTAATATTAATGCTGCGATTTTTAGTAGTTTTTTCATCATTTCCCCTCTCCTAAAGTAAATTAAATAGATAAAATTTATTGATTAAGCTTTGCTAGCTAATTTGCGGATAACAAAAGCAGCTAGAGCAATTACGGCTAGAAAGATAGCAAATAGAATAGCTATTTTCACTAGAGTAAAAATAATTTTAAATTTTAAGAACCCTAATATAGCTATAAGTAAGGTATTCATATTTTTCTCCTAAAAATAAAATTTGTTTTGCCATCGTAACGATTATCTTTAAGTAGAAACTTGGACGATTTAGCCCTGGTCGAGTCTTTTGCTAAACTTTTTGGAGATTAAGGGGTTATGGGTTAACTAAAATCCAATGCCCAAAACTACAAGTCTTGGGCATTAAAATTTATTAAAAATTACTAATAATTATTAATAATCTATTTATCCTAGTAAAAACTGTAGAGAATCTTTGCTAGTATACTCTTTAATCTCTTGGCCTTGGCGTAGGACTTTTAAGGTTTTCTCTCCTAATAGCTCTAAATTACTATCAGTTAATTGCATCATACTACCTTCCCTAAGTCCTACTACATAAGTGCTAGGATTTAAGACTAGAAATTCTGCTAAACGCTCATCTCTGGTTTCCCCTTGGTGGTTTGCTAAAGTGGCTTCTGTGTAGTGAGGGTTAATTTGAAAAGGTATTAAGTTTAGAGCATTAAAACTAGGAGGTTCAGTAATAGGCATATCATTAGTAGTCTTAATTGTTGGACAAGCCATATTTGCGCCTGCACTCCAACCCATATAAAGCAATCCCTCATTAACTCTATTACGCACTAATTCTAGTATATTATTTTCATAAAAGCATTTTAGCAATTGAAAAGTGTTGCCTCCGCCAACTATGATTGCCTGGGCAGTTCTAATTGCTTGGTTGTAATCATCAGTTTGATGAATTGATTTTACTTTATAGCCTAATTCAGTAAATTTGCTAGATACAATATTAGTATACTCATCATAAGAAAAGCGTACAGCTGCAAATGGTATAAATAAAACTTCTTTAATATCAGTAGTAAGAAAATTTTTTATTTCCTTTTCTGCATGAGCTAAATAGCCTTGTCCATAGTTTCTAGAATTGCTAAGTAGTAGTAGTTTTTTTGACATATTTACCTTTCAACATCATTGATTTAATTTTAGCAAAGCTTTAATTATGGAAGAAAATCTTAAGAGTGGTAAAGAAAAAACTTAATATTAAAAAATTAAGTTTTTCGTTGAATTTATTGCTCTGTAAACTAAGTAAGATTGTATTGTGATATTGAATCTTCTGGCAAAAAATATTTTGCTGTTCATATAGATTGGCACCACTCTAAACATAGTATAAAAATTAATAAGCAAAGTAGTTACATCTAAAAAACTCCTTCTTATTTTGTTATGGTATCGGTAGAAACAAAATCTAATTTGTCCATCCAAGAAAAAATAGCTATTGCTGAAGCTATCTTAAGGCGCAATGCTGACCAAGAAGCAAGTCGTTACCTCTCAGAACTACTTACAGACCAAACTCTTTCTCTAGAACAAGAATGTTCTGTAAGGTGTATGCTCTCAAAGTCTCTAGAAAATATGAATCAGTACCGTGAAGCTCTTAAGGTACTAAATAAATATGAGCAGGCAGGAGCTAAAGATGAATTCCCTATTCAGCTAAAAGGCAATATTAACTTGCGTTTGGGCTGGGTCTATAGCTGGTTAGGCGATCACCCAAGAGCAATAGCTTTACTTAATCAAGCCTTAAAGGAATTTAAGGAAATAGATTATGAAATAGGCATTGGTGAAGCCTACCATGCATTAGGGCGAACTTATATTGTTGAAATTGAAGAATATAAAATTGCCCGTGATCACTTGTTAGAAGCTATAGAATATCAGCGTCGTGCAGGCGATCCACACGCTTTAGCCCAAACTTACTTAAGACTTGGGCTAATTGATTATCAAGAAGGTCATTTAAAAACAGCTAAAGATCGTTTTTTAGAGGCTACTAGCCTGGCCGAAGGTTCAACTGACCATAGCCTACAAGGTGCACTACATATAAACTTAGCTGCTGTTTATTTTGACCAATGTGAGATAGAAACCGCTACACGAAGCTATGAACTAGCAATTGAGCACTTAGAAAAAGTTGGACATAAACGACTCCTAGGTGTGGCTTATAGCAATTTAGGAAAAAATTTAATCCGCCTTGGAAATTGGTCAGAAGCCGAAGAAATATTAAATCGTGGTCTTGCTCTTTCTCGTGAAGCAAATAATCGACGTGATGAAGCCATTACGCTTCAAACCTTAGGTCATCTACATTACTTACAAGAAAAGTATGAACTAGCTGAACAAGAGTTAAAAAATTCTATAGATTTACTAATGCAAGTTAAAACAAAAACTCACCTAGCCGAATCTTTTCGCTACTTAGCTCTAGTTTTAGCTAGCGTAAGTAGATATGACGAAGGGTTTGACTATGCTAAACGAGCCTTGCAACTAACTTTTAATGCTAAAGTAACTCGTCACGCGGCTACTTCGTATTTAGTACTAGCAGAAATGCACTTAGAGAGAAAAGAATATCGCACAGCAGAAGATTTTCTTAAAATGGCAAGAGCAAAACTTAACCAGCAAACAGATTTAGAGCTTTCTGGTTATGCTCAACGACTTTTAGGCCGTGCTAGAGCGGCAATGGGCGACCTTAATGGTGCTCGTTATGCCATTGATCAAAGTATTTCTTGCTTTAATACTACTAAATCACTTTACCAATCTGCTTTATCACAAACGGAACTAGGTAAAGTAGTTTATAAATTAGGCGATATTGTACTTGCAGAAGCTAACCTTTTAGCAGCCAAGAAAACTTTTGTTGACCTAGGTGTACATAGGTTAAAAGAGCGTGCAGCAAAGCTTCTTAGCGAACTTCCTAGCCAAGGTGTTATTGCAGCAGAAAAAACCGTTGCTCCTGTTGCATTTGATAGCTTTTTGGTTGAACGTTTAATTGAAGCTAGCCACCAAAAAGAATTACTTCTTAGAGAATTAACAGCGATTGTAAGAGATTTAATGGCTGCTACAACTGTAGTAATTTTTGAAATTACTGATAGTGCAGACTTTAACCCCATTGTTAGCCAAGGTAGCCCCATTCTTAATCCTGGCCGTCTATATGACAAAATACGTCTACAACTTAATGGTGGTCAACCTTTATCTAACGATAATATTGTGCGCCAATTTTCTGATGGTGGAAAAAGAAACTTACTTTTATATATTTCTGCTGGGCAAGCTCCTAATGAAAGACGCTTAAGCCAATTAACTGCTTTAGTTCGTTTAGCCGAACAAAGTTTAGAAATTAATACCTTACGAGAAAGAATTAAAACTACTAAAGAATTTGATCTTAGCTCACTTCGTTGTCTAAGTTCTATGTCTGGTTTTTTAATTGCTAGCCCTGCTATGAAATCCGTACTAGAACATATTCATAAAATCCGCTCAAATAATGTGACAGTATTAATTACAGGTGAATCAGGAACAGGTAAAGAACTAATTGCTCGTGCAATACACCTAGAAAGCGAAAGACGTGATAGAGATTTTGTTCCTTTTAATTGTGCAGCAGTAGCTAAAGATATTGTAGAAAGTCGTATGTTTGGTCATAGAAAAGGCGCTTTTACAGGTGCTAGCAACGACCAACGCGGCATTGTACGTGCGGCTGAAGGCGGAACATTGTTTTTAGACGAAATAGGAGAACTCCCTATAGATATTCAACCTAAGCTACTTAGATTTTTACAAGAAGGCGAAGTACACGCTCTAGGCGAAGACCGTCCTACAAAAGTTAATGTTAGGGTTTTAGCAGCAACCAATCGTGACCTAGAAAAACAAGTAAGCTTAGGACTCTTTCGTGAAGACCTATTCCACCGTCTTAATGTAATTCGTATTCAAGTACCTCCATTAAGACAAAGACGTGAGGAAATTCTACCATTAGCAGAAAATTTTCTTAAAGTATTTTCAGAAAGAATGGAAAAATCTGTAAAACTCTCTGAAGAAGCAGCAGATAAGCTAGTAGCCTATGATTGGCCGGGTAATGTTCGTCAATTGCAAAACGAAATAGAGCGAGTTGTAGCCTATGCTGATGATCAACATATTGTTATGGTAGATGAACTTTCTACAGAAATTATTAATTTCCAGCGCAAAGCCTCATTCTACCAAGAACGTGTAGTTTTAGGTGCTCCTGGAACTATTACTTTCCCTCGTGAAGCTACTTTAGCAGAAGCCGTTGATGCTGTAGAAAAACAAATCCTTACCGAAGCACTTAAACGAAATAATAACAATATTTCTAAAACGGCTAGAGAGCTTGATTTAACACGTCGCGGGCTGCATATGAAATGCGATCGTTTAGGAATAGAACTTTAAGCTAAATACTCCGTAAACTAAAAAAATTTAGACTCTTACATTCTTAAGCCCTATGGGGCGACATATTTGTAGCCCAGTGCGTAAGCGCTGGGTAATCAATGAATTAGATCTTAGAGCCACCAAGTGGCGGAAGAATGAAAAAATAATTACTCTGTTGTTTATTCTTTTGC
The DNA here is from genome assembly GCA_016213785.1 of Acidobacteriota bacterium. Taxonomy (GTDB): domain Bacteria; phylum Acidobacteriota; class Blastocatellia; order Chloracidobacteriales; family JADJPF01; genus JADJPF01. Next base: position 6,251 of record JACQZQ010000109.1, read on the forward strand.
CACTTCGTGGCTTTGTCTCTATCTTATTCTATTCCCAGCGCTTATGCACTGGGCTACAATTCTTTCGTGCTTTCAGCACTTAAGATTTAAACTCTTAATTGGAATATGAAACTTGTCAAAAAATCTTTAATCTTTAATCTTTAATCTTTAATCTTTAATCTCTATTGTTCTTAAGGCTTCTAGCCAAGCACTAGGAACACTATCGCTAGGCATACGCCAATCACCTCTTGGGGAAAGGCTTACAGATCCGACCTTTGGCCCATCTGGTAAACAACTACGCTTAAATTGTTGCCCAAAAAATCTTTTATAAAAAGCTTCTAACCATTTTAGTAAAGCACCCGACTCATATTTGTTAGCAAAAGCTATTTTAGCTAAAAAGTGAATTTTATTAGGAGAATATCCATTACGTAAGGTATGAAATACATAAAAATCAATTAATTCATAAGGGCCTACAATTTCTTCTGTTTTCTGTAGAATTTTATCACTAGCATCTGGAGGAAGGAGTTCTGGGCTTATTGGTGTATCTAAAATATCTTTTAAGATTGTTTGTGTAGCCCTATCCATTTTACTATCAGCAACCCATCTAACTAAGTGTTTGACTAGGGTTTTAGGAATTCCCGCATTAACCCCATACATACTCATATGATCGCCATTATAAGTACACCATCCTAAGGCTAGCTCTGAAAGATCACCTGTTCCAATAACAAAACCTAAATCCATTAAAATCATTGTACGCATTCTAGCTTGAGCATTCTCATAAGTAAGATTATGAATACTTGGATCATGCCCAATATCCTTAAAATGCTGTAAAACAGTTTCTCCAATAGGGATTTCTCTTAAACTAACTCCTAAAGCTTCACATAAGAGAATAGCATTTGATTTTGTTCTAGTAGTAGTACCAAAGCCAGGCATTGTAATAGCTAGGATCTGACTACGTGACATACCTATTAAATCAAAAGCTCCAACCACTACTAGTAGCGCAAGAGTAGAATCTAGACCTCCGCTAATACCAATAACTGCTTGTTTTAAGCCAAAGTTATCACGTAAATGTTCAAGTCTTTTTGCTAGCCCTGCAACTTGAATATTAAAAATCACCTGACAGCGATGCTCTCTTTGCAAGTCATCTCCAGGAACAAAAGGATGTGGATCAATATGGCGTTTTAGTTTTGTAAGAGTAAAATCTAGAGGGTCGCTACTAAAGTAAATTGGGCGGAAAGCCTGTCTTTCATCAGGAATAGTTTCACCAAAACTATTAGTTATTTCTCTTTCACGAACTAGGCGCTCAACATCAACATCTGCAATGGTTAAGTAACTATCTCGGCGAAATAACTCTGACTCATTAAGCAGCGAGCCATTTTCAGCAATCAAACAATGTCCACCAAATACAACATCTGTTGTAGATTCATGAGCGCCGCAACTTGTGTAAACATAGGCGCATATCCCCCGGCCTGACTGTTGAACTACTAAGGGTTTACGATACTCTGCTTTTCCTACTATTTCATTACTAGCAGAAAGATTTCCTATCACTGTAGCGCCATTTAAAACCATATGAGAGGAAGGAGGAATAGGCATCCAAAGATCTTCACAAATTTCTACTCCAACAATAAAGTGTTGGTTACTAGTATCTTTAAATAAGAGGTCTACTCCAAAGGGTATGCTCTCACCTAAAAGTTCTAGTTCAGAGTTAATTCTTCGCCTAGCCGAAGCAAACCATCGTGGTTCATAAAATTCTTTATACCCAGGAATTCTTGTTTTAGGAACTACACCTAATATTTTTCCTTTTGAAATTACAGCCGCACAATTAAAGAGTTGATTATCAGTTGAAATAGGGAGTCCTACTATAATTAACATTGGCATTGTTTGAGTAGCCACAACAAGTTCAAGTAGACCTTCTTTAGCTGCTTGCAGGAGTTCTCTTTGAAAAAATAAGTCGCCGCAAGTATAACCAGTAATAGCAAGCTCTGGAAATACTAGTAGTTGAACGTTTTCTTGTATAGCTTTTTCACATAGTTTTACCATTTCCGCTACATTATATTTTACGTCTGTAACTTGCATTTTTGGGGTAGCACAAGCAACTCTTACAAAACCATAGTTTGACATCTAATCTAACTCCTTAATTGCTTAATTAATTTTCTTAGTGGGAGCACTTTGGACTATTATCAACCATTCTTAAGAGGATTCTAAAGGCATAAAGGCATATTTTTTTGGAGATTTTTATGGATTCAAATAGTTTTAATCAAGCCTGTCGTTATTTACAACCTGAGCAAATGGTTTGTGTCCGCCTAATTACAGGACAACCCATTAAAGGCTTTTTTTTGCGTTATACTAAAGCTAATAATTATGAAGGAAGACTAGAACTTCAAACGCACCAAGGCTTTATTCAAATACTTTCTAGCTCAATAGAAAATATTGACTTAGCTGATAACACATTAGTATAAATTATTACTTTGACAAGGTTACTAGCATAGGGGAAGAAGTCTCTTCATTATGTGAAAGAACAGAATCTAGTTCTAAAGATAAATCTCCTGTGCCTGTTAAAGCTTTGAAATCAAATAGCTTATGATCCATCATATGAGAAGGAATAACTCTTCCTAATGCTGCAAACATAGAAGTCCAAACCTTAGGAAATTCTAGTTCAAGTTCTTTAACTAAGCGTTTTACTCGTTTACGTTTTAAGTTTTCCTGAGAACCACATAAATCACAAGGAATTATAGGAAAATTTTGTGTAGCAGCATAAGCAGCAATATCACTTTCACGACAATAAGCTAGAGGGCGAATTAAAGTATTACGACTATCATCACTACGTAGTAGAGCAGGCATAGCTTTCATTGTCCCATTAAAAAAGAAATTTAGTAGAAAAGTTTCTAAAATATCATCAGCATGATGACCTAAGGCAATTTTTGTACAACCTTCCTCAACTGCTGTATTATAAAGGATTCCTCGGCGCAACCTAGAACAGACCGAACACATAGTTTCGCCTTCAGGCACAAGTCTTTTAACAATTGAATAAGTATCTTTTTCTATAATCTTAAAGGCTACACCTAGACTAGCTAGATATTCTGGCAGGATATGGGCTGGAAAATTTGGCTGTTTTTGGTCTAGATTTACAGCCAAGATTTCAAATTTTATTGGAGCACGTTTTTGTAAATGATAGAGCAAAGAAAGTAGTGTAAAGCTATCTTTACCACCACTTAAACAAACCATAATTCGATCACCTTCGCTTATCATTTGGTAATCATCAATGGCTTCTCCTAAACGGCGATAAAGTCTTTTTTGCATTTTCTCTGCTTGCTCACTTTGAGCTTTTACTGATAAAGTCATAACTCTCCTACAATTAAACTACTGTGTAAATCGTCTATTAAGTTCTGCCTCAAAAGCTTTTAAGTCTTTATAACGAGTATGTTTAGAAATAGAGGTATCTATATCAATATTTTGAGATAAATCTTCTAAAATAGATATTGCAGTATTAACACTAGGTTCAGAAAGTAGTTCAACAGCGGCTAAAGAATAAATATAAGCAACTCTAGCTTGTTCTGGTGTAAATCTTATAAAAGAACCACTTAAAGCTTTTAAGTTAAGAGATGGGTTATTTAGAATTATTGTAGCTAACTCTCTACGATATGAAGAAGCCAAATCCCCTTCCATTAATTGTGCTAAGCCTTCATTAAGCCAAGTCGGGCATTTACCACGAGACTTAAAATAAACAAATGAGTGAGCTAACTCATGAGTAATAGTTTTTGCTAGTTCAGCATTTACACCTGTTAATCCCCCTATTGGAACACGTAGTTTGCCATCATTTAATGCCCCTGCCCAACTAGGAGCACGTGTAATATCTGAAAAAGTCTGTTGAGTATAAAAAATCGCGCTAATTCTTTCTTTTGGCTCAAAATTAAATTGCCGTCTTAGCCTAGTATGGCTTTCTTCTAAAAGAACTAGTAATTGGCTCTCTAAACCTAAATTGGCTGAACCACCTTCTAAAACAACATTAAAAAATCGATTTTTGCCACTACTAAAGTCATTTGCTCGGGCTAATTCTTTTTCTGCTTTTGCTAAAGCTGTTTGCATAACTACTTCTTGGCCTAATCTTAGCCCTGCTTTCCAAGAATCTACTGCTCTAGGTAAATCTTCTAGATTATAATAAGCCATACCAAGGTAATAATAAGCTAATTGGTTTTTAGGCTCTACCGACACAGCTTTATTTGCATGTCCTAGAGCCTCAGTATAACGACCTTCGCCTAACTCAAGATTAGTTAAGCCAATTAAACTATCTAAATTACTAGGCTGATAGTTTAGGGCACGGCTTAATAATTCTTTTGCTTTAGCAATATTACCAGCTTGAGATTCTTGAAAAGCTATAACATTAAGAATACTAACAAGTTCCTCTATTTTTGCTTTATCTTGAGGATTACTCTTTAACTCAGCCTCTAACTTTTCTGCTGCTTCTATATTAAAGTTTCCATTTATTGTTCTAATTATTGGGCGTTTTATAGGAGAGGCTTTTAATTTACTACTCTCAGTAGTGGAACTAGTTTTATTATCTTCAGTTATACTGGCTCTAGTACTTGGGCTTAAAGCATCACCTTTTTGGTTATCTCGTTCTATACGCTCAACTTTGTCTTTAGAAATAGTTAAGCTAGCTTCACCAATCCAATAGCGAACAATATTACCATCCTCACGAACAGTATCACATTTTATTACTCGACCATCTTTAAGAACAATGGTATCAGCTAAAACGGTTGTAGAACCAATGAGTAAAAGCCCAAATAAACTAGTTGTTAATAAAAAAGCTTTCATAAAAAACTCCTAAATAGCAGAATAAGGAGAAAACCTAGGTTTTCTCCTTATCACAAGATACTAAATTAGTTAATAAACAGATATTTATCAATAGGTTGTAGCAATAAAGTCTGATACAGTTCCTTTTGATTTAAGATCTGAGCCTGCTTTTTGTGCTTCAGAAAAACTTTGATAACGCCCTACGCGGACACGATACCAAATACCTTTTGCACCTAAGTCTGCTCTTACTACATAAGCTTCGGTTCCAGAATTTCGCAATTTTTTACCTAAAGTCTCTGCTTCGCCTTGGCTTTGTGTGGCACGTACTTGAATAGTAAATTTCCCTGATCCAGGAGCAGAATCAGGAACATTACCTGCAACAACTGGCTTATCTGTAGCTTTTGGTGTTGGTGTTGCCTTTGGGCTTGGTGTTGCTGTTGTCTTTGGTGTCTCGCTTGCCTTTGGGCTTGGTGTTGCTTTTGGTGAACTTACCTCTGTTGGTTGAGGTGTAGGTTCATCAGGTGTTTCAACCACAGTAGGAGTATTTTTTACTATTTCTGTCTCGCTTGGTGTAGGCGAGGAAGATGGGGTTGGATTTCTAAAAAACCCAAAATACCCAATAACTAGTAGTCCTAAAGTGGCTCCAATAAGTGCGCCTTTTAATAGACCACTACGACTACTAACAGGTGGTTCTATTGCAGGTGGCGGAGAAAATATATCTGGATTATAAACAGGCACAGGTAAATCTTGTGTCTTTATTTCTTCTCTCTTCTCCTGTTTAGGAGGCTCTTTCTTAGGTGGTTCTGCTTTAGAAAGTTCTATCTTAGGAGTCTCTATCTTAGGAGTTTCTATCTTAGGAGTCTCTATCTTAGAAGGTTTATTTAGCTCAATTTTAGGAGGTTCTATTTTAGGGGACTCTGCTTTAACAGGCGAATAAGCAACAATATCTTGTTTAGCCTGTGCTTCAATAGTAGTAACAGGTTTAGCTTTAGGCTCTGAACTCCTTAGACTTGGAGGAGGAGGTATTTTAATATCTGGTTTTTTTTCTTCTTCTAATAAAGAAGGGTCTTTTAAGTCACTTGGAACGGCAGGGACTTTTTTAGTGGTTAGATCATTTTCAGAAACAAACCCTCTAGGAGTTTCTAAGACTGGAGGGCTACTAGATAAAAAGTCAAAACTTACTTTGGGGGTTTCTTTAGATTCTTCTGAAAAAGAACTTAAATTAAGAGTAGAAACCGGTGAAAGTGGTACAGTCTTATTTCTATCATCCTCTGATGGTGTAGTTTTTTCAGATGAACTTACCTTTATAGGTATATCAAAAAGGCTAGGAGAACTTTGGACAGAAGAATCTGAGTCGCTTGAAGATTGAGCTATTGCAGCAGTAGCGTTTGGATCCTCTTCCATTTCCGATACTTTAGCGCTTTTAGGCTCTTTTTCAGTTAAATTAAAATCAAAACTAAACGATGGGACAGGAGCTTTTTCTTCACCATCATTTTTAGTATGAGCCTGAATAGTAGAAGCAATGTCTGAGTTACTCATTGCTAATGTACTATCACTAGTATGTGATTGAATAGTATAAGCAATATCTGAATTACTCATTGATAATGTGCTATCAGGAGGGGGTTCTAAAACCTCTTCTCGGGCTTTACTTCTTAAAGGCTTTTCAGCTTTTTGATTTTTAGAGTCCTTAGCAATAGTAGATGCTGCTGGGGTAGCATCTTCAGAAAAATCAAATTCTTTCTTAGGTTTTACCTCGGCATTTGGATCAGTAAAGCTAAAGTTTGTTTGAGGCTCTTCTACAGGCTCTTTTTTAAAATCACTAAAATCAAAATTTGGAGACTTTGGTGCATCATTAGTTTCTTTAGTAGAATCACTAAAATTAAGACCTAGCTCGCCTTTTGATTGCTCTTCTTGAGCGTCTTGTATAGCCTTTTTAACTTCAGATGAAGGTGAACCCATAACCATTGTTGATTCACCTTCAAAGGTTTCATTTTTTTCTTCTGAATCAGTACTTTCTATTTCCTTTTTAAGATTAGGTTTAATACTAAAAGGCCCAGTAATTGGCCCAGGTCTACTAAGGTCTTCTTCTACTTTAGGTTTTTGGTCTGTAACATTTGCTGTTAGACCTGCTCCAGGCATTGTAGGTTGTGAAAGAGGAGGAGTTTGATAACGACTAGTACCAATTTTTTGACCGCTTGCATCAGATGCTTTATCCTCAGCTTTTTGATTTGGACGTACTTCTATACGAGCCTGACAGTTGCGGCAAGTGAATTTTCCTCCACCCTTAGGAATTCTTGAAGGATCTATACGGTATTCATGTTGACATTTTGGACAAGTAATTTTTAATGGCTGAGGCTTTACTGTAGCTGCTTTTAATGCACTTGCCCCACTAGTATCACTAGGTGGAGTTGGACTAGATTCTAGTTTAGAAGGAAGTAGAGCAGCAGTTTTAGCTGCTGACATAGGTTCTTTTGCTGGTATTGGACTATCGCTTTTTGCTACTTTTTTAATACCTGGCCCAGTAAAAAATCCTTCTTCTTCTCTATCAGATGTTTGTGGAATACTAGCTGGTTCTGTAGCTACAGCTTTAGCATCGGAAATGGCTTGTTTATGTTCTTTTAGATCTTTGCTTGATGGTGCTTCACTAACAGCAGCATCTCCTTGTCCAGCTTGTAGTGGTCTAACTTCTACTTTTGCCTGACATCCCCAACAAGTAAACCTTGCACCCTTTGCAGGTATGCGCGAAGGGTCTAGCCTATATTCACGCCCACATTTTGGACAGGCAATTTTCATGACAGCCTCCTGAACCTGATTAGCTCAAAATCTAATACAAACTTAAAAACTTAAAATCAACATTCTTTTCCGCTTAGCATTGTAGTTTCCCATTCTTGGTAAAGCAGTTCTAGTTTTTTAGTAAGTTCTTGGTACTCACCTTGTAGTTCAGCTAAGCGCGATGGATTACAAGCTACTTCTACAGTAGCTAAAGACTGAGAAACTTCCTTAATTTCTTCTTCTAATTCTGCAATTTCTTCTTCAATTACTGAAACTTCGCGTAATACCGATTTTGTGGTTTTAGGTTTGATAGTTTTAGTAACTACACGTGTTTGACGTGCAATTATTTGAGCACGCTGCTCTTCTTCGCGCTTGCGACGTAAATCACAATATTCTGAATATGTTCCAGAAAAGATTTCTGCATTAGAACCATCTAAGTATACTATTTTTGTAGCTAAGCGATCGAGAAAATATCTATCATGAGAAACAACTAATGCTGTACCAGTAAAATTATCTAATGCATTTTCTAGAGATTCCCGAGAAGTAATATCTAAGTGGTTAGTAGGCTCATCTAGTACTAAGACATTTACACGGCTATAGACTAATTTTGCTAATGCTAAGCGCCCTTGTTCTCCTCCACTAAGATCGCCTACCTTCTTAAAAACATCATCACTGCGAAAATTAAAACTACCTAAAAAAGATCTTAATTTTACTTCTTCTGCAAAGGGTTCAATTTCTCGCAATTCATCAATTACTTGGTTATTTTGATTAAGGTCATTTAACTTTTGATCATAATAACCTATGCTAATATTACTTCCCCAATTTATTTCCCCAGATAGTGTTTTTTGTCGAGTAAGTAAGGTACGAAGCATTGTAGTTTTTCCTGTACCATTTCCCCCAATAATAGCTAATACTTCCCCTCGGCGTAAAGTAAAGTTGATATTTGAGGCTAAAGATAGATTTTCATAACCAATAGTTAAATCTTTTGTGCTTAATACTATATCACCACTACGCGCAATAGGGTTAACAGAAAAATTAGAAGCCGTTTCCTCTGATTTTACTGATTCAATTCTATCAAGTCTTTCTAGCATTTTACGCCGTGATTTAGCTTGTTTAGTTTTTTGCCCTGCTAAATTACGTCTAATAAACTCTTCTGTACGTTCAATAAGTTCTTGTTGTTGTTCAAAGGCATTTTGTTGTGCTTTGCGTCGCTCTTCGCGTTCAGATAAATAGAAGGAAAAATTACCAGGATAATTACTAATGCGCCCTGCTTCTAATTCTAGAATCCGATTTGTGCATCGGTCTAGCATAAAGCGATCGTGGGAAATAATAACATAGGCTGAATTATATGAGGTCAAAAATTCTTCTAACCACTCTATAGCACCAATATCTAGGTGATTTGTAGGCTCATCTAAGAGTAAAATATCAGGCTCTTTTAATAATAAGCAAGCTAAACTTAGCCTTGCTTGTTGCCCACCACTTAAATTAGTAACAGGTAAGGAAAAATCTTTTTTTTCAAAGCCTAAACCAAGTAAAACAGATTCTGCACGTGTTGAACTAGCAAAGCCTCCTGCTAACTCATAGTTTTGTTGGAGTTCGCTATATTCAGCTAATGCAATATCTAGAGCCTCTCCTAGGAGTTCTGTCATAGCTTGCTCTAGTTTCTGCATTTTTTTTTCTATTTCTCTTAGTTTAGTAAAAACACTAAGAGCGCTTTCTAGCACTGTGCTTCCTACTATTACTCTATGTTGTTGAGCAAGCAGGCCAATAGAAAGCGAGTTGGTTTGCATAATTTGACCACGATCGGCTTCTTCTTGTTTCATTAAAAGACGAAAAATCGTAGTTTTACCTGCGCCATTACGGCCTACTAAGCCTACTTTTTCTTTGGGGTTAATTTGAAAAGTTACTCCTGAGAGAACTTCATCTGCACCATAGGATTTATAAACTTCATCAAAGCGAAATAACATCTTAACTAATTGTGAACAACCATTAGTTAAATTTTTCTAATGGTTGTTTTCCTTAATATTATTTATTAGAACTAAAATTTTTTAGAAGAATTTATTTACTGTTTTCTCTATATATTTTATTTAGTTTTCTCTACACTTTTACTATCCTTTGCTGGTTCATTACTTGAACTTGATGTTTCTTTAGGCGTTTCTTTAGTTTCTGTAGGTTTTGTGTTTTCAGGTTTTACATCTTCAGATTTTTTATCAGTAGCTTTACTGTCTTTATTTTCTGTATTTGTTGATAAAGCAGTAGGGCGTAGTGAGCCAAAGGTATCAGGGTTTTGCAATATTCTTTGAGCTAGAAAATTTTCTGTCCTAATTTGGTTCATTGCTGTTGTTTGTAGAGCGCTACCAAGAATAGTTTTACGTTGTTGGAGAAGTACTTGAGAGATTTGAGCTTTAACTTGAGGACTCTCTAGAGTCAGTTTTTCTTCTTGAGTACGTTTTGCAGTAAGCTTAAAAATATACCAAGTGCCTTTTGAGCCTTGAACTGGAGGAGTAATATCACCCTCGCGCATTTGGAAAAAGACTTGGACAAGTTGTGCTGGAAAACCTGCTTGTTGAAGTTCTTGTTCGCTTAAAAACCCTAAATCCCCTCCTTTAAGTGCTGATGGATCTTCAGATTGAGAGCGAGCAACTGTAGCAAAGTCTCCACCATTTTTTAGTTGGCTATAAATGGTTTCTATTTTTTGTTTAGCCTGATCTTCGCCAATAGCATCATTTTTTGCTTTATTATCAGCAGCATCAACAGAAATTCGGCTTAAATTAAGTCCTTTACCAATAGTAAATTGTGAAGGATTACGCTCATAATATTCAGCAATTTCACGATCTGTAGGAGGCTTAACTTTTCCTACTTTATCCATCAATTTAGCAACTGCCATTCGGCGGCGTTCATCTTCGCGAAAATCTTCTTCTGTAATACCAGCATTTTTTAGCTCTTTTTGGAAATCATCAGCAGAAAGCCCTTTTTGTTGTATTCCATTTTGAATTTGGCTACTAACATCCTCATCACTGATTTGTATACTTTCTTGTTTAGCTCTTTGATAAAGCACTTCATCAGTAATTAGAGATTCTAGGACTTGAAGGCGTGCCGAAGCAAGCTCTACAGGGTTAAGATCAGTGATTTTTTTTCCTGTCTGATCTTGTTTTAATCCTTGTTCAATTAAACGATCCACTTTAGAGAGTGGGATTTCTTGGTTTCCTACCTTAGCAGCAACTTCTCCTCCGCTAGTAGAACTAGTTGAGCCTGCTTTACTACCTTGATCACAACCAAAATTTAATAGTGAAAATAGTAGAATTAAAGAAAATAAAAATATGGTGAGTCTCTTAGACCTCATTTGCACAATAACCTTGCTCCTTTTTGCGCGATATTATTTTGACTTAATAATAGCAGTTTGCTATAAATAGCGTTTTCTGTTGGGAACAGTAAATCAACATAATACCAGTAAACGCGCTGAAAATAAAATATCAAAACCCTTGTTAACTAACGAGACAATCTTAGGAATTTTTTAGCGCTTCTTTTGAGGAGAAAACTATATGTCAATGAGATGTGATATTTGCAATAAAGGGCCACAATTTGGTAATCGTGTAAGCCACGCTAATAACCGTACTAAACGCCGTTTTAATCCAAATTTACAAAGAGTCCACGCTATAGTTAATAATGCACCTTGCCATCTTAAAGTTTGTACAAGATGTATTAAAGCTGGCAAAATTACTAAAGCTGCTTAATTTAAGGTATAAAATATAAAGCCTAAAAGGCATAAAGCTAGATTAAACTTTATGCCTAAAGTATTTTTCTTATCACACTATCTCTTCCTTTTCATTGCTGCTTAATCTAAGCTATACTTCTACTTTATTAAAAACTATCTATAATTTTTAATATTTAGGTACGCCAAACATCTTTGGCATTAATACCTAATTTCTATAAAATTTCTATCTATAATCTTTACATTAATATAACTATTTAACCTAAAAGGGGCTAAATAATATGAAACGCTTTATCTTAATCTTAACTATTTTACTAGTCTTTTTCTTAAACTTAACTTATCAACCTGCTAGTAAAGCTAAAACCACCAATACTTTATCAGAAGCTAATGAAAGTGTTGAACTCTTTCCTATTAAACAAAATGGAAAGTGGGGCTATATTGATAAAATAGGCCAAATAATCATAGAGCCAAAATATCTTGCAGCCCAGCCTTTTTCTGACAGTTTAGCCTTTGTACGCACAGCAAAACACTTAAAAGCTATTGATAGTCTTGGTAATACAGTTTTTAAGCTACCTTTAGCTAGTAACTTTCCTGGAGCATATTCTGAAGGGCTAGCACCTTTTTTAGTTGATGGTAAATATGGGTTTATTGATAAAAATGGAAAAACTATTTTAGACTTTAAATATGACTTTGCAGCACCTTTTTCTGACGGTTTAGCTTTAATAAAAATAGGTGATAAATATGGATTTATTGATAAAGATGGAAAAACTGTAATTGAACCTCAATTTTCTTCTGCAACTTCTTTTTCTGATGGACTAGTTGCTGTTCGTTTTAGTAAAACAGATCAACAACCTATTTTTATGGATAAAGATGGAGAGATGACAATCTATATACCTAATTATTTAAATAAAAATTTTGTTAAAAAACCTATCCCAACAACTAATCAAATAAATGACATCATTAATAGTTATAGCAACTTAAGCACAGGATTTAATGCCAAAATAGCTTTTGATAGTCGTGCTTTTTCAGAAAACCTTATTTCAGTAAAAATAAATAATCAATATGGATATATAAATAAAGAGGGAAAAATTGTTATAGAGCCTCAATTTTCTTATGCTGATGCTTTTAGCAACGGGCTTGCCCAAATAAGCCTAAGGGGTAAATGTGCCTTTGTTAACGAATCAGGAACCATAGTTATTAATACACCTTACCACTATTATAGTTGTAGTAGATTTTCTAGTGGGTTAGCTAAAATTCAAACAAATGGACAAGTTGGTTATATTGATAAAAACGGTCACTTTATTTGGCCTCTAACTAATTAAAAGCCTATTATAACTTAATAAAACGCTACTAATCTTATCTACGATCTTTTCTGTTGATTATTAAAAGATTTTAGCTATTAAAGAAACTTACTAAAATTTTATAAATAACTCATATATAAGTGTTTATTGGAGTTTGTAAAATTTAGGCCATTTTCTATTAAAATTCTATTAATTTTTATTTAAAAATGAATAAAAAGTATGATAGACTGGCAAGTCACTGATATAGAAAAATTATAAACTTAAACACCGCCCCCACAAAACTCTCAAAACATATTAATCCTATTAAATTTTACGAAAGAAATATATTTTACAGTATATTTGCGAATGTAACTTTATATTTTATTTTTAAGAGCAAATGTTATGTTAAAACCATCAAATAATGAAGATTACGATGATATTTCTCTAAAACCAATTACAGACGAAGATCAAGTTTTACTATCAAAACCAAATCCATTAGATGATGAAAAAGTTAAAAAGCTTTTAGAAGAGCTTGATGCAATTGAATCAGCTAATTGTGCTCCAACAGCTCCTTTGCATAGTCAAAATAATATTGCTTTAGATTCTTCCAAAACAGAAACAAAAAGAATTCAACAAACTTCATATCTTGTTTCTGAAGAAACCCCACTTAAACAAAGCAAAACATCTTATGCTAAACCCACTAAACTTTACCTAGAACCAGCAAATGAAAGCTCTAAAAACTCTTTATTAAAAGTAGTACTTGTTAGTTTTGTAACATTAGCCATAACAGCAGGAGCTATAGTGTATAGTTTTTTACAACCTACTGCAGTGGCTGAAGAAACTACTGCTACTATTTTACCTAGTGAACCTCAAGAGCAATTTGCTGATATTTCTGACCAAGCTGTAAATATTGTTAAAAATTCTATTTCTAAAACCGCAGGCTCAACCATAGAACAAGCCCTAGCAAATTACTTAAATTCTTCTATTGGTGAAGGTTGGCAAGCCTTAGGTTGGAAAAGTGAATTTCAACAAAAAAATAATTACCTAGTAAAGTTTATATGGAAAGAAAGCACAAGTAGGAAAGAAGCCTCTTGGCAATTAGATTCTGAGACAAAAGAGTTAATTCCTAAAGATTCTGTAGCAGAAGAAGTCACTCCTATAAAAGCCCCAGTAAATAGTAGTGCTGTAAATGTTTTACAAAATAGTCAGCCAACTAAATAGTTAGATACTTAGGGTAAAATTATGATACTAAAGAAAAGATTTTTTAAAGGGTTCTCAACTTTAGAAGTATTAGTAGTATTAGCAATCACTTTGATCCTTGCTACTATTGCTATAGCAGGATTTGGTGGTTTTAGGAAAAATATAAAAACGGTTAAAACCGCTAATACTTTAACAGCTCTTTTTCAGCAAGCACGACAAAGAGCCATAACCAATCGTATTCCCCATTCAGTAACTATTGCTCGTGATTTTGATAGTTCTGGAAAAAGAAATATAATTACTATTTCTAGTATAGATACTACTAAAACACCTATTAAAACAGATGTTATCCGCCAAGAATATTTGCTTCAAGATATCAGCTTTATGAGGCCAACAAATGTTGCCTTAGCTATTGCATCCAACCTTCCTCCAGAAGATGTTTTTCGCCAAACAGCTTTTATTGGTCAAAATACAATAACTATATTTTTTAACATAGATGGCTCTGTTACTAGTGGGAATTATTTTCCTGTATCAGGAAGTAATCCTTTTACAGCTTCTTTTTTTATTTCTGATGCACCAGGCGGCGTAAGTACAACTACTAACCCTAATTTAACTAGAGTAGTTAGTTTGTATGCTTCAACTGGTGGTGTTAAAACGTGGTCTTATAATAATGGAACTTATCAAACAGGTAACAAAAATTTTTAAGGGAGTATTTATGAAAAGCAATTCTATAAAATCTCTTCAAAAAGGATTCTCCTTAGTTGAACTAATTATTACTATAGGTATTGTTATCACATCTTTATTAGGAATAGCTGGTCTTTTAGGGCTTTCTATACGTAGCAATGAAACATTTCGTCAATTAACTATTTGTAAAACTTTAGCTACTACAATTGCAGAAACTATAATAGTGTCTAAAGAGTCAGGTATTATTAGTTTTGATAATCTAAGTGCAACTTTTAATTCTGCTACTAAAAAACCAATTAAAGCTCCAGGCCCAGATAACATTTATGGAACTGCTGACGATACAGGTGACTTAACATTTACTGTTGGGCCAAATGTAACCCAACCTGCTAGCAACGCAAAATATAATCGTACTAATGACCTTCTACTTAATTTAACACAACAGGGCTATCGCTATAGAATAGTAGTAACCCCTTTGCCCAATAGCAATAATGCTCTTACTCGTATTGATGTTGAAGTTTATCCTCCAGGAACAAATAACCCAACTGACAGAGGAGTTTATAAAATTAGTACTGTATTTGGACAGTATCGAACCAGTCTTAATGATGTTAACTAATCATTTTACCTAAGAAGTTGGTATGGAGATAATATTTATGTTAAATAAAAAATATACTAAAGGATTCAGTTTAATAGAGTTAGTAGTAACAGCTTCTATATTTTTAATCATTGTTGTCCTAAGCGGCCAGTTAATTAGATTAGCTGGCTTTGATTCACAAGTAAACACTAATCTAAATGAAGTGCAGCAAAATGCTAGAGTTGCACTAAAATTCTTAGAAAGAGATATAACAAATAATGGAGATACTTACTTAGTAGGCTTAGCAGGTGGGCAAGGTTTAGTAGGCCCTATAACTTCTATTGAAGCATTCCAAAACATTCGTGGAACAAATGGTAAAAACCCAAATACAAACGGAGTAAATGCTGGTAGCCCTGTTCCTACTATGGGAAATAGAAAACAACCTCTTTTTTCTTTACTACCAGTAAGACGCTCAGACTCCTTAGGTAATGGCGCTAATACACTTTCTGCTTCACCTATGCCTACTCCTATTCCAGGACAAACAGCCGCAGAAAATGGTAGTGCTGATCGTCTTACGGTTGCTTACGAAGACGAATTTTTTGTGGCTGGAGTACAGTCAACTTATGGGACAAACCAACCTAATGCTGCAACAGCTACAGCTAATATGAATGCTAGAAATGCAGCCACTGCTCCTACTATGGGTTCACCTTCTGTTAGTAATGATGAAGAATTTCAAGGCTTCTGGTCACGTCCTACTCCTTCTGCACCTGCTAAATTAACTCTTACTCCAAGACGTGTAGATAATACAGATTTAGCAGGCCTAACAACTTATGCAAAAGTATTTTATGATGTTAGTGGTGTTAGAGCAGGTGATATATTTAAAATATCTAATGGAAACACTGAAGTATTAGCAATAGTTTCTAAAGTAAACCAACCTGGAACTGATCAATTAACTAACCCTCCTAGCTTAGAATTTGCTTTAGATGCCCTTAAAATGAATCAAACTACTGCTGCAATACCTTCGGCTGCAACTATTCAAGCAATGCCTCAAGTAGCCCGAGACACTTTACTTGCTAGTTTATACCCATTAGATTTTCTACCAGCTAGCCCAGATGCTGGAGATCCTGCACCTAATACTGTAAGAGTAACAGCTACCAGAGTTCTTATATATACTTATATAGTTGATACAACTACCCGAGATTTAATCCGCAGACGATATACTTACGCTCCTTCTACAGATCCATTAGGAAACGCCTTTATTAATGACCCTGTTTGCCAAAATGTAGAAAGATTTTGGCTATCATTTAATTTAATTATTCCTGCTAATCCACCAACAACCACAATACCTACTCTTGGTAATGAAAGAGAGCTAGACCCAGATGCAACTCAAGCTGATTATACTAGTTTACAAAGTATACGTCGGGTAAATGTAAATTTAATTTTGCGATCTACAGAACTCGATCGTAGAACTCGTCAACCTTCACGTGTTGGTATACAAGCATCTTTTTCCCCTAGAAATATTGTGTATCAAATTAATGAAAATGCTAGTTAGTTGTTTATGAGGAGTATTCAATTATGCTAAAACCTTTTTTTAAAAAATTTATCAAGCCCATAGAAAGTAATCAAAAGGGTGCTACTCTTTTGATTGCTGCGCTAATATTAGCTTTACTTACTGTATTTGTTTCAACAGCATTAATTAATAGTAGTTCATCAGGAATTAGCATTAATAATGATGCTAATACCAAAAATTCTTTCTATGTCTCTTATGCAGCACTAGAAATGATGAGTAAGGAGTTCTCTGATATTTTTACTGCTAACCTAAGTCCTACCAAAGCACAACTTGACACAATAAAAGCTCATGCTGAACTTCTTGCTAATAGCTCAAGTGCCTCTGAACGTATTGCAAATGGAATGAACCTTAAAACAGATATTAGAAAAGGCGATTTCCTTAGTACTGGTGTAACCTTAACTAATGGGCCTTATTCTGGTCTTAGAGCACTAAGAGAAGAGTATGTTTTTACTGCTACAAGCACTACTAATAGTGGTGTAACCGTACAACTTACTCGTAGTTTATATAATAATTTAATTCCTATATTTCAGTTTGGAATCTTTTCTACACGCCATTTAGAGTTCTATAATGGGCCTCCGTTTAACTTTGGGGGTAGAGTTCATGCTAATAGAGATATTTACTTAACACCTGGTGGACAGACTACCTTTGCTGATCGGGTAACTACTACAGGCCAAATAACCTATGGTAAACTACGGAATGGAGCAGACAGAGCCGTTACAGCAGGAAATGTACGTATCTTCTTCCCTCCAGCAGCCCAAAATCGAAATCTAACTCTTGGTAGTGTAATTAACGGGCCTGATATTCCAGGAGATCCTAGACCAGGACATCCTGCTGGTACTAGCAACAAAACCAATTTTGATAGTTTTGTTCAAACTAACCTGCCTGGACAAGTCTTTTTCAAAGCCCCTGCTCTTAGATTACCAATTCAAAATACTGGTAATCGCCCAATTGAAATCATCAGACGTGGACTAACAGGAGAAGATCCTACTACTAGCATTTTGGCGCAATCTCGCTTTTATAATAAAGCTGGTTTACGTATTAGCTTAGGCGATGAGCAAACAGATCTTCCTGGAGGAGGCGGAATTAGACTTGATAGCCCCACCGATCCTACTACAAACACTACTTATTCAGATGGTAGACTTGGTTATATACCAAAATCATTAGGCTCTTACCAAGCTTCCCGTGTTAACGGCCATAGGCTTAAAGGATGGATTAAAATTGAAACCCTTCAACGTCAAGCTGATGGCTCAATTCTAACAACTGATGTAACCGCCCCCATTTTAGCACTAGGTATTACTAGCTACGAACAGCTTCCTCTTCCTACACCACCTGCACTACCTATAGATCAGTCAGCTATAAGAGCAATGGCTACTCTTTCTGTACCAACCACAGGAGGGTTTACAAATTTTACTAATGGTCGTGCAAACTTTAGTAATTTAGATGATTCTAAATCTATATTTCGCTTACAACGTTACTCATTAGCTCCAAATCCTTCTAATACAGTTATTACCAGAAGCGACACAACTGGCCCCTATACAGATAATATGACTCAGTTATCTGGAAATAGAAATAACTTAATAGCAGCAGGTACTATAGGAGGGGCACCTACTCTAACAAATCCTCTAGCTACCCCTCCTGTTTTCCCATTAGTAGATAATGTAGCTGATACACCAGGTAATAGCGATACTCCAGCAGCCATTTACCCAGGCGGAACAATCCCTGCTACAACTACTCCTCCAGCACCAGCTAAAACTAAAGTACTACCAGCAGGAATGCTTATCGCTTATCCAATCAATATGTACGACCAAAGAGAAGGTGGAGCATTAGACACTGATCCTGGCCCAGATAATTTGCACTTAAATGGCGTTTTTTCTGTCATAGACATAGATATGGGAAATCTAAAAAGACTACTTACAGGTGGTTTTGATACAGATTTCTCTAATGGTGGTTTTGCTTTCCGTGCAAATACTATTTCGAGCGAAAGCAATGGTTGGATTATTTATATTTCAGATCGCCGAGGTGACTCATATAATAAATCTGGCAGCCCAACTTTAGTAGTACAACAAAATAATTATGGTAAATATGATATGGAAACCATTTATGGTAATACTACAAGTGCAACTACACGTCAGCCATATATTCCTGGTGCTGGTCAAACCCTATTTGAAATAGAAGACACAAATGATAATGGAACCATTGAGTTTCCAAGTTCGGCTAACCAAGAAGGTGCATTGCCAGATGAATATATAGATCGCATAGATGCCATTACTAGAGGGCCAATACATCCTAACACACTATCAAGTAATACAGGCTCAATAGGATCAAGTGCTGCATTATTTAATACTACTGCTAATGGAGGTAATGCAACTTATACTAGAGTAAGACAAGACTCACCTGGTGCAGTCCAAGTTCCTCTATTTCGTCGGGCAGTACGTTTATCAAATGCAATGGACTTAACTCAAGCGGCTCAAACAGCAACAGATAAGCCATTAAACCTTAACCGAGGCATAACCATTGCTTGTGAAAATGCTGTCTATGTTCAAGGTAACTATAATACTTCAGGAGTTAGTAGTGCTCCTCCAAACACAGCAGCAAATTATCAAGGAAATGAAGTTCCTGCAGCTATTATTTCTGACTCTGTAACCCTACTTTCTACAGATTGGAAAGACGTAAGCGGTTTTAATTCTCCATATGATGTAAACGGTCGGGTTCCTTCAAACACACAATATAGATTTGCAGCTTTTACTGGCAGAACCAGAGATGGACTCTTTGTAGGTAGCAATGATACCGTAAGATGGGGAACATTAGGCACAACTGGCACTATTGGCCCAGAAAAAGATGATGTTCGTCTTTATGGTGGGGTTCATAACTTCTTACGCTATCTAGAAGACTGGGGTGGTAGAAATATTAGCTACTGTGGCTCAATTATTGATGGTTGGGATAGTTTTCAAGCAAATGGCACATTTAAGTGTTGTACTACTGTTTATGATGCTCCTAATCGAGACTATACATTTAACACAGCATTCCAAAATGTTGATCGGTTGCCTCCAGGGACTCCAAACCTTCAATACATCCTATTTACTAATTTCCGCGAAAACGTAAATCCAAAACAATTCTAAATTCGATAAATAAGTTGTTGGGGTAGACACATAGGTCTACCCCAACAAAGTTAGGGTAGACCTACGTGTCTACCCTAACTTTATAAAAAATACTAGAAAGTTTTGAACCTTTCTTAGTTTATTGGGTTTATAAATTTGCAATCCTTTAATAAAATAAAAACTAATAACAAATTGTGAGGATATAACGGTGTTTTCTGATGAAAATTTGATGACCCGTTTTGGTAGAGGTGATAATTCAGCTTTTTCAGAATTAGTAGACCGCCACCAACAACGCCTGCTCAACTTTATTTACCGTCGTACTGGTTCACGAGAATCAGCAGAAGATATTGTACAAGAAACTTTCCTACGTGTTGTTAATGCGGCATCTCGCTATCAAGCAACAGCAAAATTTAGTACTTGGCTCTATACTATTGCACTTAATCTTTGGCGAAATGAAATAGCACGTCATCGTACCGCTGTAGAGCTAAATGAACGAGATAGAGTGCAAGAATCTAGCTCAATGGATCAGCATGTAGATTTTCAAAAGCTACAATCACTTATGCAAGACCTCACCGATGAACATCGTTTAGTTTTAGAACTTAGTTTTATTGAAGGTTGGACAAATCAACAAATTGCAGATTTACTAAACTGCTCTGTTGGTACAGTAAAATCACGAAAATTCTACGCATTAAAAGCGTTGCGTAAACGTATGGGAATAGACAATGAACGAGATGAACGAGATGAACGAATGTCAGAATCTACAACAGCAATTAGATGACTATTTGTGTGAACGTTTATCAGACTTTGCTAAACGACGTATTGACAATCATTTACGTCAATGCCCGATATGTGCAAAAGAAATAAATAGTTATCAAATAGTTATAAGTGAATTTCGCTCACTTTCACAAAAAAATAGTATTGAGCCTAGTCTTGCTTTGCAATATAGCTTAAAGAGATTAGTTGAACCATCTAGTAGCAGTACTGAAATATTAAGTCGAAATAATTATGTTATTTTGATTTTTACAGGCGTAATAATGCTTGGGCTAGGAACAGTGCTTAGTATACTTAATTACTATGGAGCTATAGCAACATCATTAATTATTAGTTCTATAAGTGCTTTGATTGGAACAGGTATAATTCTAACTGGTCTAGCACAAATGAAACGCAAAACAAAAACAACTAAATAAATATCTAGCCTAAGGTTAAAACCTTAGGCTAATATAAAATTTGCTAGTAAACTCCTATTTTGATAGTTAGAGCTTAGTCTTCATCTAATGATAAATCTTAAGCAACTTTCTAGGCTAAGACAATCTCTTGGCAAGCTAGTATTAATTAGCCTTGCTTCACTTATATTTTTCACCACTGTGCTAGTTATTGTACGTAATGCTGTAGAGAGTATAATAGTTCAAAGAGTTGCCTCAGATACACCGCTACTTAAAAACCGTTGGCCGCAATTTAAGAAATCCGTTGAGCAGCTGCACCTACCTTTAGCTGAGATGCTTGCTCAGCCTGGAAAATTAGAAGTTAATAGCAATATAAAAAGATTAATGCAAGAAATTACTTCTTTACATACTTTTCCTTTAGCAGGAACTTATGGTCAAGGGGGTATTAAAGCTCATATTGAAATAGTTTTATTTGAACGTGATGTTGTTCGCCCTATAGAATGGTATTGGGCACCGCCTGTTGACACTAGCTTAAAAGCTACAGAATTACAAACTAGAATTACATTACAACAACTAGAACAATCTCAGTTAGTTACAATCAATGGCTTAGTCCCAGAAATGGCTCTTCCCGACTCTATGGCTAAAGAGCGGAGTGTTCGCATTTTTTTTTACTTACATACAGAATGGAAACATTATGAAGACTGGCTTAAGGTTTTGGTTAGGCTTTGTCAGTTTTTAGCATTTACTACAATCTTTTTAATTTCTTTTTGGGCTTATCGCTCTACACAAAAAATCACTTCTAGTTTTTTGGTAATAATAATGTCTATTTTAGGTTTAGCTATTTATAGTTCTCTTACATTAAAAGCTCTTAGTGTGCGTACAATATTGACTATGTTAATTACCTTACAGTTTGGTGCTAGTGCTAATCGTGCTTCTGACTTTGCAGGTTTAAGTTTAGTTATAGGTGCTGCTTATGCTTTACTAATTTTAGGTTTGCTACATTTACCTTCTAGAAATAGCTGTACAAACTGTAAGCGCAATGTAAAAGACGATTATCTTTTTTGTCCATTCTGCAATTTTGCCTTAAAACGCAATTGTGCAAGGTGTTCTAACCCTGTTGATATACGTTGGAACTATTGTCCTAGTTGTAGCGAGGAAATATGAGTGAGGATAGTGCTTTTCTAGTTCTACTACGTAGAACGTTAATAACGCTACTTATTTTATTAATAGGTTTTTTATGCAGTTATTTACTCTTAGTACGTTTTAATAAAGCACAGTCTTATAAGCGAGGAATGAATGCTATTAATCAATCTTTAGAGCTTTGGCCTGGAATACTTTCTCAGCTAGATAAACTTCGCGGTACTATAAAGTTAGAGCAAAATAACGATTCGCTATTAAATAATCCTCGTTTTTCTACCCTTCTAGATTCTATTGCAGTTAAACAACGTGAAAGAATTGTAGTTTCAGGGGTTAGAGTTTCTATTTATGTTAAATTCTATTTACATACTAGCAACTTACATATAGTACCATTACCTGGAAACATTAGCTCAGAAAAGCAAGAAAAAGATTCTTGGCTACCAACAACAGTAGAAGTTATTGCTACACAACAAGATATTCTTTTAGCTGATTTTATTGATAAAAATAGTCAACCAACTTGGGCAATGGATCCTCTTGAGCTTGAAAATAGGATTAATAGTAGTCCTGGGGTACTTTCTTGGGTATTAGCAATTAATGCCCCTGGGGGTTATGAACAAACATTAAATTTGGTTTATCAAATTTTATTAATGATAATTTCTTTTCTAGTTTTTTTTGTTCCCACTTATGTTTGGTATGACTCAAAAGGCCGTTATAGACATGCGGTACGTTGGACAATACTAGTAGGGGCAACTAACTTAGCAGGATTACTCCTTTATTTACTTATAGGTAGAGTTTTTGCAACAACTTGTCCAGAATGTCATCAAGCAGTAAATGAAAAGCAAAAATTTTGCCCTTATTGTAGAGTCTCATTAAAAACCGAATGCCGTCACTGTGGTCAAGCCTTTGGGCGTAACTGGCAATTTTGTGCTAGTTGCGGCCATAAACCAGAGCGCGAGTAAATAGAAATATCTTTTGAACTCTATATTCTTAAACGGGTTTAACTAAAAGCATAGGTTATGGAGGCATTATGAGAACATTCCTACTGCTTATAACAATAGCTTTACTAATATTTTTTATTTTTAACCTGCTTGGGCTTGAATTAGGAATAGTGGCACTACTTTTTGCTTCTTTACAGGAATTATGGAGAGATAAAATTTTTTCTAGTCAACACAACTAAGCTAAATGTTTTTAAATTTGGAACATTCATAGTCCTAAAAAGCTGCTAAATAAACTAATGAATGAGCACAATCTGGACAAAACTTAAACGACTTTTGTTCCACTTCTTTTAAGTTTGTAGAAAAACTCATTACACAATAATTTGTTTCACAATGCCTTAATCCTAGAATATGTCCTAGCTCGTGTGTAACCTCTTTTAATACTATTATTTTATATAATTCTCTTGGGTCTATACTTAATCTTGCAAGAGAAACTATACCAACTCTACCCCCTACTTCGGCTTCACCAAAAACAAATGTAGAATTATTTGTATAAAGATCTCTTTTAGTTATTGCTAGTGAGTAGGAACCTTTTTCTGTATTAGGTTTTAAGTAGGCTAAAATAGATGTGGAATTATATTGTTTTCTTTCTTGATCATAAGCAAATAATATATCTAAATTAAGTGTTTCTACTCTAGAAATCGCATTAAAAGTAAGTTCAATAGATTTAGCAATAAAATCTATAAGGTCTTTTTCCATTGGCTCTAACAAATAAAATACAACATTATTTAGTTTGTTTTGCTGCAAGACTCTATTAAGCCCTCTCTTTTAGCCGATTTGTCCAATTGTAATTTGTCTAATTGTCTAATTTGTCCAATTTGTCTAGTTGTGAGAGTTGTTTTTCTATTTTTATTACCCGTTCTTTTAATGCTGGCAAATTTTGAGTATGAGCATAGATAGTTTTGAAATCATCAATAGGTCGTGCAGGTGTTCCCCAGACCATTAAACCTTTACGTATAATTTTTCCTGTAGGAATACCAGCTTGTGCACCAATTATTGAGCCTGTTTCTAGTTTTACATGGTCAGCAATTCCAACCTGTCCCCCTACTACTACATTATCCTCAATAATTGAACTACCTGAAACACCTACTTGAGCAGCAAGAACACAATTTTTTCCTATTTTTACATTATGAGCAATTTGTACTAGGTTATCTATCTTGGTTCCTTGTCCAATTATAGTTGACCCTAGAGCACCTCGATCAATAGAAACATTACTACCTATTTCTACATTATTTTCAATAATTACATCACCTATTTGAGGAAATTTATGATACTCGCCTTGATGAAAAACATATCCAAACCCATCACTTCCAATAACTGTATTAGAATGAATAATTACATTATTACCTATTTTTACTTTATCATAAACGGTTACATTAGAATGAATTATAGAATTTTCTCCTATTTCAACATCTCTACCTATAACACAATGTATTCCAATGGAGGAGTTTTTACCAATTCTAGTATTTTCTCCTATTACTGAATAAGCACCAACACTAGCACCTAAAGCTAGTTGAGAAGTTTCTGAAATTATTGCAGAAGAATGAGTTATAGCTAAAGGTTTTGTTATAGGAAAAAACTCTCTAATAATTTTAGAGAAAGCGAGTTTAGGATAATCTACAATAATAAAAGTTTTCCCAGTAGATTCGCTTAAACTAATTTTTTTTGATAAAACTATTGCAGATGCAGCACTTTCCAAAGCTTTAGCAAGAAATTTAGCGCTTTCAACAAAGATAACATCCCCTGTTTTAGCATTTTCTAAACTAGCAACCCCTAAAAGGGTTAAGGATTCATCGCCTAGTACAACACCTTGAACAATTTCTGCTAATTCTTTAATATTCTTTAACATATTTTATTAATTTTAATTAATTCTATCAAAACCAATTATTTTATTTTCTAAAAACTAAATCGAAAACCAAATTGTATTTGGCGAGGAGCAAAGGCACCACGAAAACGATCGGGAGTAACAGTAAATCTCCCACCATCTTTTGGAGGAAGGTTAAAACGCCCTTGAGCATCAGGTAAAAAGACACGTGCAATAGTTGTTGGATCTATATTAACTCGGTTAAATAGATTAAAAGCCTCTACATAGCCTTCTAATCTAAATTTTTCTTTAAAGTTGATAGAGCGAGTTAGCCGCAAATCTACGCTAGCAAAGCCTGGAGTAATACCGGCATTACGCCCAATACTAACACCTCCTTGGAGAGGGCGATCACCTGGAGGGTTATCAAAGTTACGATTAAGGTCTACTCCTGCTAGTAAGTTATAGGGACGACCTGAGGCTAAATTAACAATGCTAGATAGTTGAAACCCTGTTAATAAAGGATTTTTTGTGTAATTTATATCCCAAACACCAGAAAAGAGAAAACGGCTTCTAGCATCAATGCCCCCTAAACCCCGCTCATTTCTTATATTAAGTGAATCTACTACTTCACGAGATAAAGTACCAAAATCTAGCACATCATCAACTAATTTAGAAAAAGTATAGCTTGTCAAAAAGCTAAAACGGTTATCAAAACGTTTGGTAGCAGAAATAGTAAAAGCATGAAAATAGCTATCAAAAGCTGACTCAAATTGTTGAATATCGCCTTGAGTAGGGTCAACTCGGCCATTCATCAAGCTTTGAGTTGTACTTGCAACAGGACGTACAACTGGATTTATATTACGAGTAGAAAAAAGTTTTATCCCTCGTACAAAATCATAATCTAGAGAAAGAGCAATTTGATGTTTTAAGATATAGGTTGTCCCAAAATTTATTTGCTGAGTGTAACTATTACGTAAATTAGGCTCATATTTAGTAATTTGACTAAATTGAGGAACTAAATTAACCCCTGCTGGAACTGTAACACCATCAGGGAATTTATGCCCTGGTAAGGAAAAAGGAAGAATAGAAAAAGGAAAAGGTATAACAGGAACTTTAACTCTTCCTGAACCAAGTAAATTAACACTAACTGCAACTCCTGTTACAGGAACAGCAAAAAATAAACCGTATGATCCTTTTATTCTTAAATTACTTATTTTTGTTGGATTAAAGGAAAATGCAAGACGTGGAGCAAAATTTCCATTATTATCAGGCACAAAACGAGAGCGATTTAAGTCATATCTAACACCTGCTTTAAGCAGTAAATTTGGTCTTAACTTAAAGTCATCTTGAGCAAAAGCAGCAAAAAATTTTGCGGGAACTACAATATTAGCATCCCCAAAGCCTTGTGTATAACCAGAAGGAAGAGAAAGCCTATCTAGAGGCAACCCTGAAGGAAACCCTGGCGCAAGTGTGGGCAGTAGCAAGGCTAATTGTTGTAGAAAAGCCTTTTGTAGCGTAGAGCGTGAGTCAGGATCAAAGGTTTCTAGACCTGTAAAACTTGGAAGTCCTGGAATACCAGTTAGAGCAGTAAAATTTAGTGGGCCAAAAACGGCTAAACCTCCTGGAACAAAAGGTAGCGCTGATTTACCCTCTGGCGGTGCGGTAATAAAAACATCTCCCCCAAATTTTATTTGATGTTTTCCACGTGTAAGAGAAACATTATCAACAAATTGAATAAACTTTTGATCTCTTGGCTGGGGAAGAAAAGAACTTCGTCCAAAAGTGTTAACCCCATCATTAGTAGTAATACGAACTTGTGGCCCTGGATCTGTAGGAAAATCATCTTGAATTCTATTAGTAAAAAGAAATCTAGTTTCATTAACTAAATTCAGTCCTGTATTAAGATAAACATTACTAACTACTACAGTGTTATCATCTAAACTTTGTCTTCCGCTATTAGTATAATCTATTAATCCTCCAAAAGTATCAAAGCCTGAATTAAAGGAAAATCCTCCGTTATAGCGAACAAAGAGTTTATTTTGCGGGTTTAGTTGAAAATCTAATCTAGAAAGTAAGGTTGTAGTACCTATAGAAAAGGGGGCTGGGCCATTTTGAACATTTACAAAACCTTGTCGTCTAGCAGCAGAAACAATCGTATCACTTATAGTTACGATAGTATTTTGTTTAATTGTTAAGCGCTCAAAAGAGGTAAAAAAGAAAGCTTTATCTTTCTTTATAGGCCCACCTAAAACAAGACCAAATTGGTATTGTCTATAAGGAGGATTTATATCAGAAAAAGCGTCTTTTGCACTAGTATCATCATTACGGTTAAAGAAAAATAGACTTCCACTAAATTGATTACTCCCACCACGAGTAACAATATTAACAACACCACCTAAAGCACGGCCAAACTCAGCAGAATAATTATCAGAAATAATTTGAAATTCCTGTACAGCATCTTGGCTAAATGTTGCACGAACTGAACCTGAACCTGAATCATTATTATCAAGCCCATCAATAGTAACATTGTTAAATCGTCCACTTTGACCATTAAAAGAAAGTCCAGATGTTGCAGTAGCTCCTATTGCAGCACCATCTGAGACTACTCTAGCCGATGTAGTAGAAAAATCTAAGAAATTGCGTCGATTAATAGGTAGTCCTGCTATAGTGGTTCGCTCAATGTTAGTACTACCTTCTGTTTTTCCTTCGAGTAAAGTATTAGCTCGAACTTCAATAACTTCAGCAGATTGCCCTATTTTAAGCTCTACTGGAACTAAAGTATTAGTCCCAAGAATTACATTAATAGGAATCATTTGTGTAGTAAATCCATCTGATTTAATAGTTAATTTATAATTGCCTGGAGATAATTGATTAAAGGAAAAAGCTCCATCTTCGCCTACAACAATTTCTCTAGAAAAATTAGTATCAATATTAGTAACTGTAACTGTAGCCGAATTTACTACAGACTTTTGCTCGTCTGTTATTTTTCCACTTATGGTAGAGCCTGTTGACCCTGCCGATTGAGCAAAAACATTGTTTGACTCTGTAGCTAATACAAAAAATAACAAAATTACTAACAAAATATTTCTAATCTGTTGAGTGTTTTTAAACATAGTTTTTCCTTTAACTATTAAATTTTATGATTAGTATTCTTAAGTTTTGAGATTTTTAGTAGGGTATAAGAATTTTATTAGTTTTTGTAAGTTCTTTCTACTAATAAAACCCGAAAGAGAAAATTAAATTTTATAAACTAGTTTAACCTCTCTCTACTCTCGACTTTTAAGCATTCTCGCCAATTATCATTAATGGCAATCCAGTAAATAGTAGCCCTTTTATCTACTAAACTAGCTAAATCTCTTAAGTTTTCATGTGATCGGAGCCTTGGAGTTACTAGGTAAATCTTTGCAGCAATGTTTTTTAATCTTACATTAGGAAAATATCCTCTAAGGCTAAGTTCATTTGTAAACCTATACCACTCAATTCTTAACCAATAATCTAGACCTTGAAACACTAAATCAATACTTTCAACTACTTTTAATTCAATAATTACTAATTGACCATATTTATCTACAGCTAAAAAATCTATAAATTTATTATACTCTTTAGATACAGGAACTTGAGAGTAAAAACAATTTAGAAGATTTGGGTCAAGACAAGAAAGATCGCGCTTTATAACTCTCTCTAGCCAAGATTCTGCTAAGGTTTGATAATAACGGTGTTGTTTGTCTAAGCTATTATGATTACGATATAAAGCTATTTCTTTAACTAAGCTTTCTAGCTTAGGTCTATTTTCTAGAGTTAGTTTTTCTTTTAGTTCTTTAAACCCAAATTTTATAGATATATTTTGGCTTTTTAGGCAGAGAGTAGCAAAGACTAAACCATTAATATGTAAGCTTAACTTATTTTGATTATTGTTTAGCTCTATTTCTATCAAATTTGGAGCTAGAGATTTAATCCATTCTATTTGCTCATCAATATTTAAGTCTAGGGTTTGCTTGAAGTTAAGTTTAGTTTTAATTTTAGTTTTAATAACAGGAAGTTTTATATTTTTGGTTAAAGATAGAGCTAAATAGCCTTGGTCAAAAGGATTTACAAAAGTAATAACTCCTTTAATTTCATCAAATTCAAAAAGCTCTATTTTTGTCTTGGGTTCTATAATTAAAGTAAGGCGTTCTGCTAGGAGTTCTACTATTTGACTGGGAGCAAAAATCATTAATTTATCTATAGAAATTGGGTTAAACTGAGTTTTAAGAATACTTAGCCATCTTAAAGCTTCTGCTAAAAGAGTTTTTAAGCTATCCTTTTTTTCATATTTACTCATTCCTACAGCAGCTACTAGTAATTTATCTTGACTAAGTAAGAGTTTAGCTAGACCTACTTTATTGTTAATACTGGAGTTATTGCTAATATTGGCTTTATTAATTTTTAAGTTTGGGAAATTTTCGTTAATTAGCCTGGAAAGATAAAATAAATAATTTTTACGAACATCAAAATGACTAGGTAATAACTTTAGGTTATTAATCTTTACTTCTTTTAATAAAAAGCTTAAGGCCCCTTTACTAAAAGGAATATAGACATCAAAATATAATAAGTCTTTTTTTAATTTATATTTTATTAGTTGCCAACTCTCAGACTTACTATCTGTCCAGTAGCTAAAGATTAGCTTATAAAATTCTATGGTAAAACTAAATTGGTCTCTATTTAAGTTAAACAAATAATTTGTGCTTTGATAAAACTCAAAGTTTTCTTTATCTATTAACCATAATTCTATGTTGTATTTAGCAGTTAAGATATCATTTATAGGGGTAATTTTTAGTGATTGCATTATAGTAAAAAATTAATTTAGCTAGGGGAAATTTAGGAAAAACTTTTAATTTTACTAGATGCATTTTTAGATAAAAAATCGGCAATAAAAAATTAAAACACCAATAAGACTTAACTCATTGGTGTTTCTGGTGTTTTTAAGATATTTTCTTAAGAAGTTTAATTAAAAATTAGGAATTTTTAATTTTTGGCCTGGTTTAATTTCATCAGGATCGTCAAGGATATCCTGGTTTGCTTGAAAGATCTTTTGGTAGCTTAATTTACCTTGAGATAATTTCTTAGCGATTGCTGAAAGAGTATCTCCTCTTTTCACTTCATAAACTCCATAAATATCATCATTTTCATAGCTAAAGTTTAGAGATGTTTCTGATTCTCCATCTACGTCTATTTCCCTAATTTTTTCCCAAAGTTGTTTATGAGTATAGCGATCAGGGCAAGTTCCTGTAATAGTAAAATATCCTCCATCTTCAAAAGCATTGAGGTCATAACAACCTAAAGCAGCAGCTAGCGTATAAACTTCACCGTATTTATCAGATAAAGACATTTTTTCCTCCTATTTAGTTGGTAATGTGAAAGGAATTGATGGTGGATTAGTAGCTTGAGCACCAATATAAACTAGGTTAGTTCGTGTTTCTCCATCAACAAAAAGGCTAAATTTTAAGTTAGTTCCTGTGGTGCGAAAATCAAAGCCATCTATTGCCCCATTAGTGTTTAGGTTAAAGACAACACGTTTAGGGTCTTTTACACTTACCCAATCTTTCCTTTCTGTACTAATAGCAGATAGGTCAGAAATAATCCCACCTTCAGCTAAAATTTCTCCACTAAAACGATGTTGGTTTCTACCTGTAGTAGTTCTTAAGTGCCATAAACCATTATTTTCGCGCCAAAGCATAAAACGTTTACTAGAACCTGCTCCCATCCCTTTAGGTTCTCCAAAAGGAATTATTATTTGTGCAGCAGTTCCACTTCCGCCTTTAGGTGCAGTAGAAAGCTCAAAAGGCATAGTTTTAGGGTTTTCCCCATTAAACCCTACATATATAGTATCATTTACCCGTTTTCCATCAAGACGTAAATCAAAACGTAGAGTTGATGCATCAGACTGAAAATCAAAACCATCTATACGCTGGCTGGTAGCAAAATCAAAATAAAGCTGAGTACGAGTAGGGTTTGTTTTTACTACATCCTTATTTTCCAGTTGAAAAGTACTAAAATTTAATATTTTTCCACCTAAAGCAGTAATTGAGCCAGCAAAAAAATGTTTATTTTGGCCTGTTGTTGTCCTTATATGCCAACCCTTATCATCTTTCCAAACATAATAACGGTGAGACTCTCCCTCTTTTAGATTCTTGGGTTGACCTTCTGGGTTAAGTTGTGAAAGGCTTATACGCCCTCTTTGACCTGCATTAATAAAGTTTGCTGCCATTACTATAGTTAGTAAAGTTGCTAAGAGTAATCGTTTCATTATAGACTCCAAATTTAGAGTAAGATATATTACCTAGCCATTTATAGCAAAGCTCAATCTTAGTTGCTTAAAATAGTTATGTATTTGCTAGCTTAGTCTAAATAAAATTGACAGTTCAACTAAAGTTGGCTATGCTTTGGTTCTCTTTTTCTGACCCGCTGGATAAGTTATTAGCAAAAAACGCTGTTTAAATGGCAAAATAGCTAATTAACTAATGGTTTATTACTTTATCTCTCATCATTTTTCTACTGGAATTAAAAATTATGAACCTTAACATACCAGAAGAATACAGGGATTTTTCTAACTCAGTCTATAAATTTGCCAAAGAGAAACTAGCCCCACGTGCCGAAGAAAATGATGCTAAAGCAGAGTTTTCTTGGGAAAATTGGCGTGATTTAGCTGGTATGGGGCTTCTAGGGCTTCCCTTCCCAGAAAAATACGGCGGCAGTAATGCTTCACCGCTTGCTACTACAATAGCAATGGAATCAGTAGCACATGCTGGTGCTGACGGCGGAACAACTCTAGCTTGGGGAGCACATTTAATTTTAGCAGGTGTACCAATTTGGTTAATTGGTACAGAGGCTCAAAAAGAAAAATACTTACCTAAACTTGCTTCTGGTGAATGGATTGGCGGATTTGGATTAACCGAACCTGGATCAGGTTCTGATGCTGCTGGAATGCGCACCTTGGCTGAGCGCAGAGGCGACCGCTATATTCTTAATGGGTCAAAAATGTTTATCACTAATGGGCCAATTGGTGATTTATTTGTTGTTTTTGCGGTGACAGATAAAAAGAAAGGTAATCGTGGAATTTCACTTTTTATTGTTGAAAAAGGGATGCCAGGTTTTTCTGTAGGAAATAACCTAAAGAAAATGGGAAATCGTACTTCTACAACTAGTGAGCTTTATTTTGATAATTGTGAAGTTCCAGCAGAAAATATCTTAGGCGAAGAAAATAGTGGTTTTGTCCAAATTGGAAAAGAAACTATGGAGTGGGAACGCTCCTGTATGATTGCACCTCTAGTTGGCGGTATGCAATTTATACTAGAACAGTGTATTAAGTATAGTAAAGAACGTAAGCAATTTGGACAGCCTATAGCTAATTTTCAAGCTATTCAGCATAAATTAGCTGATATGAAAACAATGATAGATGCTTCGCGTCTTTTAATTTACCGTGTTGCTTGTATGAAAGAAAAGGCTAAAAGAGCAATGTTAGAGGCCTCTGTAGCAAAATTATTTGTAACAGAGTCAGCAGTTAAAGTAGCAAGCGAAGCAGTACAGATTTTTGGCGGTTATGGTTATATTCATGAATACCCCGTAGAACGATTTTATCGTGATGTCCGTCTCTCAACCATTGGAGCAGGCACTTCAGAAGTACAAAAAATGATTATTGCCTCTGAGTTACTTAAAAGCATGAAATTTTAATTTTGTCTGTGAGGATTTATGGGTTTTATTAATAGAAATGAAGTTTTTGAACGTTCTGAATTTAGTTTTTTCCTTCCAACACAAGTAAAATATGGTGTAGGTAAAGTAGCGGCTTTAGGAATGGAACTACAAATAGAAGATGAGTTGTCTTCTTGTAATAACGTGATGATTATTACTGATAAAGGAGTTTTAGCAGCTGGATTAGTTGAAAAAGTAAAAGTTGGACTTGCTGATTCTATCTTTGAAATAAAAGCTATATTTGATGAGGTTCCTCCTGATTCAGACCTAAAAATAGTGGCTAAATGCGCTCAAGAAATAAAAAATTTAGAAGTAAATCTACTTATTGCCATTGGTGGCGGAAGTGTTATGGATACAGCTAAATTTGCTGCTCTTATTGGTACACACGGCGGAGAGGTAAGAGACTATGAAGGCGGCTTTATGGTGCCTGGCAAATGTATTCCTATTGTAGCTATTCCTACCACAGTAGGAACAGGTAGCGAAGTCTCTATAGGCGCTGTAGTTAAAGACCATGAAACAAAAACTAAATTAACCATTGCTAGCCCACATCTCTATCCCAAAATAGCCGTTCTAGACCCAGAAATGGTTGCAACTCTTCCAGCTAAACTAGTTGCTTATACTGGAATGGATGCTCTTACACATGCAATTGAGGCTTATGTTTCAACAGAAAATCAACCTGTTTCAGAAGCTCTAGCACTTAGAGCGGCTGAAATGCTCTATGATAATTTAGAAATAGCTGTTAAAGACGCTTCAAATCTTGATGCTAGGGCTAAACTTCAAATTGCATCAATGCTTGCTGGAATGGCTTTTTCTAACTCTCCTGTGGGCGCAACCCATGCAATTTCTCATACAGTTGGCGGTCTTTATGGCCTTCATCATGGTTTATCAAACGCTATAGCTCTACCTTATGTAATGGAATTTAATCTAGAAAGCTGCCCATCACGTTATGCTGCATTAGCTAGAGCTTTTAATGTAATAGAATCAGGTATATCTGACATTGAACTTGGTAAATTAGCCATAGAACGTGTACGTACATTAAAAGTAGCCTTAGGTATTCCTGAGCGTTATAGAGATTTGGATGTTCCTAGTGATCCAGACACTATAAATAGAGTTACTGAAATTGCATTAATGGATATTTGTATGGCTTTTAATCCTCGCAAAGCCGAATTTGCAGAGTTTCAACCACTTGTAGAACAAGTAATTTAACACCTTATATAAAATTTGGAGTACAAAATTTTATGATCAAATATTATACAAAAGTTTGGTTAGAAGAATGCGTTAAGAGAGTAAATGCTGATTCTGTCTTTGAACAAGATGCCAAAAAACTCAATGGCACATATGTTTTTCGTGTTTATGATGGGCCTGATGGTAAAGATCGTGTTATGACTTGGGTATTTAAGCAAGGCAAAATAACGGATCAAGCCTATGAAGCCCAAACTGCCCCTTGGCAAGAATTACGTAGTGCACCATTTAACCCTACTTGGGCAATGCGTGGCTCTTGTCCTTTTAATATGATGGCGGCATTAAATAAAGGTGAAATGACCCCAATGCGTGCGCTTTCTTCGCCACATTATAAACTTGAAGGCAATAAAATGGTTTTAATGCAGCTAATGCGCCCTATGAGTATGTGGAATGATATATGCGCTAAAGTAGAAGTTACTTATGAATTTACTTCTGAAGATGACACCACATCTGAAACTATTACGGCTGAATCTGCACCAAGCGAGTCTGTATCCGTTGACAATAATACCTCTAGAGAATCAGCAAGCAACTAAATTTTTTAATTCCAGGATTTTATCCTAAGGCTAACTCTGAAGATAAAATCCTGAATTTAGGTTAAAATTTATGGATTTTGAATTAAGTGATGTCCAAGAACAATACTTAAAGTCTTTACGGGAACTTTGCCGTGCTGAGATTTTGCCTCATACACGTGCAATTGAAAATGATGTAGAGATTTTGCAGCGTAACCTAAAAAGGCTTGGAGATTTTGGCCTCTCATCTTTAGTATATCCTGAGAAATATGGTGGAAGTGATGCAGATGCTATTACTAACACTTTAGCTTGGCTAGAACTTGCTCAGACCTGTCCATCAACATTTTTATCTATGGGTGCAAGTACTGGGTTATGTGGCTATACTATTTTTAAACTAGGAACAGAGGAGCAAAAGGAAAAATACTTAAAACCTGTAGCACGCGCAGAAATGATTGGCGCTCTAGCCCTTACTGAACCTAGTGTAGGCTCAGACCTAGCCGCAGCAAAAACTAAAGCTATTCGTGATGGAGATTACTATATTCTTAATGGGTCAAAAATGTTTATCACTAATGGCCCAATTGCTGATTGTGTTGTTGTTCTAGCTGTTACAGGAGAAAAAGGCGGCGCTCATCGAATGAGCTTATTTATAGTTGATAAAGATTGTCCTGGCTGGAGTTCTGGCCCTCCGCTTGATAAAATGGGCGTTCGAGGCTCTCCAACTAGCGCACTTTATTTTGATGAATGCAGAGTACCTGCTGAAAATCTCTTAGGCAAAGAATACGAAGGTTTTTATCGTGTAATGGAATGCTTAACTTTCTTTAGAATTGGTATGGCATGTTTTTCTCTTGGGATTGCAAAAGCAAGTTTAACCGAAGCAATAAAATATGCAGTTCAGCGCGAAGCCTTTGGAACAGCGATTTATAATCATCAAGATGTAAGTTTTCGTCTAGCAGAAGTTAAGACTGAGATTGATGCAGCTGAAATGCTTATATTACAGGCTGCATGGCAATTTCAATTGGGTAATGATGCGACTCGTGAAGCTTCTATGGCTAAACTACTTGCATCTGAAGTAGGAAAACGAGCAGCCGATGTTGCAGTACAAGTTCATGGTGGCTATGGTTATATTTCTGATTATCGTGTTGAACAACTCTATAGAGATGCTAGACTTGGAGAAATTGGCGAAGGAGTCTCTGAAGTTCAACGTATGTTAATTGCTCGTAGCCTGCTACTTGATTAGCTAACTAATTAGATTAAAACAATGATTATTTGGGAATATAGAATAGAAAAAGTAAAATTATCTTGTAAATCATCGGGAAAGACTCTTTCCTCAGAATTAGATATTGCTCCAGCCGAAGAGCTTTTGATAGAAGCAGGTCAAAGAGGCTGGGAGCTAGTAGATTCCTGGAGAATTAACCCTAATACCTCAACTAATGTTGAAATTATGTACACATTCAAAAGGCCAAAAGAAGAAAAAGCGCAATACGAACCTCTGTGGAAATAGCTTAAGATTTTGGATAGCTTAACTTATGATTGGAATTTGGGGGAGTTATTCAACTACTTATCTCTATATAATCACCATAGGGACAATAGTTTTTTTTGGTCTACCAATGTTAATTAGCCCTATTCATTGGGCTAGAGTCCTAGGCTGGGATATTGCTGATAAACCTGATCTAGCTGTTTATTTTGGGCGATGTCTAGGCGCTGTAATTTGTGTATTAGGAATTTTTGGGTTAAAAGCATCTAGAAATCCTCTCTTAAAACAATACTTTTTTGATTTACTTATTTATAACTTTATTTTAATGTTTTTTGTACATATTTATGGTTGGTTAAAGAAAATTCAACCAATTGCTGAAACATTAGAAATTATCTATTGGGCAGGATTAATTATTTTAACTCTACTATTTTATCCTAATAGTTAAATATTAAATCACAAAAATTTACAAATAAAAAAGCCTAACTATTTTCTAAAATAGCTAGGCTTTTACTTTATAAGGAGGGCAACTTTATTGAAGCTGTTTCTAATTGAGGCGTTTTTATTTAGCCTCAATTTCTAGCTCCTTAAGCATTTTTTCTACTTCGATAATTTGATTTTCACTAAAGACTTTTATTCCTACTTCTTGAAGTAGTGCTACTGTAACTCCAGGGTTTGCTACTCTTTTACCTGTAAATGTCCCATCATAAATAAAACTACTTCCACAAGAAGGGCTCCCTTCTTTTAGAATGGCAATTTTAATATTTTTTGATTTAGCTAGCTCAAGGGCATATTTGGCACCTTTTATAAATTCTTCTGATACATCACGCCCATTAAAATCTAATACCTTAGCAGTATTATTAAGGACTTTTAAGCCTCCCGCTCCATTAACTATTTCAGCAGGTGGTCTAGGAATACCAAGTCCTCCTGCTACTTCTGGGCATACGGACACAACTCTTCCTTCTTCAATCCATTTTTGCAAAATTTCATCTTCACAACGCTTGTTCCCTCCATTGTAACGAACTGCTTCGCCTAGCAAACAACCACTAACTAAAATTCTTTCCATTTTTTCCATTTTTTCCTCCATTTGCCAACACTCATTATTATTAATTTCTGCTAAACTCAAAATACAATGCTTGAGCAATGTATTTTGTTGTCAAACACTGAAGTATAAAACACCTAAAATACTTAATAAATTTATGAGTACACAATTAGAGGCTGAAATAAATAAATTTGATTCTATCAATGCAATAGAGGTCGCTGATACTCCACCTTCGTCATGGTATCTAGATCAACAGTTTTATGAGCTTGATAAAAAAGTTTTGATGAATAATTGGCAATTTGTGGCTAGTGTTGATCAATTTACTGAAAGTGGTTCTTATATAGCTGGATCGTTTTGTAATGAGCCTTACTTTATTATTAAAACTGAAGCAGGTGATTTAAGAGCATTTTATAATGTATGTCGCCATCATGCAGCCGAACTTCTAAAGGGCGAAGGTTGCACTAAAGATATAGTTTGTCCTTATCATGCCTGGAATTACTCCTTAGATGGTCAATTAAAAAAAGCCCCTCAAATGGCTGGTGTTAAAAATTTTAACCGTGAAAAATTATCTTTAAGTGAAATCCCGTTAAAAGTTTGGAATAAGTTTATTCTTTTAGATTTTTCTGGAAATTCTAGAGCGCTAGATACTGACCTAAACCGTTTTGATCAAAAACTGGTTGAACTAGGAACTAATCAGTTAAAATTTATGTGTAGACGAGTCTATGAAATAAAATGTAACTGGAAAGTCTACATAGATAATTATCTGGATGGTGGCTATCATGTTGACCATCTTCATAAAGGTTTAGCGGGTCAACTAAAAATGGATGATTATAGAGTTGAAAATTATAAAACTTGGACATTACAATCCTGTGCTGCATCTCTAAACCCAATTCAAAGCGAGGGTATAGATTTTAAGGAACGTATAGGTCAAGAAGCTCTCTATGGCTGGTTTTATCCAAACTTTATGATTAACCGCTATGGTAATATTATGGATACCAATTGGATTATTCCTACTGCACCTGATCATTGTCTAACAATTTTTGACTATTATTTTTTACCAGCAACCTCAGAAGATTTTATATCAGCTTCAATTAAAGCAAGTGAACAGGTTCAAATAGAGGATGTTGATATTTGTCAGTCTGTTCATCGCGGGCTTAGTTCTAAAAGCTATAGCACTGGCCGCTATGCACCAACACTTGAGGGAGGAGCATATTTATTCCATAAGTTATTAAAAGAAGACTATTTAGCTCAATTAAGATAAAGCCTAGATAAGCAAATAAAGCTAGGTTAAATTTAACCTAACTTTATTATTTAGTATATTCTAAAACCCTTGCCATTTTTTTTACTGCTAAGTAAATATCTTCTGGGCTAAAACCCGAATAACCAAGTAATAAACTTGGTGGAAGTTTTGCTTCTATTGTGTACATAGATAAAGGATAAGCAATAATTTGGTTATTCATTAGAGTTTCTGAAATAGCTAAATCATTGCTCTTATCAGGCAACCAGCCAATTGTGTGCATTCCTGTTTCGCTAGGATAAACACTTAAGAACCCTAAAAGGTGCTCTTTAACAGCTTCAATTAGTGCTTCTTGGCGTTCTGAGTATAGAGCACGCATTCGTCTAATGTGCTGAGAAAAATATCCTTCAGCAATAAAATCCGTTAAAACCATCTGTTCTACTTGTGGAGAATGTCTATCTGAAAGAGCGCGAGCGCTAGAAAAAGCATCAACTAGATTAAGAGGTACTACCACATAGCCAAGCCTTAATGTAGGAGAGAGAACTTTACTAAATGTCCCAATATAAATTACTCGTCCTTCGCTATCAAGCCCTTGTAAAGAGGCTATTGGGCGGCCAATATAGCGAAAATCACTATCATAATCATCTTCTAGTATCCATGCATTATTATGGCTAGCCCATTCTAGCAAAGCGACTCGTCTTTGTAGACTCATAGCCATACCTAAGGGAAAT
Organism: Acidobacteriota bacterium; assembly: GCA_016213785.1. Classification (GTDB taxonomy): domain Bacteria; phylum Acidobacteriota; class Blastocatellia; order Chloracidobacteriales; family JADJPF01; genus JADJPF01. The sequence continues at coordinate 44,967 of JACQZQ010000109.1, forward strand.
TGATGAGATGGAGTAACATAAACTAATTTTGCTGATGATTTAACTTCTCCATAAGCTACATTTATCCCTTCATTATCAACTGGAATAGGAACTACTTTTGCTCCAGCAGCTTGTAGAGCACTACGAGCACCCATATAACAAGGATCTTCAACCCATACTATGTCTTGAGGATCTAAAAGTAAGCGAGAGGCTAAGTCTAGAGCCTGTTGTGAACCACTAACAATTATTACCTGTTCAGCAGAGCATTTTACTGCACGAGTTGTAGCTAAATGATTAGCAATAGCTTCTCTAAGTGGTTTATAACCAGCCGATGAGCCATAGCCAAAAGCTTTTCTAGGTAAATGCTTCCAGCATTTTGCTAACATTTTGCTCCAACGCTCAAAAGGAAAAGCATCATAAGCTGGAAGCCCATTTTGAAAAGGCGTTGTATTAGTTAAGCTAGTTCTATAGCGTTGGGCAAGAGAAACAGGAATACTTGCAAGAAATTCTCCTCTTTTTGAAAGACCAAAATTTTTTTGTTTTTGCTCCTTAGTCTTAATAACACCTGTATGAAGCAGTTCATCCGGCAGAGTTTGAGCTACATAAGTACCTGAGCCTATTTTACCTACTAGATATCCTTCCATAAGTAGTTGCTCAAAAGCATTCATCACCGTATTTCTAGACACATTAAGCTCTTTAGCTAATGTGCGAGTTGAAGGAAGCCGAGTTTTAGCCTTTAAGCTACCACTTAAAATAGCCTCTCTTAATCCATCATATAATTGTTGATAGAGTGGGATATTATTTTCAGAGTTTAATGGAATATTTGCAAAAGCAATTTTCTTTACATTTTTAACCATTTTTTATCAAACAATTCCATTTTTCCTTATTTACTTCAATGCATTTTCTCTAAGCAACTTTTCTGCTTCTTCTAATGCTAAATCTTTATGATTTCTAATATCATTTATTGTTAAAGTTATAGATTTATCAGGCACAACACCATTACCTTCTAACCTATAACCCTTAGGGCTAACAAATCCTATTTCGCTAATAGATAATTCTCCTCCACCTTTTACTTCTTTATGTTCTAATACCCCTAAAACACAACCACAGCTTTGACTACCAATAATTTTGGCTCTGCCGCTCTCTTGTAAACCTTGAGAAAATACTTCTGATGTACTTGCGGTTGCTGCATTAATTAATATAACTATGGGTTTGTTGTAGACTTGAGATTCAAAACTACCGACTCTAATTTCTTCAGGAAGACCAATAGCTGAGAGTTTGCTAGAAGACCTTGCAGAAATTTTTGCTAGGGAAATTGTTGATGACAAAAAGTAACTAGCTATTTCAGCCCCTTCACCTAAAAAGCCTCCACCGTTATTTCTAAGATCAATAATTAGCCCTTGTGTATTTCTTAATTTTATGAGTTCTTGTTTTATTAATTTTTCTGCGGGAGATCGAAAAAAGTTAAAATTTATATATCCAAACCCTGAACTAAAGCTTTGAGATGTAACTTTAGGAGCATTTGAAACTATTTTACGAACAAGCGTAGTTTCAAATGTAGTTTTATCAGCCCGTATAAAACCAAGTCTTACTTTACTATCTGGTTCTCCTGCAATTATTTCACGGTATATTAAAAGCTTTAAAGCTCTCTCAGAAGAACTATTTCCTATTTCTTCTTTAGCTTTATCTATAAACTTTTCTATAGGTTCACCATCAATTGAACTTACTATCATACCAGGCTCAATTCCTGCTTTTTCTGCCTCTGAACCTTGTTCGACTTTTGTAACTACAGACTTATTTTCTACCTCAAAAATCGATAACCCAATACTAACAGTTTGTTTCTTCTTTCTATTTTGGCGCTGAAGGGCTGACTTAAACTGTGTATGTGAATCATGAAGTTCTCTTACCATTTGAGTTAATAACTTATAAAAATCTTCATCAGTATTTGCTTTATCTATAAGATTTTTATAATGCTCTTTAACTCCAGCCCAATTTACTCCATTAAAATTAGGATCATAATATTTTTCATTTATTGTATTCCAAACCGTATTAAAGACTTCTTTACGGTCTTTTTCTGAAAGCTTATTTTTCTCTAAATTATAGAGGCTTCCATTAAATAAATTAGCAGACGCTTTAGTTTTTGTTATTGGGTTTCCTATAGTAACTAAAATAAAAAATAAGAAAACTATCGCAATTTTTTGTATTAAGCTGGTTTTATACACTTTTAGACTGCTCCTACTTGGTTTTTAACTATTTCTAGCTTGATTAATAAGTTTTTTTTAGATAGTACTATCTATTTTGGCACAACCTCTGATGTTGCTAAAAAGCTTAGGGTTTTCTTTAGTTTTTTTAGTTATGCCTACTTTTAGAGTTTAGTCAAAATGGCTCTTATATTTTAATCAAAAATGGCTCTTGCTCCTAGTCCATTTTTAATTAAAATTGCCTTAAACTTATAATTTTAAGAAAAGGCTTTAACTCATGGCAAAAGATTACGCAACCTTACCCTATAACGAAGTCCGTAGAAAAGATAGAGAAGTAAAAGACGAAGCTTGGATTTATGAAAAACTACATAAAATACCTTTTGGCTCTTTTTCTACGGTTTATAATGGTCAACCATTTATTAACACTAATATTTTTGTTTATGATGAAGAAAAACATGTAATTTATCTACATACAGCACATCAAGGTAGAACTAGAACAAATGCAGAAAAGAGCGAGAGAGTATGTTTTAGTATTAGTGAAATAGGGCGATTTTTGCCTGCTAAAACGGCTAAGACAATGAGTGTTGAGTATGCAGGAGTAGTTATTTTTGGGACAGTATCAATAGTTGAAGATGAAATAGAAGCTCGGCATGGTTTAGCTCTTCTTATGAAAAAATATTTTCCTCATCTTAAAGTAGGCCAAGATTATCAAGATGTAACCTTAGAAGATCTTGGGCAAACAACAATTTATAGAATAAATATTGAGCAGTTAAGTGCAAAGAAAAAACAAGAGGCTGATGATTTTCCTGGAGCATTTTTTTACCCTAAAAACTAATTTTTTAGTAAGAAAACTCTATATATAGCCATTACAAAAGTGAGCAAAAAAATAACTTTATTATTTTTTTAATATTTCTAAAAAATTTACAAAATTTTCTTACCTGTCTAGATATTTACTTAGTAGAATAATCCCGCTACACTCATAAAAGCAAAATATCTAAATCATCTATATCACAACTATATCTAGAAAGGTTTTACCATGAAAAAATTAATGTTTTTTCTTGTTTTATTTATATTTTTTTCTCTACCAATTTCTATAAAAGCTCAAAAGCCTTCTGTTCCTGAGTACTACATTGCTCATCGTGTTTATGATACACAGACTAAACAATGGATTGATCTAGAAACATTACTAGCAAATGTTACTAAAGGCGAGGTGGTTTTTATTGGCGAACAGCATAATGATGATGATGGTCATAAGCTTGAATTAGCTATAGTTCAAGGCGTAGCACGTCGTCGTCCAAATAGCGTTGTAGCAATGGAAATGTTTGAGCGTGATGCTCAAGTCTCTTTAGATGAATATTTTTCTGGTCGAATTTCAGAAACAGAGTTTCTTTCTCGCTCACGCCCTTGGCCTAACTATATGTCTGACTATAGACCAATTGTAGAATTTGCTCGTAGCCAAAAATGGAGAGTAATTGGAACTAACGCCCCTCAAAGGCTTGCTAGAGCAGTTGCCAATAATGGATTAAGTATAGTTGAGAGATTTTCTCAACCCGATCGCCCATTAATTGCAGAACAAATAGAGTGCCCTACTGATAGTTATCGTGAAAGATTTTCCCAAACTATGTTAGCAATGATGGCCCCTAGAGGCGGAGAGGAAAATAATCCTCATGCTAACCCTCATGCAAATCCTCATGGAAATGCTACTGCTGCGCCAGATATGAATGCTATTAATGAAAGAATCGAGCGTTTTTATTTTGCTCAATGTGTTAAAGACGAGACTATGGGAGAATCTATTGCTAAGTTAATCAAAGATAAAGAAGTTAAACCCTTTATTGTTCATATTAATGGAGCTTTTCATTCTGATTATGGTGAAGGAACAATGTCTCGTGCTCGTCGTCGCTTACCTAACTCTCAAATTAATAATATAAGCATTGTTCCAGTTGAAAATATTGATAAGATTAATCCTGATGAATATAGCAAACAAGCAAGCTATATTGTCTTTACATTAAAGCCTGCTGATGACACGCAAGAAGGAAACTAGCCATATTTATGCAGGATTCTGAACAAACCTCTATAAATACCAGTACAGGAAGTCTTCTTAACTCTCGTGATGAACGGGAGTTAAGACTATTTCTAGCTCTAGATAAAGAAAACCAAGGCTTTATTACACGCCGAGATTTATTTCGTAGTATTAAACAAACAGGAATTTGTTTAGAAGACCTTAGACTAAAAGAGTCTATTAAATCTTTAGACTCTTATGAAGACACAGACCCTATTTCTTATCCTGAGTTTTGTCAGATTATCCGACCTAATATTTCTTTGATTGAGCAAATTTTACAAGCTAATTTAATTATTCCAGAATTTACAGAAACCCGCCGAGTCATTGAGCAACTTTTTGAGACAACAAAATTAATCTCTGATGGAGAAGTTGCTAGCTATATCCCTCAATTAGCCCGTGTGGCTCCTGAACAATATGCTGTTTCACTCTGTACAATTGATGGTCAAAGGTTTTCTCTTGGCGATTATCAAACAGATTTTTGTATTCAATCTTGTTGTAAACCTATTAACTATTGTTTGGCGCTAGAAGAAAATGGTCAAGAAAAAGTACATAAGCATGTAGGAAGGGAGCCAAGTGGACGTGGGTTTAATGAATTAACCTTAAATTATGAAGGTAAACCACATAATCCAATGTTAAATGCTGGGGCGATTATGTGTTGCTCATTAATTAAACCTGAGTCAAATATTGCTGATAGATTTGATTATGTAATGGGTCAATGGAAAGCTTTATGTGGAGGGGCTAAAGTCGGTTTTAGTAATTCTGTTTATCTTTCAGAACGCTCTACGGCTGATCGTAATTTTGCCTTAGGTTATTTTATGCGCGAAAATAAAGCATTTCCTGAAAATACTGATTTAATAGCTACTTTAGAGTTTTATTTTCAATGTTGTTCTATAGAAGTAAATACTGAGCAAATGTCTATTGTAGCAGCAACTCTAGCTAATGGTGGAGTTTGTCCAATTACAGGAAAACGTATTTTTACACCTAAGACTGTTCAAAATTGTCTATCTTTAATGTCATCTTGTGGAATGTATGATTTTTCAGGAGAATTTGCTTTTACTGTAGGGCTTCCAGCTAAAAGCGGAGTGTCAGGGGCAATAATGATTGTAGTCCCAAATGTAATGGGGATCTCTACTTGGTCGCCTAGGGTAGATCGCCAAGGTAATAGTGTGCGAGGTATTGCTTTTTGTAAAAGGCTTGTGGAAGCATTTAACCTTCATAATTACGATAATTTAACAGGGCTTTCTGAAAAAAAAGACCCTCGTCGAAGTCGTTTAGACATAGAAACAGACCGAGTTATTGCTATGATTTGGGCAGCAAGTAAAGGCGATTTAACTGCAATCCAACGATTAATGGCTAGAGGAGTTGATATTAATGGAGCAGATTATGATGGTCGCACCCCGTTACATTTAGCTTCATCTGAAGGCCATACTCATATAGTTAAATATCTTATTAATCATAACGTAAATATAAACTTAAAAGACCGTTGGGGAAATACTCCACTTGATGATGCAATACAGAATAATCATCAAGAAATTATTAAATTGTTAAAAAGTTCTACTAACTAACTATTTTTACTAGTACTGGTAAAGAAGTTTTTCCTACTTAAGAGTTGCAAAATAAAGAAATGAAGAAAATAAGTTGGTAGAAAACTTTATCCATTTACACACCTAAATACTTATGCTAGACTGCCCAACATAAGTAAAGTCAAAGTCACTAGCTTAGTTATTTGCTGAAATCCTAATGGAATCTAACTCTAGCCCAATTGCTTAGTTTTTGGCACGCTTATTATTCGGAGCTGCTTTCGCTGACTGTAGGTTATAACCTGAACTGTCTTTCAGTCGTCAATTTGTCAGTTCCTCAACTATCATATATTAGAAAGGTTTTTGTTTTTATGAAATTGTATGTAGGGAATCTCCCTTTTTCAACAACTGAAGCAGAACTTACCACAATGTTTTCTCAAGTCGGTAATGTTCAATCTACACGGCTAATGACAGATCGCGAAACCGGACAGTCCAGAGGATTTGCATTTGTAGAACTATCGGATCGAAGCGAAGGTGAAGCGGCAATTACTAAATTTAATGGTGTGTCATTAAATGGCCGAACTATCAAAGTTAACGAAGCTAAACCACAAGAAAACAATCGCGGCGGCGGTGGTGGTCGTGAGCGTGGTGGTCGTGAGCGTGGTGGTTACGGCGGCGGTGGCGGCGGTGGCCGTGATCGTGGCGGTCGTGGCTATAATCGCTAATCTTTATAGCTAATAAGTTCTTCTTAGGGCAACAATCATTGGGAAACCAACTTTGTTGCCCTAAATCATTTTATATAGATTAAAAAATTTTTCTTAAAGACTTGAGCAATAAAATCTTTATTAAAAGGCTTTTCCTGCTAAAATAGCTTTTATTCTAAAACTAATTCCTCAAAAAGGTGCTTTAATATGGTATCAAATGCTGATAATGAGGCTGAAAATCCTGACCGCCGTGAAGCGACAGACTGCTTTATGCAAGCGCGAACGGCTATAAAAAATGGAGAAGTAGGTAATGCAGAAAAACTTCTGCGCCGTGCTTTACAACTTTGGCCTGATAACTATAACTACACCTTACAACTTGCTAAACTTGCTATCCAAGTAAACAAAAATGAACGTGAAATAGAAGACCTTCTACAAAAAACAAGTGTCCTTAATTTAGGAGCAACCGAGCCTCGTTTACTTTTAGCAACCCAATATGAAAAGCTTGGACAAAACAAAAAAGCCCTCTCTGTATATAAAGGCGTGCTTAATATTGACCCAACTAATTTAATAGTTAGGCGTAAACTAGGACAACATCAATTAGACCCAGGTCAGGCAATGAACGTTCAAATGCTTTCAAATAAGCTTGTTGAATCACCTATTTATGATGAACCTGACTTGCCTAAGCCAAAACCCAAAAAGCCTTTACCAGAAAATTTACTAGTAAATCCATTAGTAACAAAGCCACTTTCTCCGCCACCAGCACTCTTTGAAATGGAAAAAGAATCAAAGCTAGAAGATATTAGAACAATTAAAGATATTAAAAAACCGTTATTTGAACCTAAACCTATTGAAGCACCACAGCCTAATTTACCTAATTTAGATGATTTCCAACAACAGCTTAAAGACCGCCCTACATCTGATGATATTCCTACTTATTCACAAGAACATACTTCCTCATCAGTTACAACAGAAAATTGGGAATCTTTAATGGAAGCCATCCAACATGATTCACAAATGTATGAAGTTGATGGACATTTGCCAATGAATGTAGCTATTTCTTATATAGAAGTAGGGCTTTATAGCGATGCAGTAGAAGAACTAGAAGAAGCTTGGAAATTATTTACTAAAAAAGCTGATCCTGAAGCCTCACGAACTTGTCAGTTATTAATTGACTGCCTATTTTCCTTAGAAAGATACCAAGAGGCTATTGAGTGGTGTAACAGTGGTATTGAATTAAATGGCCGTAGTAGTGCAAATGGAAAATCTTTTGTTCATAGACTTGCAACTAGTTATGAACGCCTTGGAGATATGGCTAAAGCCGCTAAACTAAGAGAAGAACTTGGTACAGAAGGTACTTTAATGCCTAGCCTGCCAATGCCACACGCCCAACCCATTGCAGCACTTCGTTTTGCTCTACGTGGTAAACGCGGTTATGACGGAAAAGACTTTCAGCTTAATCCTGATTTTGTAGAACTTGTGGTTGGGCGCGGCCCTAAAGCACATGTTTTTATTGATTCTCCCCGTGTCTCTAAAGAACATGCACTGTTTAGATTTACAGCCACAGGCTTAAAAATAATTAATCTAAGTAGAACTAATGGTACTTTTGTAAATGGAGAAAAGCTAGAACCTGATATTGAATACCCTGTTGATCCTGGTGATATAATCGGTTTAGGTAAAACTATTGATCTAGAATTATTTTCTATGTAATCAAATAGCCCAGCCATAAATGGCTGGACTACTGTCAAAAGCTACTATGTGGCTACAAACTATAAATTTTCTGGTAAAGTGTATTTTCTACCTGCATTTACCTTCTTTAGATAGCCCATAAGAGGATCAAAATAGCGCAACATTGCACCAGCGTTAAGATCTTCACCTGTTTTTTCTTTTAACAAAACCCTCCAATCTTGAGAACTACCTGGTCGCATTAAAGCTCTTAAAAAATCTCCTACTTTTTTATTACCATAGTAATTTGTCTCATGTGGGTCTTGTTTTAAGATCTTTGTAGCAATATGGTCATGGAGTTGGAAAAGTAACACATAAGAGAGAGCATAATCATAATACTGTGCAGCATCATCATTTATATGAGTCTTTGTACAAGCATCACAAAATTCTTCTCCACGAGTAGTTGGAGGAACAATTCCTTGATATCTTCTAACTAATTCCCACCAAACACGGTTATATTGGTCTTTTGGAATATTTTTTCCATAAAGTTCATGCTCAAAATGTGGCATTGTTCCAGCAGAAAAAGGAATAAAGACTACATAATTTAATGCTTCAGCAAGTAGTGCCTGTATTTGGTTTACTTGAGCATCTTTAGCAACAAGTCCTCGGTTAACTAAAAAAGGCTTTTGGAGTGAAGCAAGCCCCATTAAACTTCCCATTGCTTCATGGTAAGCTCTATTTGCTCCATTACGTAGTAAAATTGGAGTAGTAGGATTAGTATAAGTAATGTAATAATAAATATGGCCTAACTCATGATGAGTAGTCTCATACCATTCAGGATTAGATTCAACACTCATTAAAGAGCGTACATCGTTTTTATTGTCCATGTGCCAAGCGCTAGCATGGTTATTTTTTTTATAAGTTACATCTGCTGGAAGTGGATAGAGAGAGGATTTTTGCCAAAAGCTTTTTGGCAGTGCAGGCCAACCTAAACTAATATAAAACTGTTCAGCTTGTTTAACTATCGATTCAGGGGATTTATCTTTTAATGCCCCTCGAATGTCTAAACCTTCTACATCAACCATTGCACTCCAATCTTGACCCCATCTATTAGGTAGCCAATCGGCTGGAAGTTCATCAGGGACAGCAGCATTATATTTTTTGGCTAATTCATAGCGTGCATAGGTGTGGAGTTCTCTATAAAGTGGGCGAAGTTGCTGATTAATCTCATCAACAAGTTTTAGCATATCCTCGGTTTTCATATCATATTCAGAGACCTGATATTCAAAATAAGAACTAAAACCTAGAGGTTTAACTGTAGCATTGCGTAGGCGTTGTAAATTGGCTAGACCGTCTTTTAATTCCCTACCTACTTCTTTTGAAGAAATCCAAGCTTTACGACGTTCTTCTAAATCATCTGATGAGCGCAAAACTTCATCTATTTTATTAGTAGTAACAGAATTACCATCAAGCTTAAAATCAAAACCATAAAGTTTTTCTGTTTGCTTGGTGCCTGCTGTAATAAGTTCTTTTACTACATTACCGGCAATTTCTGGAGTTTCAGCACCTAAAAAAACTATTCTTTCTAGTTCTTTAACTTGTATTGGGGTTAATTGTTTTTTAAGCCCAAGAAAATACTGTGCTTTTTCAATATTTTCCTTTTTACCAGTAAAAGCAGTAAGTTTTTCTGCTGCTGCAATAGTAGCCGTAGCATTAGTCTCATCTCCTGCAACAATACGGGTATTAGACTCCCATTCTGCTAAACTACTTGCAGTACGTAAAGCATTCCATTGATTAGTATATTGAGTAATAAATTTTTGTGCTTGCGCCCTTACAGATGTTACTTTTTGAGCATTAGTAACAGACACTTCATTTATAGCAATTAAAGATAAAAGTATTACACATAAGATTATTATACGTGTTAAATTCTTCATTATTTTTTCCTCTAAAGACTTTAGATAATTTTGAGAATAATGAGGAAAAACTATTTTTCCTCATTATTTCCAGCTAAGCTTAATTTATTGAAAGATTAAACGGAGTGGAGCGCACTCCATTAACGATAATAACTATTTGGTTTGTTCCTAATTTTAAGGCAAGTTTCTTTCTATTGCCTGCTAAAATAATTTGAGAATCATTTTGCAATGAAACTCGGTTATTATCAATTTGTTGACCATTTATTTCTATTATCGGGCTAGGAGAAAAATTTTGTCCTACTATTGTTAGTTTTTTTGCATTAAAAGAAGCACCATTAATGCTTGGAGGCTTAATTTGTGGAACAGAACTAACCTTAAAGCTAAAGCTTTTTTCAGTAGATAATGAAGGAGTTCCATTATCACTAGCAATAACTTTAACTAAATAACCTCTCATAAAATCTCCACCTGCACCTGCTGGAGGAGTAATAGTAATAGTTCCTTTACCATTTCCATCATCTTTAAGTATCACAAATGGAGGATCTTCTGGAAACTGGGTTAAAGTTAGAATGACTTTTCCATCACCATTTGGATCACGAGAAATATCAGGATCATTTGCACGAAAATCTATTGTAAAAGTTTCTAACTCTTTAACAGTAAAGTCTTCAGGAAATGGCGCTAAAAAAGGTGCTCGGTTATTAATAATAGTAATAGAAAAACATTGTTTTGTTTCATTACCAAAAGAATCTCTTGCTATAACACAAGCATTAAAATCACCGTTATCGTTAGAAGTAGGTGTAAGACAAATTCTATTTTGTCCACATACTACAAAGCGTGGATTTGTTGTATCACAAAGGGTTGTTACCATATCTCCATCAGGATCAGTAACTTTTATGTCTATACATTTCTCTTCACCACCTCTAAGCATTTGACTTGTAATGGACTCAATCACTGGGGGGCGATTTGCTGGGAGCATATTATTAACTGTATAGACTTCACTTAAAGAAGTTAGGCCAAAACCTTGAACTGGAGCGCCTGAAGGAATATAAATTTTATTTTCTATAACTGCTGCACCAATACCATGACGGGGTGTAGGCATAGGAACTTCGCTACGCCAAGTGTTTGTAATAGGGTCATAAGATTCATTTTCAGCAAAAGTTCCTGTCCCACTACGAACATTTCCCTCTCCACCAAAAACATAAAACCTTCCATTAACAACTTCTCCAGCAATACCACTTCGCCCAGTTGGCATTGGTGCACGAGTTTGCCAAGAATTAGCTATAGGGTCATATTCTTCTAAGATATTAAGAGTAAAGCTACTTGGGTTACGTCCACCAGCAACATAGATTTTCCCATTAATTACACCTGCCGTTATATGCTCTCTGGGTGTTGGCATAGTAGCTAAATTTGTCCAACGATTAGTGGTAGGGTCATAACTAGCTAGATCCCCTGTTGCAGAAGTATCTTCTCCCCCAACACTATAAATTAAATTACCTATTACTACCGTAGCTAAAGCACCTCTTCTAGTTGGTAAATTAGCAATTTTTGTCCATTGATTAGCTTGAGGGTCATAGCGATAAGCGGAGGCTACTGGATTAAATGATAAAGTATTATATCCTCCAATAACATAAACTCTGCCAGCTAAACTTACTGCGGTAGTATGATGTAGGGGTTCAGGTAAGGGAGCAACAAAAGACCATTGATCTGTTTTAGGATCATAAACTTCTACGGTTGTAGCAACTTCAAGCCGCCCTGAAGAACTAGTACGAAAGCCGCCTATTAAATATATTTTTCCATTTAATTCAGCTACACCTACCTCTTGCCTAGCATCATTTACTGGCCTAGTCCTTGACCAAGAACCTAATTGAGTTTGTGCAACTATATTAGGAGTAAATAAAACTATAATAATAAATATAATAGAAATATTTAGAAATACTTTAATATAATTCATAGATAACTCCTTAAAAAAGCATTATTAATTATCAAACTATCAATTATTATTAGAGTGTGTTTACTATAGAAAATACTTCATCATAAGTTTGGATTATTGAACGTGCAAAAAGTTCAACACCTGGTTGAGTAATCATCATTAAAGAATTATTTACTGCATAGCTATAGAACTCTTGTTCAGTAGAATTAACAATAATTGGAAAAAGCTTTGCTTTTTGAGCATAAAGACTAGCAACTAAACGGGCTAAACGCCTATTGCCTTTCTCAAAAGGTTGTAAATCTATTATTCGTAAATGTACTAACCAAGCCTGTTCTAATGGATGTAATTCCCTAAAAGAATCTGCATTAAACCATTCTAAAGCATTATCTACTAAGATTGGTAACACATCACTATCAACAGGTTGATGATTAGGTGCAATAGGTTTACCAGGAGTTTCTCTATAAAAACCACCCTGTTTATCTAATCCTGAGAAGATTAGAGCATGTAATTCTTTAAGTAAATTGCTTGTAAGAAAAATATCAGTACTCTCATGCTTATCAACTAAGGTATTTAGATAGTTTATAGCTTTAGCAAAGTTTTGTACTAATATTTCTAAAGGATCTTCTAAAAGCTCTGTGTTTTCAATTAAAGAGGCGACTTTTTCTTTATCAATATTTATGTTTGAAAGTAAAAGGTTATTTGTTAGTTGCTTTACTAGTAAATGTTTTCTTATTTTATTTTCTAAAGCAGATTCTAAAGGTAAAAAAGCTTTTAAGGCTTTTTCTTTTTCAGACACAGTTTTTACCCAATCTGATGAAGGTCTATAGGAATCGCTATAAATAGGCAGTGAAATTGGCATGTGATTACTTTCTAAAGTGTTTATAAGTTTAGATTTAGATTTAGGTTTAGATTTACAAATAATTGTAGCTAGCAACAATAAAGAAAAATAGTCTTAGAAGGAAAAGATCTCCGCAAAATTAGATATTTTATTGCAAAAAAAACTTTAGCGAGCTAAGTAGTAAATAATTAGTATTACTTTTACTTAACTCGCTAAAGTTTTTAATCTATATAAATTTCTAAGCTCTATTCTTCGCGCTTAAAGTAAGCGGCTGGAGGATTATTAACAAGTTCGCCAGGTTGTAAGGCATGACAGACTTGGCATTTTGGTGAACCAGTATTTTCATTACCTGTTTTATCATGACAGGTGAAACAAGTAGACTTATGCACTTTATTAATATCTTTAGATAGTATTAAAGTGATTCTAGAAACATCAGTCTTATCTTTACTAGCATCTGAGGCGTTTACATCATGACATTTAGCACAATCATTAGCCCTAGGTTGGATTAAATGTTTACCATGATTAAACTTAAAGTACTTATAAGCAAAATCAATTTGTCCACGAGTACGATATTTTTCAGCGCCTGGCCCTATTTGATGACATTCATAACAAGCACCTTTAGCAGGTTTATCTTGAAATGTATGGCAAGTGTAACATTCTTTATGTCTAGGCATTGTAGAGCGAGCAGTTTTACCATCAGCCGGTGTAGCGTGACAATCCTCACATTTGTAACCTGGGCGGGTGCTATGTGCATAGTGAGAAAATTCCATACCAAATTGCTTTAGTACTGGAGTAAACTCAACTACTTTTGGATTTTCATTATATGGACGAGTATGACAGCCATTACATACTTCTAGCTTAGTGTCAGTAAATTGATTTGTATGACATTGAATACAAGAGTCATGGTAAGGCATTAGATTTTCTGGCCCATTATCTACAGGGCGAGCATGACATTTCTCACAATTAGCTGCATCAAGCAAAACATCATGCGCCTTACGTGGTTTGTTTGGATCAGAAATAGTTAAGTGGTTATACTTTGTGTCATACTTACCAGAAAATGGTACTTTTGCTGTAGGATCAGCTACAGGTGTAGGTGTTGCAGCCGCTTTTGCAGCTGGCTTTGCAGCCGCTTTCCCCCTTTGAAACGCTGCTACACCATAAGTAAAAACAAAAAATGTAGCAATAGAAAGAATAAAAGTTAATACCAAAAACTGTTTTAAGACTCTCACTGAAGCCCTCCAAAACACTTGCTCACTTACAAGCGCTTAACATTCTCTGTACAATTTGTGTATTAAAACTGTTTCTGCATAACAGGATAAATGCAGGTTGTTAGGAAACGCAAAAAAGATGCCTATATTTATACTATACTTTAGTCTCCTAAAACAACCATTCATATCTAGTAAAATAAGGATTTTCTAAATTAAATAAACAAGCTCACTGATTTTCTTAGGCTTATTTCCAAAGCACTTTTAGCTTAATTAAGAAGGAAAGTTAAATTAATTTTTTCTAGATTAAAAATAAATTTATGGTTTAATAAATGTAGAAATTCTAAAATTTATAAGAAATATTACAAAAATATATGGCAGAGCCTAATAAACTACATATAATCGATAATTTATCTAATCAAGAGTTTCTAGAAAAGCATTCTTCACCTGCAAGAGTTGGGCTTGTTGGAGCAAGTCATTTTTTTGATATTGGGATTAAACGTGCCCAACGAGCCGTTAACCCCAAAAAACTTGATAGCCAATGGTCACATGCTTTTCTTTTCCAAGGTAGACGTTTAGATGAATATGAATGGATAATGGAATCAGACGTTGATATTGCTGGAAGAAATGTTCGTTTTGGAGTGCAAGAAAACAGAATTAGTAAATATTTTGATGAAAAAACCTACCCTATTATTGCTGTCCTAGATTTTAACCTCAATGAAGAACAAGTCCAAACCGTCCTTAGAGCAGGGTTAACTTTAATTGCTCAACAATGGAAATACTCTATTAAAGAGCTATTAGGAACACTAGTAGCACTACCTAGTCGTAGGTTAAGGAGCCGCCCTAATTTATTTCAAAAGGAACAGTCGCTTTATTGCTCAGCGTTTGTACAGCATCTTTACTTAAAAATAAACTATGATTTTGCTCCTGATACACACGAGAAAAACACATCTCCAGAACATATTTTTCAAACCCTGCTTCCACATACAACTTATTTACTCAAAAAAGATCTATAGCTTAAGATTCGCTTACTAGAGTTTGTTGATTAAGATAAAAATCTAGAGTTTCTTTAAGACCTGCTAATAAATCTACTTTAGGTTGCCAGGATAGTTTTTCTTTTGTTTTAGAAATATCAAGTACGCTACGGCGTTGTTCTCCAGCTTTAGCTACTCCATGAGTTTGAGGAAAAGAACTTTTAAGCAATTTTTGAAGACTCTTAAAAATAGTTATAACATCAGTTTCAATTGATGTTCCAACATTAAATATTTGATTAGAAGCGCTTTCTTGGTAATTTTTTAAGGCTAACAAATTTGATTCAACCACATCTTTAACATAAATATAATCTCGAGTCTGTTTACCATCTCCGTTAATAATAGGCGTTTTACCTCTAAGCATCTGCTCACAAAAAATTGCAATTACTCCTGCCTCTCCTTTAGGATTTTGTCTTGGGCCATAAACATTACCATAGCGTAAAATCGTGTAAGTAAGGTTATAAACTTCTTTATAGTAAGCTAAGTATTTTTCTATTGAAAGTTTAGAAATACCATAAGGAGACAATGGGTTAAGAGAATGTAACTCACTAGCAGGAAAAGAGTTTTGCTCTCCATAAATTGCACCACCAGTAGAAGCAAAAATTATATGTTTAACCTTAGCCTCTATAGAGCCTTCAAATAAGTTAAGCCCTCCAGTAATATTTACATCAGCATCATAACAAGGATCTTGAACCGAACGACGAATATCTACTTGAGCCGCTTGATGGCTAACTACATCTGGAGATTCGTCTACTAGTATTTTTCTTAGTTCTCTTTCTCTAATATCAAGTTTGTAGAATTTTGCTAAAGGGTTAATATTTTTTTCTTGACCAGTGATAAGATTATCAATAATAACTACTTGATGCCCTTCACTTAAGTAAGCATCTGCAATATGAGAGCCAATAAAGCCTGCTCCACCTGTAACTAGAATTTTCATAGAACCCTCTATATTTTTAATCTTTTATCTTAATCTTTTTTCTTAATCTTTTATCTTAATCTTTTATCTTAATCTCAGTAAAATTGTGAATTAGTAATTTAGCGGCTATGTTTTTCAATACTTTTTTGCTCGTTTATATATTCATTAAAGGCTAAAACACCTCGTCCAGGAATGGATTTAATGGCTAGATTAGCACAATCTTTTACTATATAAATTGGTCTTTGTTTAATTTCCTCATAAATTCTTCCAACATATTCCCCAATAACACCTAAACATAACAAAATAGTTCCACCAATAATGCTTTGTAAAATTATTATACTAGTCCAACCTCGAACCACATCTTGATAAACTAAAGCTTTGATAGTAGCGTATACCCCATAACTTACACCAAAGAAAAATACTAATACTCCTAATATCATAGCGGCTTTTAAAGGAATGCTTGAAAAAGATAAAATAGCCTCCCAAGCAAATTTCACCATTTTATAAAAAGGATATTTTGTTTTTCCAGCAACTCTTGACAAGCGTTCAAAGGGTACTGCTGTTTGAGAAAAACCCACCCAACTTATCATCCCTCGTAAAAAACGCTGTCCCTCACGTAAATACCCAAGGGATATTACTACAGGTCTAGACATCAAGCGAAAATCTCCAGTATCAGGTGGGAGTTGTTTATGAATAAATTTACTCATTATCCAATAAAAAGCTTTTGCAGTAACAATTTTAAATAAGCTTTCGCCTTGTCGTTTAATGCGTTGTGCAAAAACAACATCATAGCCTTCACAGTACTTTACCAACATTTCTAGTATTAATTCAGGAGGGTCTTGCAAATCTGCATCCATTATAACAACAGCATCACCAATTGAGTGATCCAAGCCTGCTGTAATAGCAGCTTGATGTCCAAAATTCCTTGCTAGATCGACCACTTTAGCTCTTTGGTCAGCTTTTGCCCATTGAAAAAGCATTTCTCGGCTTAAATCTTTACTTCCATCATTAACTAGTATCCATTCCACTAAACAAGGAAGTTTATTTGCTAAGGATTCTAAGCTTTTACGCAAATGAGGTAAGGCTTCTTCTTCATCAAAAATAGGTATTACTAAAGAAAGTAATTTTGGGTTGGGTCGAGGACATAAATATATTGGCTTATCACCTAGGCTACTCATTATTATAAAAATTATAAAAACAACTGATTAACTAAAAAAATAGATTTTTGAGAACTAAAAAGATGGGTTTACTAAATTTTATTTTGTAAAACTATCAGTTTACAGTTTAGGTACTTCTAAGTTCTTCAGCAACTTCTTTAGCAACTTTGCAAGCTAGTTCTAAGTCTTGAGGACTAAAGGAAATAGCACCTACAACAGGATGACCACCACCACCATACCGCTCACAAATAGAGGCTAAATTATGACGGCGTAAGTCCTTTGCCCAAGGATTATAGCCGATAGAAACTTTAGATCGTTGGGCGCTCAAACTTACTCCTATGCTATAAAGAGCTTCTGGGTGTAAATAATAAGGAATAAACTTACTGTATCCTTCCATATCATGTTCACTAACATCAAAGTAAACAACTCCACGATCAGATTGAGCAGCTTTTTTTATTATATCAATAGCACCTAAGTGACGATTATAGTAGTGTTGAAAAATACTTGTTACATAAGGTTGGCTAGCAACTTCGCTAAGTTTCATTATTTGCAAATCTCTAATTATATGAGAAAGTAGCTTTTCATCTCTTGCTGATTCAATTACTAGCATTAGGTGTAGGGCTGGAGCATCAAGTTCTACAGCAGTTTTAGCATCAGGATAAAGTGCCCCATCAATTACATCAGCCCATTGTACAAGCTCATATAAATGATCAGCCTTTAAGTCAAACTGACTCATTGCTACCTCAGCAATATACTTAGTACAAGAGCGAAAATTAGTATCAACAAATTTTTTACCTGATTTTATTCCTTGAGGGTCATTATGATAGTGATGTTCGTCCTCTTCTGTAAGAAAAGCACTTTGATGATGGTCAAACCACCAAGTTAGACGTGGAGAGCTACTATACTTAAAATCAACTATTGCATTTTCATCACCATCAAATCTAGTTTCATCAAAAATTTGCCCTGCTTTATGAGCAAGCCCTTCAAAATATTGTTCTGCATCAGGATTTATACATTCACGATAAAAAACTGCAAATGTTGCGGCTGAAGCAACCCCATCAAAACAATTATTGTGAAAAAAGATCTTTATTTTCATAAATTAACTCTTTAAGCAAAAAATTTAAAAGAGGTCAGTATAGCCCAATTATAAATCTTGAAGCCATTCGTTTTTGCAACACTTATCCTAATTATTTAACTTGTGCGATTATCCAATCTACCGCTTCAAGTAGGTCTAAAGCTATTTTATCAGGCATCTTAGGCCAAGTATTTCGCTGATATTCATATTCGCCTATTCCATAGCCTGTCATTACCATAATACCTTTAATTCCAATACGTTGCGCTAGCTCTACGTCTGTATACTTATCACCTATCATAAAAGATCGAGTTAAGTCTATTTCATGTTCTTGTGCAGCTTTATAAATAAGCCCTGGTTTAGGCTTACGGCACTCACAATTAGCTCTATAAGGAGGCTCACCCGCGCTAGGATGGTGAGGACAATAATAAATTCCATCTAAACAAGCACCAGAATTTGCAAGTTCTAAGCTAAGTTTTTCATGCACTTTCCAAATTAAATCCTCTGTAAAATAGCCTCTAGCTACTCCAGCTTGATTAGTTATTAGAATTGCTTTTAAGTTTGCTTGATTAAGCCTCTTTATTGCTTCTGCTGTAAAAGAAAAGAGTTTATATCTTGATAAATGGTTAACATAACCCACTTCTTCGCTTACTGTTCCATCTCTATCTATAAAAACTGCTATATTTTTCATAAGGTATTAATTTTATTAATTATTAATTTAGGCAATATAGCCTAATATTGTTAATGTTCTAAGCAAAACCATTTGGACTGATATTTGAGTCATACAACGGTGATCTATAGGGCAATCCCTTAGCATACAAGGAGAGCAATCTACTTTGTTGCGGATAATTTCTGCCTGTTTTCCAAAGGGGTGAATCATTTTATCATCAGTTGGCCCAAAAATTGTTAAGGTCGGTCTATCTAGCGCAGCAGAAATATAAGCAGGCCCAGTATCATTAGAAATAAGCGCATCACAAATACTTAAAAATGCTATAGATTCTGAAAGTGAGGTTTTACCTGTTAATATTTTAGCCCTCTGCTCCATCTTCTTTATTATAGCTTCTGTAATATCTAACTCTGTTGCTGCTCCAATAAAAACTACTTCTACTCCTGCTATAACTAAGCGGTCTGCTAACTCTGCAAACCTATCTAGAGGCCAGCGTTTTGCCCTACTATTAGTTGCACCTGGATTAATAGCAACTAGTTTTTTACTAGTATCAATACTAAACTCTTTAAGTTTTTCCTTGATAGATATTTTTCTTTCTTCCCTAACAGGTAATTGATAGTTTAAGTTTTGAAAATCAACTTGGCTTTTCCCAAATAAGCCTTCTTCCATTTGAGAAACTATATGTAAGTAATAGTAAATTTGATGTAAGGAGAGTATCTTTGTTGATAAATTAAGTGGATGAGTTAGTAAAAAGCCTCTAAATTCTGTAGGAAAACCAACTCGAAATTCTGCCCTTGAGCCAAAAGCAATAACTGCGGCTTCAAAAGCATTTTGAAATAAAACTACAAGGTCAAAATTTTTCTTTTGAAGATTTTTTATTTTTTTTATCAGACTTTCTTTTTCATATTTGATTACTTCATTAACACATTCAAGGTCTTCAAAAATCCCACTAACCCAAGGTTTTACTAAAAGTGAAATCCTTGCTTGAGGAAATATTCGTCTTAGCTCTCTTAAAGCAGCAATTGTAATAATTGAGTCTCCTACCCAATTTGTACCTCGTACCAATATATTTTCTATAGACTTAGCCATTTTGACATTAGAACACCTTTTTATAATTTTATAAATAGTAGTTACTTTATAAATTAAATAAAATTACTTACTCAAGCCCTAGAGCAGCTTTTGAGTAGCTTTTGAGCAGCTTTTGATAAGCTTTCTAGGGCTTAATATACTAAATAACTGAGAGAATTGACTTTATATCTACACTTCCTGGTAAAGTCCCAAAGCAATTTCCCCAATCTTTAGATAATCTAGTTAAACAAAATGCATCAGTAATGGCTTGGCTAGCAAAACGCACAAGTAATGAGGCTTGTAAGGCGAGAACAAGACGCTCAACAAGACGGCGGGCTTGATTTTCTAAATTAGTGCTATTTAACTCAGAGAGTTCTTTTTCTAGTGTCTTAATGTAATTGTCTAAGTGTATATTTCCACCTCTAGCTAGACAAATTTCTTCCATCAAAGCTTTTAGTGATTGGGGTTCTTTACTTGCTGCACGAAGCACATCTAGACAAATTACATTTCCTGAACCCTCCCAAATAGAGTAAAGGGGTGCTTCGCGATAAATACGAGGCATATTAGAATCTTCTACATAGCCATTTCCGCCCAAGCATTCTAAAGCCTCATAAATATGGCTAACAGCACGTTTACAAACCCAATATTTAGAAATAGCCGTAGCAATACGTTGAAATGGGCCTTCAAATTCTTGGTCATCTCTTTTATCAAAAGAGCGTGCAAGCCTCATCATTAGAATAGTTGCAGCTTGAGATTCTATGGTTAAATCAGCTAAAACATTTTGCATCAAAGTTTGATCAATTAACTTTTTACCAAAAGCGCTACGATGATTAGCATGGTGGTGGGCTTGAACTAAAGCTTGGCGCATTAACCCTGATGAAGCAATTACACAATCAAGTCTTGTATGAGTTACCATTTCTATAATGGTTTGAACTCCTTTACCTTCTTGGCCTACACGTCTTGCCCAAGCTTCACGAAATTCTACTTCACTTGAGGCATTAGATCTATTACCTAATTTTGATTTTAAGCGTTGTAAGTGAAAATTATTTCGCTTTCCATCAGGTGTCCAGCGAGGCAGTAAAAAACAAGTTAGTCCGTTATTAGTTTGTGCTAAAACTAAAAAAGCATCACTCATTGGTGCAGAACAAAACCATTTATGCCCAGTTATTAAGTATTCTCCCTCTGTGCCATAAGAAATAGCTCTAGTTGTATTTGCCCTAACATCAGAACCGCCTTGTTTTTCAGTCATTGCCATACCAATAATTGCGCCAGCTTTTTCATTTACAGGGCGAAAGTTTGGATCATAAATATTGCTAGTAATTTTACCTTCCCACTCGGCAGCTATTTTAGGCTCTTTTCTTAGAGCAGGAATTACGGAATAGGTCATTGAAATGGGACAAAGATGTCCTGTTTCAACTTGGCTAATTAAATATGCTAGTGCAGCACGAGCCACATGAGAACCTACTCTAGACTCTCTCCAAGCAAAACTATGTACTGCATTTTCTATAGAAATTTTCATTAGCGAATGCCAAGCTGGATGAAATTCTACTTCATCTATTCGATTACCATAACGGTCATGAGTACGCAGAACAGGGGGATAATCATTAGCCTCTATACCTAATTGTATTGTTTCAGCTTTGCCCATTAGCTTTCCAAAATTGCTAACATGCCCTTTAGCCCAATCCGCCCCTTCTCTTTCTAGGCTTGTAACTAAAGTTTTATCTGTTTCAAAAAGGTTAGAGTCAACAAGTAGTGGAGTTTGATTAAAAACTTCATGTGTGTAGTGTGGAATAATATGTTTTTCTGGAGTAGACATAGAAATTACCCTTAAAAAAAGTAAAATATTTTATTTGTTTGGCAAATTTTAGCGCACTATAGAGCAACAAAAAAGCAAAGCCTCAACGTTTGTTAACAGTTCTTGTTTTAACTTAGTTGTAGAGCTAAAATTTGTCTACAAATTTTTAACCAGCTAAAGCTTAAACTAATCTAAAATTTAAGGGGAGTTAAGATGTTAAACAGGCTACTTACCTGCTTGCTTGTTGTATTTTTAGCAGGCATCTGCCCAGTGGGTGCTTTTGCAAAGAAGAAACCTATGACAAATGATAATTCAACTAATGCAAGTTCAACTGCTAGTAAAATTTTTCCTTTTCCTGTAACAGAAAAAACCCTACCTAATGGGTTAAAAGTGATTATTGTACCAACAGGATTTCCTAATTTAGTCTCTTTACAAATTCCTGTACAAACAGGTTCGCGTAATGAAATTGAGCCTGGAAAATCAGGTTTTGCACATTTCTTTGAACATGTGATGTTTCGCGGTACAAAAAATTATCCTGCCAAAGATTACCAAGCAATTCTTACTAAAATAGGCGCTAGACAAAATGCTTATACTACTGATGACTTTACAAATTATCACACTACTTTTGCTAAAGACGATCTAGACATAATGCTTAAGATAGAAGCAGATCGTTTTATGAACTTAGAGTATTCTGAGGAAGACTTTAAGACTGAAGCTAGAGCAGTATTAGGTGAGTATAATAAAAACAGTGCTAGCCCAATAAATAAACTTATTGAAGTTCAACGAGATAACGCTTTTAATAGCCACACTTATAAGCATACAACAATGGGCTTTTTAAGAGATATTCAAGATATGCCTAATCAGTTTGCTTATTCACGACAATTTTTTGATCGTTGGTATCGTCCTGAATATACAACAATTATAGTTGCAGGCGATGTAACACCAGAAAAAGCTATTGAGCTAGTAGAAAAATATTGGAGCAATTGGCAACCTGGTAAATATCGTGTTGAAATTCCTAAAGAACCCCCTGCAAAAGGTAGTGTTTATGCACATGTTCCTTGGTCTACACAAACCTTACCTTATGTAACAGTAGCCTTTCGCGCTCCTGCTTTTTCAGAAACAGATAAAGAATATGTTGCACTAGATTTACTCTTAGATCTTTACTTTGGGCCAACTTCAGATATTTACCGAAAACTTGTTCAACAAGAGCAAAAAGTAGATCAATTCTTCCCCTACCTTCCAAGCCATGCAGACCCAACACTTGCAACAATTGGGGCAAGACTCAAAAAACAAGAAGATGCAATGTATGTTCGTGATCTAATTATGGAAACTTTTGCTACTGCTAAAACTAGCCAAATTTCTCCTGATCGCTTAGCTGCTGGAAAATCAAATGGTCGTTATGGCTTTGTAAGAGCTATGGATAATACAGAAGCTATTGCTGCTACTCTAGCTCGTTTTGTTCGTTTTCGTCGCTCTGTTGATACATTAAATAATCTCTATGATCTTTACTTACAAGTTACTCCTGCTGACTTACAGAAGGTAGCTAATAAGTTTTTCACCGATGATAACTTAGTCATTGCTACTTTATCTAAAGATCCTATGCCTGCTGAGATAGGCAAACCTGCTACACTCGCTACTTATGAGGCAAAAGTAGCACCTAAAACAGACTCAGACTTAAAAATTACTTTACAAAAATCTGCTAGTCCACAATTAAATGTAAAACTTTTATTTGCTGTAGGCTCAGCTTATGATCCTAAAGGAAAAGAAGGCTTATCTGCACTTGCAGCAGCAATGATTAGCGAAGCAGGTAGTAAGGAAAAATCTATTGATGAGATAAACAAAGCTTTCTTCCCTATAGCAGCAAGTTTTAGTGCTCAAGTAGATAAAGAAATGACTACATTTACAGGTGTGGTACATAAAGATAATTTAGAAACCTTTGCAAATCTTGGCCTTAAACAACTTCTTGACCCTGGTTTTCGTGAAGAAGACTTTAACCGTCTAAAAGAACAACAATTAAATGCTCTAAAAGAAGACCTCCGCGCAAGTAATGAAGAAGAATTAGGTAAAGAGCGGCTCCAACAAAATATTTTTGCTGGAACTCCTTATGGTCATCCTGTTCTTGGTACAGTTGCAGGGATAGAATCAATTACTTTAGAAGATGTTAAGAATTTTATCCGTAAATCTTATACACGTTCTAATTTAATGGTTGGGCTTTCAGGAGATGTTCCAGAACAATTTGTTAAAAGACTTAACCAAGACCTATCAAATCTTTTAGCTGGCCCTGCTCCAGTAATTGATGCAAATATTAAAGGGCGTATGCCACAAGGTATTGAAGTAGAAATTATTGAAAAAGAAACTCTTGCTACAGCAATATCTTTTGGTTTTCCAATAGAAGTAAATCGCTCACACTCTGATTTTGCAGCCCTTTGGCTAGCTCGTGCATGGCTTGGTGAGCATCGCTCATCAGTTAGCCATCTTTATGATCGAATCCGTGAAACTCGTGGTATGAACTATGGCGATTATGCCTACATAGAAGCTTTTCCACGTGGAATGTTTCAATTTTTCCCAGATGCTAATATTGCTCGTCGCGCCCAAATTTTTGAAATTTGGATTAGACCTGTAGTCCCTACTAATGCTCATTTTGCTCTAAGAATCGCAACCCATGAACTAGAAAAATTAGTAGAAAAAGGTCTTTCACAAAAAGAATTTGAAGCTATCCGTGAATATCTAATGAAAAATGTTTTTGTAATGACTGCAACCCAAGATCAACAACTTGGCTATGCCTTAGACAGTAAATGGTATCAAATAGGCGAGTTTACCTCTTATATGAGAGATAAACTACAAAGTCTAACCGTTGATCAAGTTAATAGTGCAATTAAGAAACACTTAAATGCTAAAAACTTAAATGTAGTAATGATTACTAAAGATGCTGAAAGTCTACGCAAACAACTAGTTGAAGATGGGTTTTCTGCTATCAAATATGATGCAACCAAACCACAAGAACTACTTGATGAGGATAAAGTTATCGGTGCTCGTAAACTTAACATTAAACCAGAAGCAGTAAAAATTACTAAAGCAGAACAGGTTTTTGCTCAATAGTTTAAGTATAAATTAGTTTTATAAAACCAAAATAGCCATCTGAAAAAACATAATCAGATGGCTATTTTGCTTATAAGTCATAAACTTAGTACTAAGGTTTTTAGTTCTGTCATTTCCTCTATAGAATAACGTATTCCTTCACGCCCAAAACCTGACTCTTTGACTCCTCCATAAGGCATATTTTCAGCACGATATGTAGGAATATCTCCTACAATTAATCCACCTACATCTAGTTTTTCATAAGCAGAAAAGATTTTTTTAATATCACGTGTAAAAATCCCTGCTTGTAAGCCAAATTTTGAATTATTTATTAGTTCTAAAGCCTCGTCAAAATCCTCATAAGGACTAATTGTAACAACAGGAGCAAAAACTTCTTGAGAGCTAACTTTCATTTCACTATCAACATTAGCTAAAACCGTAGGCTCAAATAAAGTTCCTTGCCGTTTTCCTCCACAAAGTGTTTTAGCACCGTTTTGACAAGCCTCTATAACCCAAGATTCAGCCCTTGCTGCTTCTCGTTCACTAATCATTGGGCCTAGGTCAATATTTTCATCTAGAGGATCGCCTAGTTTTAAGTTTTTTATACCATTAAGAAATTTTTGAGTAAAGTCTTGATAAATCGGCTCATGAACATAAATTCTTTGTACAGAAATACATACTTGACCACTATAGCCAAAACCACCAACAATTGAGCGAGAAACAGCAAAATCTAAATCTGCATCAGACTCTACTACTACACCAGCATTTCCACCTAGCTCTAAAACTACACGTTTATCGTAAGCTAGTTTTTTTAGTTGCCAACCTACTGTAGCACTACCAGTAAATGAAAGCATTTTTACTCTAGGATCTACTATTAGCGCGCTTGCATCTTCATTACGACAAAATACTACATTTAGAGCTTCTCTAGGCCAACCAGCATTTAGCAAAATCTCACCTAAAGTTATAGCAGTTAAAGGCGTTTGGGGAGCAGGTTTTAAGACTATAGGATTTCCCACAGCCATTGCAGGGGCAAGCTTATGCACTACTAAATTTAGTGGAAAATTAAATGGTGTAATAGCTGAAATTGTCCCTATAGGAAAGCGTTTAACTATAGCGCTTCTCCCACTTGAGGCTGCATCAACATCTAAGGGTAAATACTCGCCTGTTAAACGTTTACTTTCCTCTGCTGCTAAATTTAGGGTGTTAGCAGCACGGCTAACTTCTATACGAGCGGCTTTTATTGGCTTACCTGCTTCTAAAGTAATTAGCCTGGCTACTTCTTCTTGTCTAGCTCTAAGCTCTGTTGCTGCATTATTTAAAATTTCTGCACGACGATAAGCCGGTAGTTTACGCATTTGCTCAAAGCTATTTGACGATGACGCTATAGCATCTGTAATTTGATTCTGTGTTGCGTAGCAAGTAATTCCTACTAGCTCATTATTAAAAGGCGACCGTATTTCTAAAGTATCGGAGCTAGTAATTCGCTCACCTGCAATTAAAAGAGGATAATTTTTTACCATATTATTTTTAGGGGGTAGTTGGGGTTGTTGGGGCTGACCTATGTGTCAGCCCCAACAACCCCTAACCTACTCCAATTTACCTAAGCCCAATTTATTTCAACACCTCAATTTGTTATCAATCTAACTATTCCCCAGGCCACTTAAAATCTTGGTACATCACACGTAGGCGTTTTTTATCAAACTTGCCTACACTGGTTTTAGGGATTTCTTTAACAAACTCTACGGCATTAGGAATCCACCAAGAAGCAAATTGTCCTCTTAGGTATTCAAGTACTTCTTCTTTGCCAAAGCTTTCTATAAAGGCGGGTTTTGGAACAACACAAGCAAGTGGGCGCTCAACCCATTTTTCATGAGGGACAGCAACTACAGCCGCTTCTTGAATTTTAGGGTGACTAAGTAGAGCGATTTCTAAATCTACGCTTGAAATCCATTCACCCCCACTTTTTATTAAGTCTTTGGTACGATCTACAATTGCTATATAGCCTTCAGAATCAATAGTTACCACATCGCCTGTAGAAAACCATCCATCACAAAAAGCTTCAGCACGTTCTGTAGTATTAAAGTAGCTTTTAGCAACCCAAGGGCCTCTAACCTGTAATTCTCCTCTTGTTTCTCCATCCCATTTTACTTCTTTACCATCATCATCTAAGGCTCGGATTTGTACACAAGAAGCGGGGATACCTTGTTTTGTGCGATAGCTCATTTGTTCTTGTTGGCTTAAAGAAAGCAAATTGCTTTTTACTGTGGCAATTGAGCCTAATGGGGATGTTTCAGTCATTCCCCAAGCTTGTACAACAGGGATGTTATAGCCTTTTTGGAAATATTCAATCATTGAGGCAGGAACAGCAGAGCCTCCAATAACAATAAGTCTAAGGTTTTCTAGATTAAATTTTTCATGTTCAAGTAGTGCCATTATTCCAAGCCAAATTGTAGGAACACCAGCAGTTACAGTTACTTTTTCTTGATCAATAAGTTGAATAATATCACGAGGCTGCATAAAGTGATTAGGAAAGACTTGTGTAGCACCTACTAGAGCAGAAGCAAAAGGATAGCCCCAAGCATTAGCATGAAACATTGGAACAACTGGAAAAGCTCTATCCTTTTCACAAAGCCCCATCATATCAGCCATACAAATAGCCATTGAATGTAGAAAAATAGAGCGGTGTGAGTAGAGCACCCCCTTAGGATGTCCTGTTGTTCCAGACGTATAACATAGACCCGCTGCCATGTTTTCATCTTCTATTTTTGGCAATACAAAATCAGTAGGTTGAGAGGCTAATAGCTCTTCATAAGATTCTGCTCTAAGTTCCTCAATAGGACTTTCATCCATAGCAACAAAATGTTTTACGGTTTTTAGCTCTGGCGCAAAGTGTTTAACTAAAGGAGCAAAACAAGCGTCAAAAAATAATATTTGATCTTCAGCATGGTTAATGATGTAAACAATTTGATCAGCAGCAAGTCGAATATTTACTGTGTGCAGTACCGCCCCAATACAAGGAATAGCAAAATAAAGCTCTAAGTGGCGGTAGTTATTCCAAGCAAAAGTAGCAACACGATCACCAGGTTTTATGCCTAATTGTTTAAGCGCTGAAGCAAGTTGTAAAACCCTTTTATAGAAGTCTCCATAAGTATAGCGATGAGTTCCATTAGCTTGACGTGTAATAATTTCTTTTTTAGGGAAAAACTGTTTTGCTCTTTCTAAAATTAACTGCACGGATAGTTGAGTATCCATCATTAGACCCTGCATAGATATTCTCTCCTTGAAAAAATTGAGTTATTTGTAGGAATTTATTAAGAAGTTTAATTTATTTACGAGCGGAAATTATACATAATTCTTCATAGTCTACAAAACTGATCTCTCTATCCCTTATGCTCTTACTCTCAATATTCTCTTGTTAAATGCTATACCAAAAATACACCTGAATTTATGGGAGTAAATTGCCTATTAAAATTATCTATTAAGTGGATATTCGTTAATCCAATGAAAACCTCTACTATTAAGCAAAAATTTCTTTTCATCTAAGCGCTGTAACTTTATACGAACAGGTTCACCATTTAATTGACCGTTCCAAATCATTTTATCAGAATCTAATTGTTCAAAAGTAAAACTAGCTCTCCAGTTTTTATCTTGATCTTCTCGATAAGGGCTAAGAATAATTGTTTTCTTTTCCATATCAAGTTTAAGTGCAACATATTCTTTTTTCTCAATCATATTTTCTAAAAGCATATATCCAGGGAAATCAAAAACGACTCTTCGCCAACGGATTTCATCTGTAAGTAAAGGCGGTTTAACCTCTCCTTTAAGCTCAAATTCCTCAATAAACCAAATTCCATATAATGGCGGTTTTGTAGATAAATCACCATATATCTTACGTTCTTCGTGGGCTACTGATAAATGAATACTAATAAGAAGCAAAATAAATACTACTTTAACCGCTTTAGCAATTTTATTTAACCTGTCCGTTTCAAAAAGTGGAGTAAATACATTGGCTTCTACTTTATTATTTAGTACAAAGAAATATGCTAAGCGCTTTAAGTCTGGTATTAATAAGAAAACTGACATCATTAATAAATGGAAGGAAAAAAGTTTTACTGGCACATCATAGCTCATATTAAGCATAACAACATTGCTCATTACACCTATAGCAACTAATGCCCCTAATGTAGTTAGCTGAGGAAATGCTAGCAAAACCCCTGCTAACATTTCTGCTGACCCTGTAAAAACATTATAAGGCTCGGAAAACCCCATAAAAGCCCAGAGTAAACCCATAGGAGAGCTATCACCAAAATTATCTATTAATTTACTAAGAATTGGATAAGGAAACTGTGATTTAATAACCTTTACTGCACCATAGCTTATCATTGCACTAGCTAAAGAAAACCTAACATAAACTCTTAACCACTGGTGTAAATACTGATAGTTAGCTCGTTTACGGTCTAGTAATGTCCAAATTAAAGTAAAAAACATTGCAATAAATAAAAAACATAAAACTTGAACATAGTTAAAAGTAGTGTCTCCGCTTCCATTAGGAAAAATCGTAATATCTAAATTTAGTAAATGCTTGCCAACCCAGGGAATAATTAATTTCCACAAGCTATCATACTTTGTGACAAACCATTCTAATATACTAAAAGGAAAGGTACTTAATTCAAAGGCATTAAGAGGAAATGGAAGAAAATAAATAAATGAATAAACAAACATAAAGCGGAAAGCTAGCTTTTTACTTAAACTCCATTCAAGTATTAGATAAGATTCTTCTTGCATTTTAAGCTCCTAAAGCCAAAATTTTTCAGTGTATTAGTAATGTAGTACAGTGATATATTCTAGTCAATAAAACCATTCTATGAAATTAAATTGGATAAAAATGGTTATAAATTTTTACAATACCATATTTACTAACTAGCTGACTATGCAGATAGTTACAAATATTGTAAGATGCTTTAGTGTTAGATCGCTTTCAAAAAAAACAAAACTTTGATAATCATTTGCGCATCAAAACAAAAATCTATGTTTTATCTGAGGGGGGTTAAATTTATGTCTTTAACAAAAACTTGGTTTAGACTTGCTATTTTACTAGTAATTATATTTGCCATTGTTAGCTTACCTATTCTACCAAATCAAACTAAAAATCTTGAAACAAAATTTAGCTCTAAAGCTAATGTTATGTTTCAAGCAGCACCAAATCTTAGCTTAAGCACTTATTTAGGCGGTGAAGGACAAGACACTTTAACTTTAAGTACCATTGATTCATCAGGAAATTTTTATCTAGTTGGTAATAGTACATCCACTAATTTTCCACTAAAAGCAGCCTTCCAAGATAAATCTAGAGGAGCATCTGAATTAGTAGTAGTAAAACTTAGTCCAAGTGGAGAGCTACTTTATTCCACTTATATTGGTGGTGCTAATGAAGAACGCCCAAGACAGATAAAAATGGACAAGGCAGGAAATCTTTATGTTTTAGGAGCGACAAACTCGCGTAATTTTCCTATTCAAAATGCTTTTCAAACAACTTATAAAAGAATTAGTACTGAGGCTTTTTGTATAACAAAACTCGCCCCTAATGGTCAGGTAATTTATTCTACTTATTTAGGCAGAGGTGGGGAGGTTAATGACCCCTTTACTTTTACTGTTGATGATAATGGAAATGTTTATGTAGCAGGTGTAACTTCTTCTAGAAAGTTCCCTTTACTTAATCCTTTTCAGAGTTTATATGGTAATAGAGAAGATTTTAAGGATAACGACTCTGATGCTTTTCTACTTAAGATAGCTCCTAATGGTGATGGTATTTTTTCTACATATCTAGGTGGTGTTGGAGATGAAGATATTTTAGGGCTAAAACTTGATGTACTAGGAAATATCTATATTGTAGGTGTTACTTCTAGTAAATCCTTCCCTACATTAAATGCAGTGCAAAAGAAATTTGGTGGTGCAAGCGATGGGTTTGTAGCTAAATTTAGCCCTAGAGGTGAGGCAATTTATTCAACTTTCCTTGGTGGTAGAGGCTTTGATGATATTAGAGATTTTCTTGTTGATAATGCAGGTAATATTACTTTAGTTGGAAAAACTGGCTCGCAAAATTTCCCTATAGCAAATGCTTTTCAAGGTGTTTCAGGTGGATTTGATGATGTGTTTTTAACTAAACTTAGTACTCAAGGAACATTTATCTATTCTACTTACTTAGGTGGTAATGGAAATGAGCTAAACTCTAATTTAGACTTACGTTTAGCCATAGATAGTAATAATGATATACTTTTAAGTGGAACAACTTTTTCTAGTAACTTTCCTTTAATAGGAAATTCTTTCCAACGTGCTTATGGAGATGCTGGGGATGTATTTTTAGCTAAGATAAATATGGTAGGTATACCAACACTTAGCACCTATGTTGGAGGAAAGGGTT
Organism: Acidobacteriota bacterium; assembly: GCA_016213785.1. GTDB lineage: Bacteria > Acidobacteriota > Blastocatellia > Chloracidobacteriales > JADJPF01 > JADJPF01. The sequence goes on from JACQZQ010000109.1 coordinate 76,177, forward strand.
TAGATACAATTTTACAAGTTAAATCTGATAGTGCAGGAAATATTTATTTACTAGGTGAAACTAGCTCACAAGATTTTCCTCTACTTAACCCATTTCAAAACAATCAAATAGGAGACAAAACTCTGTCTATTTCTAAGTTTACTAACTCCGGTTCATTAATTTACTCAACTTATTTAGGTGGTCGTCTAGGGCAAGAAGTAACTAACTTTGTTATTGATAATTCAGGAACAGTTTATTTAATTGGGAGGACAAAATCTCTTGATTTTCCGACTCGTAATGCCTTCCAAAAAGATTATGGTGGAGGATTTGGTTCCTTTTATGATGCATTTGTTACTAAAATTAATCCTAGTGGTGGAGTAATTTACTCTACATATTTAGGTGGAAGTTTAGATGAAAATGAACCTACATTTGGGTTTTCTTTTGTTGATGGATCTGGAAAAGTGCATCTAGTTGGTACAACAGCATCTCCTGATTTACCAACTCAAAATGCCTTACAAACCTCTTTAAGTGGTTCAAGTGATATTTATTTTGCTAGTTTTGATGCTCAAGGGCAAGCAATTACATCAACTTACTTAGGTGGAAATGGAATAGAAAGAGAAGCTAGTTTTATTGTGGCAAATAACGGCACAATATATTTGACTGGAATAACAGGATCTACTAACTTTCCCACCTTAAATGGCCCACAAAGAGCCTTTGGTGGAGGCAACCAAGACGGTTTCTTTTTAGCCATTAAACCTTAAAAAAAGTGGTTTAAAATGTTAGCTAAAAAATCTAAAGATTCTAAAGATTCTAAAGATTCTAAAGACCTTAAAGACCTTAAAGACCTTAAAAGAAAGTCTATTGAAGTAGGTGGTAGAATCGGGATACTAGGGGGCGGGCAGCTAGGCAGAATGCTAGCACTAGCTGCCCGTCAAATGGGCTATCGCATCTCTTTCCTTGACCCCTCAAGCGATGCCCCTTGCTCATCTGTAGCAGATAAAAAAATAGTTGCTAACTATGATGATATTGCCTCAGTACTAAAATTAGGCAGTCGCTCAGATATTCTTACCTATGAATTTGAAAACATTGATGTTAATTCAGTAATTGCTTTAGAAGAAGCAGGTCATCAAGTTTACCCTAGTAGCTATGTCTTAAAAACAACACAACATCGTATTTTAGAAAAGGAATTTGTTCGTAGCATAGGGATTAAAACAGTCCCTTTCTATCCAATTTATACCCCTATAGATTTAGAAAAAGCTAGTGAGGAAGTAGGGTTTCCAACCCTCTTAAAAACAGCTTATGGTGGTTATGATGGTAAAGGACAAGTTAAAATTATTAATTTAGAACAAGCTCAACAGGTTTTTAACTCACTTAATCATCGTACTTTAATTTGGGAAAAAGTTATTAATTTTACTAAAGAGCTAGGAATAATTTGTGTTCGCGATCAACTTGGACAGATTGTTACCTACCCTGTAACAGAAAATATACATGTAGATAATATTCTAGACACAACAATTGTACCTGCAAGAATTTCAGATAATGTAGCTGATAAAGCAACAGAAATTGCTAGAAAAATAGCCCAACAATTAAATATAGTTGGGGTTTTTTGTGTAGAGATGTTTTTGCTAGAAAACAATGAGATTTTAGTTAATGAAATAGCCCCACGCCCTCATAATAGCGGGCACTATACGATTGATGCTTGTGTATCATCACAATTTGAGCAACAGTTAAGGGCAATTTGTGGACTACCTCTAGGATCTCCTAAAATGCTAACAAATAGTGCTGTTATGGTTAATATTCTAGGCGATCATAAAGGCGATAGATTCTTTGGGACAACTGAAATACTAGCTAATGATAATGTTTGCCTACATTTATATGGTAAGAAAAAAGCTAAGCCAAAACGTAAAATGGGACACTTTACAGTTTTATCAGACAGTGTAGATACAGCCTTAAGTATTGCCGAAGAAACTAGAAAAAAACTCTGTTGGTTAGAAAGTAAATATAGAAGAAAAGTAAAGTAATAACTTTCCCAAATGTTATCAATTAAAGATTTATTAGCACAAGCAACAGAAAAACTCCAAAAAGCAAATATTAAAGATGCTCGCCATAATGCTACTTTGCTCTTAATGGATTTACTTAACTGCAATAAAGCCTATTTACTAGCTCATAATAAAGATATCTTATCTTCAGAAATAGCTGAGCATTATCAAAGATTTATTGAGCGGCGTTCTAAGGGTGAGCCACCTCAATATATTTTGGGCTACCAAGAGTTTTATGGTCGTAAGTTTACTGTTAACCCCAATGTTTTAATTCCTCGCCCAGAAACAGAGCTAATGATTGAATTAGTTATAAAGCTAGTTAAAGAACTTAATATTTTACAGCCAAAAATCCTGGATGTAGGCACAGGGTCAGGTTCTATTGCAATTACACTTGCCTGTGAACTTCCTTTATCTCAAATTACTGCAATAGATATTTCTCCTAGAGCCTTAAAAGTAGCCCATGAAAATGCCTCTAAGCATCAAGTAATAGATAGAATTAATTGGGTTTATAGTGATTTAGTCAAAGAACTTTCATCTACTGAAGAATTTCACTTTTGTTGTGCAAACCTCCCTTATATATCGCCTAGTGAAAAAAATGATCTGGCTAAAGAAGTCCGCGATTATGAGCCAGAACTTGCTCTTTTTGCACCTGAAGAGGGTTTGGCTTTAACTAAAAAATTATTTAATGACGTAGTGCCATTAATTTACTCTGGAGGATATTTAATTTGTGAAATAGGGTTTGGTCAAGAAAAAGCATTGCTAGAGAGTGTTAATTTAGAAAGCTGGCAAATAGAAGAAACTCTTAAAGACCTTCAAGGGATTGCTCGCACAATAGTTTTAAGGCGAAAGTAATTTTACTCTGGCAAATATGGTTCAATAAAAATTTCCATAATCCCTCCACAAACATCACCATCAGGATCACCAGGATCAGCAATTAATTCAAAACAACAAAGTTCAGCTTTTTTCTGTCTCATTAGTCTTTGTGCTGCTCCTACTACATCAGCCTCAACACAACCACCCCCAACCGTGCCAGATAGTTTTCCATCACGGTAGATAAGCATTTTTGCCCCTGCTCTTTGTGGGGTAGATCCTTTAGTTGCTATTACTGTAGCAAGTGCTAAAGCCTGTTTATTTTCCTTAGCTTGGGAAAGCTCTTGATAAAGTGCTGCTGGATTAAGCAAGTTCATAAAATAAAAACCTTTAATATTAAAATATTTGTTATTTGCTATTTTTATACTTTTTTATACTTAATGAGAATTAATAGCGTCCTTAATCCAATTTGGTAACATTGCAACTTCTAGTCTCATATCAACTTTGGATTCTTTCTCAATACATTCAATGGAATACTCAATATGTTTTCTATCAACTTCGTGCATTGATTCACTAATTGGTTTTCCGCCTTCTCCTTGAATAGAAAACCAATAAAGAAATTCACCTTCTTTATTAAATTCCCTAAAAATGGCCTCAACATACATTTTTTCATCTTCAAGAGTAAGCAAAACAGCAGGCATATTATCATTAAGCAGTCTTATCCATTCATCTACCCTTTTGCTTTTGCCTTCTTTTATCTTAAATCGTGTAAGCTCTATTAGCATAAATTTGCGCCCTAACTAATTTATTTTTCTAGAAATTCTATTTTATGGTTTTTATTAATTAATCCACATTCAAAAGCTAGATTATAAAATAGCTCTAGCCCAAGTAAATTTTCTTTATCTAAATCATAATTAACATTGCTTGTAAGATAATCTAATAATAAATCTGGGTCTATTTCTAAATCCTTACTATATTCTTTAACAATTTCTTCTAGTGTACTTAAACCCTCTTCTTTAGCTTTAATAAACAAAGAAACCATACCACGACTAGACAACCGACTAGACAAATTATTAATTAAACCATCTTGGTTATCAGACCAAAGTATTCTTTTATTTACTCCCCAACAAGCAAAAACAAAAGGGAGTTTTGTAAATTTTCGCCATTCTTGAGCTAGGTCATATATTTGATAAACAGATGAATTTTCTTCTCTAATTTTTATAGCAGGATCACCAATAATTAAGGCTGCATCTGATTGGCTTAGCATTTTGCTTAGATTTGGAAAGCTAGTTAAATAGAAGGGTTTTATCTGGTAAAATTTCTCTAAAATAATTTTTACAAGCGTTGCAGAAGTTCTAGAGGAAGTATCAAGTGAAACACTATTAATCTTATTAATAGGACATTTAGTTACTAAGATTACACTTTTAACAGATTCTTTTGCAGCAATAGCAACATCAGGGATTAAGTGTATTTCTTTAATCGATTGATACTCAATAACAGGAATTAACGCTATATCTACTAAATTCTCCTTAAGCAAATCAGCACAGCGTGATGGGGCAGCATCACCAATAAAATCACAGGTATTTTTTAAGCTTCCTTTTAAGAAACTATAAATTAATGGGGCAGAATTAAGATAAGTTGAAGCAGCAATTTTAAGTTTAGCCATATAAGTAATTAAATATAAAGTTTGAAGTTTGAGGTATAAAAAAAGTATCTATAGTTTAAGTTTCTCTACCCTGTTAAGGGTAAGCAAAAATAGACCTAGCATTTATGGCTGGTCACTTATTAGAACTTATAAGAACTGCCAAGTTAGATTTTCTTTTTTGGCTAGTAATGGTTATAGTAGCAGATTGCAAAACTTCTTTGCATACTTAGTAAAGGATAGATGATAAAGATTAGCCTGCAAAAAGCTTACCTCCTTTTAAGGAATTAATAAAATGTCAATTAATGGTGTCATAATGCAGTTCTTCCATTGGTACACAAGTTTTGATGGTACACTTTGGCGAGAACTAGCAGAAAAAGCCTCTGCGCTTGCCCATCAGGGTTTTACAGCTATTTGGCTACCTCCTGCTTGTAAAGGACAAGGTGGGAAAATTGATGTGGGCTATGGAGTTTATGATTTATTTGACCTAGGAGAGTTTTATCAAAAAGCTAGTAGAAGAACTAAATATGGGACTAAGGAAGAATTATTAACAGCCATTAAAGCAATTCATGCTCAAAATATGCAGGTTTATGCTGATGTAGTCTTTAAGCATAAAAATGGGGCTGATGGAATAGAGTCTGTTAGAGTCCAAGAAGTAGACTGGGCAAACCGTAGTATGGCTAAAAGTGATTGGTATCAAATTCTAGCTTGTACAGATTTTAATTTTCCTGGTCGTGGTAATACTTATTCTGATATGAAATGGCATTGGTGGCATTTTGATACTATTAGTTATAATGCTGAGACTAAAGACCAAAGTAAGCTTTACCGTCTTAAGGATAAAAGTTTCCCTCCAGGAGTTCCTAATGAGTATGGAAAATTTGAATATCGCACAGCTTGCGAACTTGATACAGACGTTCCAGAAGTCCGAGGAGAGCTTATGTATTGGGGACGATGGTTTGTTGATACAACAGGCGTAAATGGTTTTAGAATGGATTCTACTAAGTTCTTAAGTGAACATTTTTTCCGTGATTGGATTAACCATTTACGTGCTCATTTTGGAGGTCGCGAGCTTTTTACTGTTGGTGAATATTGGTCAGAAAATCTTTTAGAGCTAAAAAGTTATGTTGAAAAAACAAATGGGGTAATGTCGCTTTTTGATGTACCTCTACATTATAAATTACATCATGCTAGTCGGTTAGGAACTAGGTATGACTTACGTACAATTCTAGATAATACACTTGTAAAAGAAACTCCTACTCTAGCTGTAACATTTGTTGATAACCATGATACTCAACCCTGTCAATCCCTAGAATCTCCTGTTGAGCCTTGGTTTAAGCCTCTAGCCTATGCATTAATTTTGCTTAGACAGCAAGGATATCCTTGTGTATTTTATCCAGATTATTATGGAGCACAGTATGAAAATAGTTTACCTGACAAACCTCCAGTAATACTTTATTCACATAGCTGGTTAATAGATAAATTTCTGTGGGCGCGAAAAAATTATAATTATGGCGAGCAACTAGATTTTTTTGACCACCCTAATATTATAGGCTGGACTCGTTTAGGAGATATTAAACATCCTAAAGCAATGGCTGTTGTTATAAATACAGGCTTTACTAGTGGTAAATGGATGGAGGTTAAAAAAGCAAATAAAACTTTTTTTGATATAACAGAACATATTAAAGAAAGCATAGAATCTGATGCTCAAGGTTGGGCATATTTTCCCTGTAAAGGTGGATCGGTTTCTGTTTGGATAGAAAAATAAATAAGTAAATAGCCTAATTATAAAGAGTTAGGCGCTTAAAAAAGCAAAGTGGCGTATCTTATGTAAAATACGCCATAGTAATCGTACGAGATTATTAAATTTTGATTGGATTAAGTTATTTCAGAGTGATCCATTTCATCATCATCTAATTCGCTTTCTCCAATAGGTTCAATATCAGAAGGAGCTTCAGTCCATTCAGTTTCTAGTGGCTCGGCATCCTCTGTTACTTCTTCTTCTAAGGCATTAACTTCTATATCTTGAGTTGGCTCATCATTAATTAAGACATTTTGTTTAACGACTCTATCCCATCTAGGAGAGTCTTTAGTTACTTTAGAAACACTAGCAGCTTTGGGTAAGGCTTCCTTTTTAGTAAAAAGGAATTTAGAGAATTGTGATAAGAGTTCTAAAGCTTTATTTTTAGGAAGTAGCTCTATTAAAGAGCAAAAGTAACGTAAGCTAATACGAGCTATATCATCTTGTGCTGAAGCCTCTAGCTTAGTTTTAATACTGCTAAGGGATTCACCTTCTTCTACTGCTTCACGAACTGAAGCAACATTATTCATTAGATCATATATTTGAATATTACGAGAGGTTTGACTGCCTGCTGATAAGGAGAACACTGTAGATAGTAGTCCTCTTACAAGTTCCTCTGCTTCTGCGCCAGGCGGGTCAACTTTAACTTTGCGCAATTCCTCTTCAGATTCAGGCATATCAAATTCTAAAAAGCATACTTCTTGAGGGCCAAGCCTGACCTCAATTTCATAGGTTCCTGTAAATTTTTGCGCCGACAAGTGACCTCCTTTGTGTTAGCAAAAGCTAAAGTAGCAATATGTTCAAGTTTATGAACAGGCTAGCTAGATTCTTATTTTGTTATTTTGTTGCAGGGCATTTCTACCATCTGTTTTAAGATCCGTCAAGAGGAGATATAAAGATTTTATGCAATAATTGCCAAATTTGTTCTTAAAAGAGGTCTAGGACACCTTAGATCTTGCATTTCTCCTATAAAACCCCTATGGAACTTATCTATTTAGCTGGTTTTAGAAAAATTTAAGTAACCTGATATTGTGTTGCAAAAGATTCTTTATATCTATGAAGTTCTGTTTCTATTTTACTTTGTGACCAGTTAAGTTCTTGACCCATAAGATGTGCTACACTAGAAGCCACACTTACTCCTTGATCGGCTGAGAGAAAAGCAATTCGGCTACGACGAACTAAAAAATCATCTAAATGTGTTGCTTGCTCAGCACGAACACAATAAATAACTTCTGCTTGTATAAAGGGGAGTGTTGGAGTCAAAAGTGCAGATAAATCAGGTTGCTCTTTAACAATACTTAAAATTTCTTCTACATTAGTACCATAATCTTCTACTAAATGATCGGCAACACTATCATCTATACCTAATTTTCTTGCTTTAGGCCAAGTTAGTGTTTGAAGTAGTTTTACTGGATTTTTATTAGGAGTAAAACCACTTAAAAATATTTTATCTGTAATAGTTGGGTTAATTTCCTTAATTAAATTTCGCACTTTCATGCTCTTAAGAACAACATCCATTAGTTGGTTAGCCATTAGTCTATAAGTAGTTAATTTGCCTCCAGCAATTGAAATTAAGCCTGAATTGCTCTCAAAAATACGATGTTCTCTAGAAATATCTTTAGTTGATTTACTTCCTTCATCAATAAGCGGACGAAGCCCTGCATAACTACTTAAAATATCTTTATTAGTAAGTTTAGCATGTGGGAAAACTTTATTTGTAGATTCAATAATATATTTAATGTCTTCATCTGAGGCTAGAGGAGAATCAATATTACCCTTAAAATCTGTATCTGTAGTGCCAATAATAATGCCTTCATACCAAGGGATAAAAAATAGCGATCGTTTGTCATTATAAGCGGATTCAAAAAGTAAGGCTTGTTGAGAAGGAATACGAGAACGAGCAATAGTAATATGAACTCCTTTAGCAGGGCGGACTTTACTATTTGACTGAGGTTCATCAGCTTGGCACATTTTATCTAACCAAACTCCAGTAGCATTTATTACTTGTTTGGCACGAATAGAAATTTCCTGACCTGTTATTAAATCTTTTGCTTTTGCTCCAACAACAAAATTTTGTTCTTTAATTAAGTCACTTGCTTCTAAGTAGTTACAAGAGATTGCATTATAGCTAGCAGCAGATTTTATTACTTCCATTACAAGTCTAGAATCATTAGTTTGACAATCATGGTAGAGAAAACCTAAGTGTAATCCTTGGCTCTCTAGCATTGGCACCATCTCACAGGCTTTTTTAGCGCTAACACGCTGATGAAAACGAGAATTTTTTACCATAGAAACAATGTCATAAAGCCAAAGACCTGTAAAAACCATTAATCCGTGCCCTAAGCGATAAATAGGGACTAAAAAAGACAAAGGTTTAACTAAATGTGGGGCTAAGTCTTGTAGTAAGGCTCTTTCAGCACAAGATTCATAAGTTACACGAAAATTACCTTGGGCAAGATAGCGTAATCCTCCATGAATAAGCTTTGAGGAACGGCTAGAAGTTCCAATAGCATAATCTCCACGCTCAATTAAAGCGACTTTTAACCCTCTAGATGCAGCATCTTGAGCAGCACCAACCCCAGTAATTCCGCCACCTATAATTAGAATATCAAAAGCTTCTTGCTGTAATTTTTTAATTGCTTGATCTCTTGGCTCAAGTGCTAGCTTTGTCATGTTATTAACTTTCCTGGATTAAGTATTCCTTGAGGGTCAAAAACTTGTTTTACTTTATTTAATGCAGCAATTGCAAGCTTGCCATGTTCAAGTTGTGCCCAAGGTGCGTGATCACGCCCTACACCATGGTGATGTGAAATTGTTCCACCATTTTTTATAATTGCATCTGAAGCAGCACGTTTTACCTCATACCATTGCTCTATTTCAAATCCCTTAATTTGTTTAGCTAGCAAAGTAAAATAAAGCGATGCTCCATCGTGATAACTATGTGAAATATGACAAAAAACCATTGGCGAACAGTTGCGGCTTTTAATTGAGCTAATTAAAGCATTTTGTACTGCTTTATAAAGGTTAGCAAAATTGCTCCAAGTAGTAGCCGTTTCAAGTGTATCAATCATTATCATATTATCAAGCAAGGTATCTCTTAGGTAAGGAAGCGCAAAACGGTCTTTATACCAATGCTGACCGACTCTTAAGCCTAAATCTAGACCATCAAAATTTTTACAAATCTCTAAAGCTACTCCTACATCTTTCTTTATATTATTATCACTGGCTTCAAACCCTAAAATCATTAAGCAGGGAGACTCATTATATCCACGATTCTTTAAGTACCATTTAACAGAGCGAGAAAGTGCATTTTCTAACATTGATTCTGATTCAGGACGCATTTTCATAAATGCTCCTGTTTCTAGTTCATCTGAAAGCCTTATGGTAGCAGGTTCTAAGCCTAATTGGATAATTGTGCGAATTGCTTGAGCACCTGAAAAGAAATCCTTAAACAGTATCCCTCGATAGTTTTTTATGCTAGGGAGTTTATGAACTCGCATTTTAGCTTTAGTAATTACTCCAAATATTCCTTCACTCCCAATTAATAATTGTTTTATAGAGGGGCCTGCGGCAGAGGCAGGAGCATCTAGTGTAGTAATAAGCTCTAGAGGGTTTACAATTGTAAGGCTTGATACCATATCTTCTACACGGCCATATTTGTTAGATTGCTGACCTGCGGAACGGGCTGCAATCCAACCGCCTAGAGATGAAAACTCAAAAGACTGAGGATAATGCCCTAATGTATAACCCTGAGCTTGTAAAGATTTTTCTAGGGCTGGCCCCATCATTCCTGCTTCAATAGTAGCAAGTAAGGAAGTTTCATCAATACTTACTACTTTGTTAAGTGAGCCAAGATCTAAGCTTAATACAGCCTTATGTCCAGAATCCTTTAAGGCTTCTAGCCCACCAACCACGCTAGTGCCGCCGCCAAAAGGAACTACAGCTATTTTTAAGTCATTTGCTAATTGCAAAATTTTAAGTACCTGATCCTCTGTCTCTGGATAAAGAACAAAATCAGGCGGGCTTTTTATTTGACCTTTGCGAATACGAATTAAGTCTAAATAGCTTTTTCCCATTGAGTGAGTAAGCCTAGCTAAAGTGTCACAACTAACAGCATTTGCTCCTAAAAGGCTTTCAAACTTTGAAGCTAAAGATGATTCTGAAGCAGGTAGTTTAATTTCAGAAATATCTATTGGAAGCGAAGTTTCATTGCTAGTTAGTTCAAGTTTTTCTCTTAGAAAAGGCCAAAAGTTATGACGACGACTTAGATCAAAAGTTTTATTTACAAGCCCCCAGCCGTACCATTTTAGTTTTTCCTCTTGAGACATATTTTTAGCTCACAACGGTTAAGATATTAAGTTTTCCTTAGATAACATAATTAGGCGTTTTTAGCAACAAACTAATCACTTTAGAAGACTTATTAAAATTTTATAAGCAAAAATTTTTATCCCACAAAAAGAAAAAGCACAAGGATTTTTCCTTGTGCTTTACTCTTTGGCCTAAAATTTTATCTAAGGAGTTACAGTCATTTCCATTGAAACTGTACCATCAGGATTACGAACTCTTACCTTAACAGCTTTTCCAGCAAAACTGCTACTAACTTTCTTAGCAACAATGCTAGTTGCAGATTTTACATTAGTACTAGGAGCGGCTTGACCTTCAATCTCTAGGATTGCACCAGATTGGAAGTTTGTTCCAGTAACCTTAAATTTAATACTAGATGTAACTGTTGCAGTGATCTTAGTAATTGTAGCAGCAGGTAGTATTCTAAAATCTGCATCGCTCATATCAGAGATAGTAGCACCATTTTCTATTACACTTATCCTAATACGTGCTCTAGTAGTATTTATTGCTGGAGGAACATTATAGACAAATGAAGTCTTATCAGCAGATAAATTGTCTGTAATCATAGTGCTAAAGGTTTGTCCACCATCAGTAGAAAGTTCTAGGCGTTGTGTAGCAGTACTACCACTCATTACCATCCAATTAATCATAAATGGCAAACCACCAGAGCTTAAAACTTCTGTTCCGTTTGGATTAAGCAGTTGGACAGATCCACTTGGAGTAGTGCCTACATAAGTAAAGGCATTAGTTATTACACTAGCTTGGCCGTCTGGGTTAGTAACAGTAACATTTACATTACCTGGATCACTTGGTTGAGTTACAGCAGTAATTTGAGTGCTAGTAACAGAAACCATAGTAGCTTGGCGTGAGCCTATACTAACAGTAGCGCCTTGCATAAAGCCAGTTCCTGATAAAGTAACTGTAGTGTCTCCAGAGGTTGGGCCAGTATTAGGATTAATACTATTTAATGTTGGGGCTGGTAATTGTGAAGCTTCAAAGGTAAAACCATTATTAATTCTAGCCGTTTGACCATCAGAGTTAGTTACTACTACGTTTACTGCACCTGCACTACCAGAAGGTGTTACAGCAGTTATACTTGTAGCATTAACAGATCTTGGAGTAACTCTTGTACCGCCAAAAGTAACAGTTGCACCATTGCTAAAATTAGTTCCTGTAAGGGTAACTTCTGTACCCCCACTAGAGGGGCCACGATTAGGATTAATATTTGATAAAGTCGGGGCAGGAGTGGCAGGAGCACCACTTATAGCTACATTTGTTAAATAAACATTATCGCCGCCTGATGAGCTATCTCCATTAGCAGCATTTCCAGCAGCATAAAAAGTAATACGACCAACATCACTAGTAGGAGCAGTCCAAGATAGGTTGAAACTAGCAGTATCTCTAGTGCCTCGTTGAGTGCCATTAACAGTGTGTTGAACATACATTCTAGTACGTCCACCTACAGAACCATTAAGTAATTGTGTTCTACTAGAGTCTGTTACTGTAAAAGTGCCTGCTGCGCTACCATCATCTCTAAGAGCGGTAATTTGGAAACCCCAACGCATTTTTCCTGTTTCAGAAACAGTTACAGTTAAGTTATATTGTCTTCCTGCTTCATAACTTTGAGGTAGCCCTGTGATTCTTACATTGCCTGGAGGGCTATTTGTCCCTCGGTGACAATTAGAACAACTACCTTCACCTGGTGCTCCAGTATTAGAAGTTGGCGGACTTGATGAAAAAGCATAGACTAATGTAGCCCAGCATAAAAGAATACTAAATAAAGCCAATGATTTTATTTTCTTATTCATGCTTTCCCCCGATAAAGTTAGCTATACAAAATATGTAATTTTTCTAATAGCCTTAGCTAGATAATTAAAACTCTATTAAGGATAAAAATATTCGCGAGTTTTCAAGTTTTGACGCAAAAAACTTAAATAAAGTCAGAAAATTTTTCTCTTTAATTGATAGATTTTTCCGGCCATAAAAAGTAACATCTTTTTTAGGCGTTCTGCAAAGTAACTTAACTTGTTATAGGCTAATTTTTTAAAATAAATTATGAGATGGTTTAAGAAAAAGAAAAAACAACATATAGCAATTACTAAAATCGAAGGAGTAATTGCAGATGGGCTTGAAGCCTCATCAGGCCGAGAAGAAGTTATCGAATCCTTAAAACAGGCTGAAGAATATGAAGTTAAAGCATTAATTGTTCGTATTAATAGCCCTGGTGGTACAGTAGGAGCATCACAGGAAATCTATCAGGCAATAAAAAGGGTTAGGGAAAAAGGTATTCCTGTAGTAGCCTCATTTGGCGATGTAGCTGCTTCTGGAGGCGTTTATGTAGCTATGGCTGCTAATAAAATAGTCTCTAACCCTGGAACTATCACAGGATCTATTGGAGTTATTATTAAGTCTAATAATTTAACTGAGTTATATAGCAAAATAGGTGTTAGCGCTCAAGTTATAAAATCTGGAAGCCATAAAGATATTTTAGCTAGTTATCGGCCTTTAACAGAAGAAGAGCGTGAGCTTTTACAATCTACAATTGATGATACTTACTTGCAATTTGTTGAAACAATTGCAGATGGTAGAGGTTTATCTGTAGATGAAGTAAAACCCTTCTCAGATGGACGAATTTTTTCTGGTAGACAGGCAAAAGACCTTAAGTTAGTTGATGAATTAGGCGGACTACAAACTGCAATTAATGTAGCTAAAGACTTAGCAGGAATTGAAGGTGAGCCTAAGTTGTTACACTTAGAACCAGAAAAAACTTGGCGTGAAACCCTCTTAGGGCCATTTGCTAAAGTAGCTAATCATTGGCAAATAGGGACTCAAATGCATGGCATCCCTCTTTGGTTAATGCCTTAACTAATTGTATTTAATAGATATGGCATTTTCTGGATTTAGCCCAAAAACCTTTAAGTTTTTAAGTGATCTAGAGGCTAATAACCAAAAAGACTGGTTTAGTAGCCATCATCTAGATTTTATTAAAGAAGTCGATCAGCCTTTAAGAGCTTTAATTAAAGAACTTGAGCCTTTTTTCCTTAGTCACTCTAGTGATCTAGAAACTTCTGCTAAAACAGGAAAAACCCTATCAAGAATTAATAAAAATATTTTTGGTCATAAAGAAACAGGACTCTATAACACTAGTTATTGGGCAGCTTTTTATCGTAAAACTTATAAAAAACAAACCGACCTCCAACTTTTCCTAGGACTTAGACCCACTGGCTTTCAAATAGGGCTTTATGCTAGCCATCGTGCAGAAAATTTATTAACTAAATTTAGGAACTATATTGCTAGTAATAAAACTCGCTTTTTTAGCTTAATAGAAAACCTACGATTTCCAATAAATATTTTTACTGAAGAAACATTGTCTCAACCGTTAAAAATAGGATCTTTAGACGATCTTGAATTCTTAAATCAAGGAAAATGTTTAGCCATATTAAGGTCTTTTTCAAGCGATGATGAGACATTATTTTCCTCTAATTTGCTCTTTAGGATAGAAGAAACTTTTGATAGCCTGCTGCCACTTTACAAACAAATTATCTCAGACCTGTCAAGCCCTTTAGAAATTGATGAAGTAATTGAAATTGAAGGAGATAATGAAATAGAAATTACCTATGATGTTGAAGACTTAAAACAAGAAACATATTTAGAAGAAGATTTTATTAAACAAATTTTTAATTTACTAAATCATAAAAAACAAATAATTTTCTATGGCCCTTCAGGAACAGGTAAAACCTTTATTGCTGAACACTTTGCCCAATATTTTATAAATGGGAAAGGTGAATATAAAATAATTCAATTTCACCCTTCATATTCTTATGAAGATTTTATTGAAGGTATACGACCCGAAACTATACCTACACAAAGCGGTCAGTCAACTCTTTCTTATCAAGTTCTAGATGGCTTATTTAAGCAATTTTGCCAGAAAGCAAGATCAGGCAATAAAGATAGTAAGTTTGTATTAATTATTGATGAAATAAATAGAGGAAATCTAACTAGGATTTTTGGAGAGCTACTTTATTTACTAGAATATAGAAATAATATAATTGAGCTACCTTATTCAAAAAAAACATTTAATATTCCTCCTAACCTTTATATCATTGGAACAATGAATATAGCAGATCGCTCTATTGCTTTAGTTGACCATGCATTAAGACGAAGATTTCATTTTATTTCATTAAATCCTGATGCTAATGTGCTAAGGAAATTTCTTAGAGAACATGCTATAGAACAAGTTTGGATTGCAGACTTATTAGTTAAATTAAATCAACAGCTTACTAGTCATGGTATTAGTCGAGAGTATCATATTGGACATAGCCATTTTATGTCACGTAACATAGATTTTACTCAACTACAATTAATTTGGGATTTTACTATTCTTCCAACTATTGAAGAATTTTTTTATAACCGTCCAGATCTATTAGCTAAGTATTCACTAGCAGAACTATCTAGAGGATTAATTGATCAAACATTGTTATCAACTCTTAGAACATAGCCAAATAACAGATATTGATCTAACCCTAGAAGATCTAAATATGCTTTTAGCTTTGTTTATAGGTAAGCTAGATGTTAGCCCTAGTCTTACTACTGGTAAATATAATTTACAATCCCATCAATATGTAGGAGTAATTTCTCTTCCCAATACCAAAATAATTATTGAGCCTAAGACTAAGATTACTAACTTAAACTTTATGATTTCAAAGGTTTATAACTTAGTTCGTTGGCAAGAAAATAAAATGGCTCAAATTGGTACTATTAAAGAGTGGAGCAATTTTGTTTTACTCCTTTTTTTGGATTCTCTTAAAGAGCTTATTATAAAAGGGCTTAATCAAACTTTTCAGGAAGTAAAAGAAAATTCTACTTCAATTAAAGGAAGTATTGATTTTGTTAAACAAGCTAAAGAAAATTTTGGCTATAACCTACAACATTACTGCAATTTTACAGAAGTTACAGCTAATACAATAGAAAATCAAATACTTAAACTAGCTCTTAGTAAAATTTATGCTATTGATGAGCTAGAAAATAGTCTAATCTGGGAATTGAATAAATTAGAAAAGTATTTTGCTAATGTTAGTTTACCTAATTTATTTACAATTAATTTTTCTAACCTAACTTTTAACCGCTTAAATCAAGCCTATCAAGAACCTATTGCACTTGCACAAATGATTTTAGAGATGTCTAGTCCTTCGCTTGAAGGTTTGTCACATTTTTTTCCAGCTTTTTTAATAGACTTAAATCGACTATTTGAGCGCTTTGTAGCAAACCAACTTGCTCAAAGCTGTAATGATTACAATAAGTTAAATAAAATCAATAAATTAATATTAAGTTATCAGATGCAAGTATTTTTAGATACTGAAAATAAAATTAAAATAATTCCTGATTTAATTTTAAGTTATGGTGAAAAGACTTTAGCGGTAATAGATACAAAATATAAGCTAGCTAGTAGTGAGCTTAATAGGGATTATTATCAGATAATTAGTTACTCTTTAGCGCAAAATGCTATTTATGGTGTGTTAGTTTATCCAAATTGGGAAAAACCAAAAGATATTTTTTATATTAAAAATAGCAAAGTAAAGATTTTATGTCTTGAAGTAGTGATGAATAAAGGGGTTAAAGAACTTAACAGTAGTATAGAAACAGTACTTGAAACCGTTATAGCATAATTTTTCTAAGCCTAACTGAGAATTATAATTAACTTTGATTTTTTAAGACTTGAGCTGAAATAACTGTTTAATTATTATTTGTAGTTGCTTTTGCTAAAAGCTCTAAAAGCTCTAAAAGCTCTAAAAACTCCAAACTTATCAATTTTCTAGCTATATAATTTATGACCTTATTTCTATTATTCAATCAGATTTTAAGAGAAACAAAGATAGAACCTGCTTTAGAAGAAGCTCTAACAATAGAGAGGTTTGAGTTTAAGATAAAGATACTGGTGCTTTTAATTTTAGTATCACTCTCTTTTATACTAGCCCTTCGCAGAATAGAACTTAAAAGATTTGAAAAACTCTTTAATAAAATAGCTATAAGGAAAAACCTTGTAATTTTATTAATAGCTATTTTTACTTTCTTAGGTAACTTAGCTATGGCTAAGTTTTTTTATTGGCCTATTCCTAAAATACATGATGAGTTTAGTTATTTATTAACTTGCGATACTTTTGCGCATGGAAGGTTAACAAATCCTGCACATCCTTTGTGGGAGCATTTTGAAACTTTTCATATAACACCTTTTCCAACCCGTGCTTCAAAATTTCCACCAGCACAAGGCTTGTTTATGGCAATAGGACAAGTCTTAACAGGAGATCCAATAGTTGGCATATGGCTAAGTATGGCTCTAGCTTGTGCTGCAACTTGTTGGATGTTACAAGCTTGGGTGCCTCCTCGTTGGGCAATGTTAGGTGGGATTTTAATGGTGTTTAACTTAGGCTGGTTTACTTATTGGACTCAAAGTTACTGGGGAGGTGCTGTAGCTTTATTTGGAGGAGCATTAGTCTTTGGGGCTTTACGAAGAATAATTAAAAAACCTCAAGTTAGTCATTCTTTGCTCTTTGCTTTGGGTTTAGCCATACTGGTTAATAGCAGACCTTTTGAAGGATTTATAACAGGTTCTTTTGCTATAGCAATGCTATTTTTTTGGATTACAAAAAAAACTCTCTCATTAAAAACTATTTTTCAACAAATAGTCTTACCTTCAGCCATAGTTTTAACTCTAGTAGTTCTTATAATGGGCTATTATAACTATCGCGTTACTGGTAGTTGTTTTAAGTTACCCTATCAAGCTTATGAATCGGTTTATAATAATCTTTCTAACTTTATTTGGGTAAAACCTGAAACACGACTAATAACATATAATCACAAAGAGTTTGTAGATTTTTATAATGTTTGGTATCCAAACACTTTTAAGAAAAACTTTAACCCCAATTTTAATTTTCCATTTGCTTTAGAAAAACTACAAGACTTATTTATTTTTTTTCTAGCTACCCCGCTAAATATTTTTTTGCTTGCTCTATCACGAGCAATAAAGAACTCTTGGGTTGTTTTTTCTCTTATAACCATTGGAGTGTTGTTATTTGCCGTTTTGCAAGTGGTAGTTGCCTTAACACACTATGTAGCGCCTGGAGTTTGCCTACTTTATTATGTGCTTATTCAATGTATGCGCTATGTTTATCTTTGGCGTTGGAAGAAAAAACCCATAGGAAAATTTCTTGTCTGGTCAACACCGATTTATTATTGCTCTATGATTTTTCTGTTACTATTTAATAGTATTAACCCCTCTTTAGTATTAGGGTTTGACCCGTTAAGAACTGATAGATACAATAAAAATGATTGGTCAGTTGTACGTAATGATTTAGTCAGGTTTTTAAATAATCAAGAAGGGGAAATTTTAATTTTAGTTACATACTCTAAAAATCATATTTTCCATGAAGAATGGGTTTATAATGATGCAGATATAGATAACGCAAAAGTAGTTTGGGCACGTTCTATGAGCAAAGAAAAAGACTGTAACCTTGTAAAATACTTTAAGGATCGTAGAATATGGAGGTTAAAAGTATTACAGGGACGAGATATTGAACTTCTTCCCGATGTTAGTTTAGAAACTGTCTGCCCAAAAGATTAGTATTTTTATTAGTTATAACTAACTATAGAACTCTTTTATCATAGAACAAGTATATTGAATTTGTTCTTGTGATAATTCTGGGAACATTGGTAGAGAAACTATTTCCTCAGCAAAAGCTTCTGTTATTGGGAAAGCACCTTTTTGATAACCTAAATCACTATAGGCTTCTTGCAAATGTATAGGTACAGGATAATGAATTATTGTAGTAATACCTTTTTCTAAAAGAAATTTTTGCAGTTTTTCACGCTCTTTTACCCTAACTACATATAGATGAAAAATATGATCGCGGTCTAAAGCTATTTGAGGTGTTTTTACTTCTTCAAGGTCTGAGAGATATTCACTGTAGAGCTTTGCATTGTAAGCTCGTTTAGAGTTCCATTCTGTTAAATACTTAAGTTTTACATTTAATACAGCCGCTTGTAAGGTGTCAAGCCTATTATTTAAGCCTTTTTCTGAATGATAATATTTTTGTTTCTGCCCATAATTACGTAAGCGTGAAATTTTTGCTGCTAGGTTTTTATCTGCTGTAACTATAATTCCAGCATCACCATAAGCTCCTAAATTTTTTCCTGGATAAAGGCTAAAACACCCTATTTTACCAAAAGTCCCTGTAGAAAAACCGTTGTAATGTGAGCCATGAGATTGAGCAGCATCTTCAACAATTTCTAAATTATGTTTTTTGGCAATATCAATAATTGCTTTCATATCAGCAGCTTGACCATAAAGATGAACTGGCATAATTGCTTTTGTTTGTGCTGTTATAGCATCTTCTATTAAGCTAGTATCAATATTGTAAGTTTTTGTATTAATATCAACTAAAACAGGTTTTGCACCAACAGCAGAAACCGCAAGCGCTGTAGCAATAAAGGTATTAGCTGGTATAATGACTTCATCTTTATAGCCTATACCTAATACTTCTAAAGCGATTTTTAAGGCATCCAAGCCATTACTTACACCAATTGCATAGTCTATACCAATAAATTTAGCAAAATTCTTCTCAAACTCTTCTACTTCCTGTCCAAGAATAAAATTGCAGTTTTCAAGTACATTGGATATAGCTTGATTAACTTCTGTTTTAATACTTTTATATTGTGCTTTTAAGTCTACAAAAGGTACTTGCATATTATTTCTTTATTCTCATTGCTAATAAAAATATTGGACGTAAAATGCTCCACCAACCAATTATAGGCTTCATTTTTGTATAACCTAATTCTTTTGGAGGATAAATTTTAGTAACAGGGACTTCCTTAAAACTATACCCAAGCCTTATGGCTTTATACATTATGTATGGTTCTAGCTCATACTTATCTAACCAAGATTGGTCAATATTTATTTGTTTGTCAGAAAAAATAGATAACCTTATGGCTCTAAAACCATTAGTACTATCTGTAACCCATTTACCTGTGGCTATTGAAAAAAGTAGTGGATGTATTTTAGTAGCAATCCGCCTATAAAAAGGCATATTACCATAAATCCCCCCTGGCAAATAGCGTGAGCCTTGTACAAAATCATAACCTTCTTGACTAATTGGCTCTAGGAGTTTTGGGATCTCGCTTGGACGGTCTTTATCATTGCCAGCTAGGATAACTATAACATCAAAACCTTTATCAGAAGCATACTTTATAGCCGTTCTAATAGCTGCTCCAACCCCTTTTTGGGAAGAATGGCTAATAAGATTAGCACCTCTTTGTTTAACTATTTCAGGAGTACTATCTGTAGAAGCATCATCTATAACTAAAATTTCATCAACCAAACCTTCTGTAAATCTATCTAGAACAGAGCCTATTTTTTTTTCTTCATTAAAAGCCACTGGAACAGCTAGAACTTTAAGGTTTTTAGGTGTGGTAGAAGTGATGGAACTCATTTTAAGATTACTTTATTTTCTATTTTTTGGTATTTACAACCACATTGACATTCAGAAAAATCTAAATCAAAAACAAGCTTTTTAGCACACTTACAAACCCATCCATGACTACGAGATGGATTACCATAACAAAGACTATAATCTGCAACATTACGAGTTATTACTGATCCTGCTCCAATCATTGCATATTGCCCAATAACCACACCACAAACAATAGTTGCATTAGCCCCTATTGTAGCGCCCTGTTTTATTAAAGTTTCAACAATTTGCCAATCACTTTTCTTACTTCTAGGCCATAAATCATTGGTTAACACAGCATTTGGGCCAATAAACACATCATCCTCAATTATAACTCTATCCCATAGACTTACCCCATTTTTAATAGTAACTCTACTACCTATTATTGCCCCTGATTCTACAAAGCTATGGTCACAAATATTACAGTCTTCTCCTATTTTGGCTCCCTTCATAATATGGGAATATGCCCAAATACGGGTGCCTTGGCCTATTTCATCGCTTTCTACCAAAGCTGTTGGGTGCTTAAAAAAATTTGCCATTGATTAATTAACCTCTATGGCCTTTCCATGCTCTTTTAAGGACTGTTGTATTGCCTCTAGGACTTTTACTACATCTAGCCCACTATTTCCATCAGAGACATCTACTCTACCTTTTTTGATTGCATTAAGAAAATACTTTGCTTGGTTCTTAAGAGGTTCTTCTAGTTTAACTTTGGGGATAATTATATCGCCTTCGCGGGCTAGAAGATGAAAATGTCCATAATCATCATAATATGGCTCTCTAACTACACCTTTATCAAAAACTTGTATAGGGCCAATGGTAGCTAAATCATCCCAAAGTACCATTTTTTTATCACCAACAATAGTAATTTCTCTTACTTTACGAGGATCTAGCCAAGAAACATGAACACGTGCAAGAACATTATTAGGATAGCGCATAGAAATAAAGGCAAGATCCTCAATGTCTTTTTGTAAAAAGGATTCACCTACAGAAGAAACTTCAAAAGGCTTACTTCCTAATAAAAAATTAAAAATCGCAATATCATGCGAAGCTAAATCATAAACAGCATTTACATCTTGGCGTATTGGGCCTAAATTAGTCCTAGTTGAACCAATATAATAAATTCTACCTAAGTCATTAAATTCTAAATATTCTTTTAATTTAAGAATTCCATTGTTAAAGAGAAACACTTGTCCAACCATTAAAACCAAATTGGCTTCTTTAGCTAATTTAACAAGCTCCTGTCCTTGGCTTGAGCTTTGACAAAGAGGTTTTTCTACTAAAACATGTTTTCCTGCTAAAAGGGCATTTTTAGTTATTTCATAATGGGTTAGAGTCGGTGTAGCAATTATTACAGCATTAATATCTTTATCATTTAATATTTCTTGATAATCTTTTACTAACTTAATATCAGGATAAAGCTTACCAATATTATTAAGTCTTTCTACATTTAAATCTGATACCATAGATATTTTGACTGAAGGCGTAGTAGAAAATACACGTACATGATTAGGCCCCCAATGACCAGCCCCTATAATACCCAATTTAATTTCATTACTCATTTGATTTTATCTCATTATTAAGAAGTATATAGTAGAATTTAATAGCTAATGATTAGTATAGATTTCTTACAAAAGAAAAATATAAATATTTTTATGTTTTTACCTTTGATTTAATTTGAAACGCAAACGCGGTTACGGCCTGAGGTTTTAGCCCGATATAGAGCTTCATCAGCACGTTTAAGAATATCTTCGCCATCGCTTGTTGTATCGCCTTCATATTCAGCTACACCTATACTAATAGTAACCTGTCGGCGACAACCTAAAGATTCAAAATTAACATTTTCTACTGCGGTACGAATACGCTCTGCAACAACAACAGCCCCACCTAAATTAGTTTCTGGTAGTAGCATAACAAATTCTTCTCCTCCAAAACGCGCTGCAACATCATGGTTACGAACATGGCGCATTAGGACTTCTGAAACGCCTTTTAGCACATTATCACCAACATCATGACCATAGGTATCATTAATTTTTTTAAAGAAATCTATATCAAGCATAATTATTGATAAAGCACGATTATAACGAACAGCTAAGGAGACAAATTTTCTAAGTTCATTACGGAAATAGTTACGATTTGATAAAGCGGTTAGAGGATCGCGGGTAGCTTGTTGGTAGAGTTTATCGTGGTAAGAAACATCTAGACGATCTTTGATCTCAAATTTTAATATGGTGTCGCCAACTTTAATTTTATCACCGCTCCTAAGTTCTTGCTCATAAGCACGAACACCATTAACAAAAATACCATTTTTACTGCTAAGGTCAGCTACCTTAGCACGCGCTTCACCCTTATGATTTTTAATCATATAAAGCTTTAAGTGTTTACGTGAAACTTTTTCATCGTCTAATTGAATATCAGCCTCATCACTGCGGCCTAGAACCATTTCAGGCTTTTCTAAAAGAAAAACGCGACCAAAATCCGCGCCTTCAATTACTGTAAAGTAGAAACCCTCTGAGCCTGTAAAACTAGTCCACTCAGACATCTGAAATTCTATTGTTTGATCACCAAAAGCCTTTGTATCCTTCTTTTCCATTCTTGAGAGGATAACTCCTAAACTCTCTTATTACTAAAAATAACAAAATTAACGCTATAGGATAGTGTAAGTTTATAGCGCAGTTCCAGCCAATTTAGCAATAAATTTGATAGCCTAACTTTTTGTTAATTAAGGTATTGCGTAGTTTCCACGATTCGGTAGAGAGAGTTTACCACAAGAATTAAGATTGAGCAATGAGCCGCATTGCTCAAGAAAAATTTTTACCTCTATGATGAATAATGTAAGAATTTATATATAGGTATAATATTATAGTTTAATTTTTAAGCTTTAGTTTATTTTTATAAGTTTTTTCCCTGACTACGTAAAATTGTAGAAGAAATATCAACTCTAAATAAATCCACAGGTATTTCTAAGAAAAAAGGCTCTAGGTTTTTAGGAATTGGTAAATCTCTTAGACTCTTAAGCTCACTGCCTTGTATGCGTGCAGCAACTAAAAATTTTCCACCCTTTTCTATAATAGTTTTTAAGGACTGAGTTATGTCTTCCGCCCTTTCATAATACTTAGGAGAAAATATTCTTAAGGCCGTATCATAGCCTAAAACATAGTAACATCCACCAAAAAGACGCGCTTTTTCCATAAAAGTAGCTGATTTACTAATGGCTAATGTATTATAGCCAATAAACTGACTTACTCTTTTAAGAACAGTAGTTTCATCTAGCCAAGCTTTATCAACATTAGCAATTGAGAGTTCAAAAACTACAGGTTTATTAATTAAACCTTCAACAACTTGAGCTAATTTTTGATGTCCTTGATGTAGAGGGTTAAAAGAACCCGCAAGTAATGCAAACTCTTTTGGTAGTTCAGTAATCTTTCCTAATGGGGAAATAATTATTAAGTCCTTTTGCCCTTGCCAAAAAGCTTTCCACTGATCTTCTAATTGTAGACTTTCTAATATTTGGCTTTTCACATTGACTAAATTAAAAGCAACTCTTAAAACTAGTTTTAAGAAAATTTTACAACATTAAGTAATTAAAGGTAATTTAATTGAAAATCCATAAGACTTATAAAACAATATTATTAATAGTTTTTATCTTTTTTACAAACTGTCAAACAGTTCATAACCCAAATAAAATAGCGCGCCTAGGTATGTTAAGCTCACAAGCTGATGGTGCTCAAGTAGAATTTACTGCTTGGATTAAAGAAATTGTAGGCGATGAAAAATTAGGGCTTGAACTAATTACAAGTGAAAATGATACTCAAGCCTATCCCTTAGCTATAGTTACCCTTAAAGATGGTCAAAAAACTCCTGAAAAAGAAAAAAACCTATGTTTTCGAGGCCAAATCTTAAAACGAATCGAAGTAGGCGGAGGAATGGTTTACTATATTAAGGAAGCTGAACCTATAGAATGTTATTAGCTTACTGGTTTGTTTAAAATTTTGTGCTAAAATGCTTTTTTCATTCACTAAATCTTTACTTTATCTAAAACCTTTCTAATAGGAGTAAAACTAATGAAACGCTTACTACTATTAACTACTAGTATATTAATATTAGTTATACCAACATTAACAGTCTTTTCTCAGGGTAATAACCCTAATGCTAGCCGACCATTAGCTGAAGATAGATTTCGAGCAAATTTAGCTGAACCCGATGGTTTTTTAGGGCTACGATTAGGTAATAGTTTTCGTTATGCCGAAGAGCTTTTTGGTGAGCCAAACTTTGTAAGAACAGGCAGTTTAGACTGGCGTTTTGCTAGTGCTGACTTTGATCCTTATGAAGGGCTATCTGTTTTAGGAGAAAAAAGAACTATTGATGGATTTATTGCTTTTCTTCGACCTAACCGTATCCAATTTACAGATATGGACTTACGCCCTAAAGTAGATAAATTTGGTGCCTATAGCGCTTCTAAACAATATGTCATTGGTAAATATATGGTTACTATATTGGTACAAGGTTATGACTCAGAATATGTACGCCGTATAATTATGCAAACAAAAAAGATAAACAATTAATTGATTTATAGTTTTCTTTGACTTTTTTAGATAAAAGTGTTACAAGAGGCAAAATCTAAATCTGGGTTCAAAAAAATGATATCTGAAGACTTTAATAATATTTGTAGACAGCTAAAGACTGGTACAGAACTAGTCTTAAAATTAAATCACTATGAACATGGTGAAAAACTTAATGGTTTATTTCTTAACTTTACTGAAGCTGGAAAATATCCTGGAATGATGTCTCTCATTACTCAAACTGGCTCAGTAGCAATACTTTCTGATTGGATTCAGGAACTCTATATTATTCCTAAAGGAATGCGTCCTGAAGATGTTTTGACTGATTAATTTTTTCTCATAGCATTTATCTAATTATAGTGTTTATTCTCCTTAATTCTTCTTATTATCTTATTTACAAATAAGCTTTTATCTACCCTTTGGCAGGAAATACTTGTCCGGCTGGTCAAAAAATTGTTATCATCCAAACAAGGCTGTTTAGCATTTTTTAAGTGAGGATTTCGCGCATGGGTCGGGAAAGAGAAACATTAGAATTAGATGTATTATTTGTTGGCGCTGGCCCAGCTAATTTAGCTGGAGCTTATCATCTTAATAAACTTATTAAATCTCATGATGAAGCAATTAATAAAGGACAAAAAAAAGGACGTAAACTAGGCGAAATTGCTATTGGAATAATTGAAAAAGGGCGCGAAATTGGAGCACATATCCTCTCTGGCGCAGTAATGGATCCAAAAGCATTAAAAGAATTAATGCCAGACTTCTTAGAACAAGGTGCTCCTGTAGAAGCAGAAGTTACTTATGATAAAGTACTTTTTCTTACTAAAAAAAGCAGTCTTGCTTTTCCTATCACCCCTCCCCCTTTAGTTAATCATGGTAACTATGTTGTCTCTTTAGGTAAAATTGCCCGTTGGCTAGGAAAAAAAGTTGAAGAAGCTGACGTTAATATTTTTACAGAAACCCCTGGAGCAGAAGTTTTATTAGATGGTGATAAAGTTATCGGTATTCGTACAGGCGATAAAGGTATTAGTAAAGAAGGTAAGCAAAAAGGTAACTATGAACCCGGCGTAGATATTCTTGCTAAAGTAACAGTCTTGGGTGAGGGTTCTCATGGTTCATTAACTAAAAAGCTCAAACCCCGTCTAAAACTAGACTCAGACTCTAATCCACAAGTTTATGCAATTGGTGTAAAAGAGATTTGGGAACTACCAAAAGGCCGTGTTAAAGCAGGTCATGTTTACCATACAATGGGTTTTCCAATGAATAATGACACTTATGGTGGTGGATGGATCTACCATATGAAAGATGATCTGCTAGATATTGGTTTGGTCGTAGGTCTAGATTATAAAAATCCTCTTTTAGACCCTCATGCTGAGTTGCAAAAATATAAAACCCATCCCTATCTAAAATCCTTACTAGAAGGCGGCAAATTAATTGCATATGGAGCTAAAACTATTCCTGAGGGCGGACTTTTCTGCTTGCCTAAGTTATATTCAGATGGATTACTGATAGTTGGAGATTCAGCAGGATTTCTTAATTCAGCAAGACTTAAAGGCATCCATTTAGCAATGAAATCAGGAATGCTTGCAGCAGAAACTATTTTTGAGTCTTTAATAAAAGATGATTTTTCTGCAAACGAACTAAGTAGTTATGATAGTAAATTTAGGAATAGTTGGGCCTATCATGAACTACACCAATCACGTAATTTCCATCAAGCATTTAAGGATGGCAATTTAGTAGCAATGTTTCATGCTGGTATTCAAATGGCTTTTGAAGGTAATTACTGGGGTGTATTTGACCGTGCCCATAATGAACCAGGGCATGTTCATATGCAAAAACTCTATAATTTTCAAAAACGTGAACCAGAAAAACATAATTTTGATGGAAAAGTAACCTTTGATAAATTAACTAATGTTTATTACTCGTCAACTAAACACGATGAAGATCAACCTTGTCACTTAAAAGTATTAGAACCAAATATTTGTGTTGACCGTTGTGTTAAAGAATATGGCAATCCTTGTCAGCACTTTTGCCCTGCTAAAGTTTATGAAATGGTAGAAGATGGAGCAGAAAAGAAAAAACTTCATATTAATTTTGCTAACTGTGTTCACTGTAAAACCTGCGATATTATGGACCCTTATCAGATTATTGATTGGGTTACACCCGAAGGTGGTGGTGGGCCAAGTTATACAATAATGTAAATAACCCAAGTTTCTACGCTCTAGAGTAAAAAGAATGATTATTGACTTACATATTCATACTATTGGCTCAGAAGACTCTTTAATTGCAGCAGAAGATCTTATAGAACAAGCACTTAGAATTGGTTTAGATGGTATTTGTGTTACAGAACATAACTTATTTCAAGCCTCAGAAATTGTTGAAGAATTTGCCTTTGGTACTCCATTAAAAGTCTTTCGTGCTGTTGAAATTGATACAGATCTAGGCCATTTATTAGTCTATGGCCTAGATCAAAAACAATGGCAAGAGGTTGAAAACAAACCTAAAATTCACACCCAACAATTAATTGATTATGTAAGAGATTGTGGCGGAGTTTGTGTTCCTGCCCATCCTTTCCGCTTTCAATCCTCTAGTATTGGAGAAAAGCTAGAAACTCTTATAGGGATATTTGCTATTGATGGCTATAATGGAAAATCAGATATTGAGGAAAACCGTCTAGCCTGGGAATATGCCAAAAGGTTTAACCTAAAGCTTATTGGTGGTAGTGATGCACATATAATAGGCGATATAGGAAAATGTGTTACTGAATTTCCTAAATATATTGAAACAATGTCTGAGCTAGTAGAACAACTTAAGAGCGGTCAATTTCAAGCCAAATACCTTCTTTAATTTCTCTTTCTCCTAACTTTACTCCTAACTTTAGCCCCTATTTGAACAAAAATGCAGTTCTCTGCGTACCCTGTCCATAAATTATCCTATTTTCAGCAAAAACTCTTTGACCAATTTATATTAATCTATTATTTTTAATACAAATCAAACGTTTGTTTTAATCATTTGTTTTAATCATTTGTTTTAATTTATGGAATCAACTACAGCTAATTTATCAATAGAGCAAAAAACTGAAGAAATGGGAGCCAAAGCTAGGATTTTAAGCGTAGCAGAAAAACTTTTTGCTGAACGAGGATTAGCCGCTACCAGCATCAGAGATTTAGCTCGTGAAGCAGGTGTTAATATTGCAGCAGTAAATTATTATTTTGGTAGTAAAGAAAATCTATATTTAGAAACACTTCGTCATACTTTTCAAAAAACTGTAGTTAGTTCACCAAAATTTGATCAATTGCTTAAAGAAGCTCAAATAGCTAAAACACCTAAAGCAGCCCAACAAGCTATTAGAGAATATATTAAAGTGTTTCTACAACTTATTCTTACTTCTGATGAGGCACGCCGTCATGCTTGCTTAATGTCTAGAGAAATAAACGACCCAACACCAGCCTTAGATGTTATTGTTGAAGAATTTATCCTACCTAAACATCAAGCTTTAGCTGCTTTAATTGTTCAGGCTCAACCTCTATTAGCAGAATCAAAAGATTTACCATTTTATACTATTAGTATTGTTTCTCAGTGCCTACATTACCACTTTGCCTTACCAGTTGCCCTAAAGTTACTAAATAAAAAAGAAATGACCCCAGAATTAATTAACCAAATTGCTAAACATATAGCGTCTTTTTCCTTACAAGCATTAGCTAGCTTAAATGAAAAAAACTCTTGAGGTAAAAAAATGTTACGAGTTGCTTTACAAATGCTTATTGGAGATCGGTCTAAGTATATTACTTTAGTAAGCGGACTTGCATTTGTCTCCCTTTTATTTATCCAACAAGGCTCTGTTTTCTGTGGTTTAATGTTACGTACTTGTCGCCCAGTAGAAACCATTGGAGCAGAAATTTGGGTAGCAGATCCTAACCTACAATCAATAGACGACTCTAAACCATTACTAGACACAGATTTAACCCGTGTTCGTAGTGTTGAGGGAGTTAAATGGGCTGTACCATTATTTTTGCGTCAAGTCCAAGTAAGATTAAAAAATGGTAAATTTCAAACTGTTAGGCTTTATGGCCTAGATAGTGCCTCCCTAGTAGGACGACCTGGAAAGATGTTAGAAGGTGATAGTTCAGCCCTTAATGCTCCTGAATCAGTAATTATTGGTAAAGCAGAATCAGAAAGACTAGGTAGCCCTAAAATAGGAGATACTTTTGAGATAAATGACCGCATTGCTCGTGTAGTAGGAATTGCTGATGTTCCTAGAGATTTTCTTTCTAACCCTTATGTCTACACTACTTATGATCGTGCCCTACAATATGCCCCTCGTCAAAGAAAACAACTTAACTTTATTTTAGTCTCTGCTAAAAATGGAGTTAAGCCAGAACAAGTTATAGAAAATATTCAGAAAACTACGGGCTTAGCCGCCTATACCCAAGATGGAATGCGTTGGCTTACTATTGGCTACTATCTGAAAAACACAGGTATTCCAATCAATATTGGAATTTCTCTAACCCTAGTTTTTGTAGTAGGAATGGCTATTGCAGGACAGACTTTTTATGCTTTTGCTTTGCAAAATGAACGTTATTTTGGGGCATTAAAAGCAATGGGAACTAGCAGCTTTACTTTAGTAAAAATGATTTTGCTTCAAAGTCTTACAGTAGGCTTAATTGGCTATAGCATTGGGACAGGAGCAGGTTGTTTAATTGGCTGGGTTAATCAAGGTAATCGTTTAGCGTTTTTTACCCCCTATCAGCTACTCTTAATTAGTTTTACTGTAACACTTACAATCTGTATGCTTGCAAGCTTAATTAGTATTAAGCGAGTATTACAACTGGAGCCAGCCGTAGTTTTTAGAAATTAAAAAATTAAAACTTATGAAAATACAAGATAGTGAACTGACTAGTTATAATTTTGCAGTTTCCCTAAACTCTGTATCTAAAACATTTGGTACAGGTGATACTCAAGTCAAAGCTCTAAAAGATATAGAGTTAAATGTTCGTTGTGGAGAATTGCTTTTACTTGTTGGGCCTTCAGGATGTGGAAAAACTACATTACTTAGCGTAATGGCAGGAATTTTAGATAGTGACGATGGAGTTGTAGATGTTTTTGGAGTGAGGGTAGATAAACTTAGTCAAACTAAAAAGACAAGCTTTCGTCGTCAATATATTGGCTTTATTTTTCAACAGTTTAACTTAATTCCTACTTTAACAGCAGCAGAAAATGTGGCTGTACCACTTTTAATAATTAAAACCCCTTATGCAAAAGCTGTTAAAAAAGCCCGAGAATATCTTTCTATGGTTGGTCTTTCAGAAAGAACAGAGTTTTTTCCTACGCAACTCTCTGGGGGTCAACAACAACGCGTAGCCATTGCTAGAGCACTTGTTTCAGAGCCTCGTTTAATTGTTTGCGATGAACCTACGGCTAGTTTAGATGGGGACACAGGGAAATTAGTAATGGAGATGTTCCGACGTACTGCCTTAAGTAAAGATAGAGCCATTGTTGTTGTAACTCATGATAATCGTATTTTTTCTTATGGAGATAGAATAGCAGAAATGCTTGATGGTCGTATTATTGCTGTACACACTGACCATCAACAAATGATGTAAACTCTTTTTCAGCAACAAATACAGAGACATACTTTCATCTTATTTAGATTAGTGTAGATTTATAAATCTACTTGATGGAGGAATAATTAATGAGAAAATACCTTAGTATATTACTAGCATTAATAGGGGTAAGTTTTGCAATTTATTGGGTAAAGATTTCTGCACGCCCTGTTCCTGTAGCGCCTCCACTTAATGAACCTGCGCAAAACACTTATGATAGAACCATTGCTGGTGCAGGTATTATTGAAGCCTCAGGACGTAATATTCAAATTAATCCTCCTATACCTGGACAAGTAACACAAATATTTGTAAGGGAAAACGATATAGTCAAAAAAGGTGATAAGTTATTTTTAATAGATGATCGTGAACAAAATGCTAAAATTGCTAGTGCTGAGGCAAATATTGCGCGTGCTGAAGCAACTTTAGCAACTGCTCAGGCTGAAATTGCAACACAAATGGCAGCAGAACAAAGCGCCCTAGCTAATGTTGAACAACTTCAAGCCCTATTAGCTGACGCTGAACAAGTCTTAAGTAGCAATGACAGGCTTTATCAAAGCGGAGTAATTCCATACTTAACTTTTAATACTAGCTTAAAATCCCGTGATGCGGCTAAAGCTAGAGTTCAACAAGCCCAAGCTCAAGTAGAACAATCTAGAGCTTTACTTAATAGTACTAAAGCTAAAATAACTGAGGCTGAAGCTAACTTAAAACTACTTAAAGCTCAGCGTAATGAACTACTAGTAACTCTAGAAAGATTAATGGTAAGAGCACCTCAAGATGGACGAATACTCCAAGTTAATATGCGTTTAGGTGAAATGCTTGCAATAACTCCTATTCAACCATCAATAATTTTAGGAGAAACAGAGTTTTTACAAGTAAGAGTAGATGTTGATGAAGTTAATGCAACAAGGGTTTCTGCTGGAAGCCAAGCCATTGCTCATCTAAAAGGTGATGCAAGTAAAAAAATATCTCTTGAATTTGTCCGTATAGATCCTTATATTTTGCCTAAGAAAAGCCTTACAGGTGATAATACAGAACGTGTAGATGTAAGAGTTTTACAAGTAATATATAAATTTCAACCACCAGATTTTTCTGTTTATGTAGGCCAACAAGTTGATGTTTTTATTGATGCTGCACCTACTGTAGCCATTAAATAGCTAAGATTTTAAGCCTAACCATAACTGGATATAAAAGCCATTAAGGGGCTAAGATTTAATACTAAAATATCTACTTACTAAAGTAATATGATTGATAATCTACATTTTATTTTTTTAGGTTTAATTATTATTACTGTTATTTTAGTAGCTTTAGTAGCTTATTTAAGGTTTAGACCTTCAGATTCAAAAAATTCAGATAAAAATTAAGCTATATTGCTTGTTATTTTACCTAATAGATAAATATATTAATAAATATTTCAAATTTTTGATTAATTTAAATCTTTTTGATTGCTTCTAAACTATTTAACAGGTACACTTACAGCCATACACCATAAAGTTCCGCTCTTTGGTGTTAGAAGCCTTCAAGCTAAATTAAAATTAACTCAAAACTCTAAGACTCTAAAACTCTAAGACTCTTTTGGTTTAGCCCTAGCTGGAAAAAAACTGCTAATACAAGTAACGCAAATTAACATTTTTGGTTATAATTCACTTTTTCCATAAAAACTAAGTTTTTAACCTAACTACATCAATAAAAAGTGTTTAATGCCCCACTATAAGCTAAAGTAGAACTACAACTATTTAACCTTCCGAAGAATGTGCTAAGGAGAAAGCTCTATGAAATATCGTCAAAAAGGCTATCAAGAAGAAAATACTGAAACTAAAGAACCTCCTAAAGAATCCCGTGCTAAACAAGAACTTGGATTTGGTTCAAGACCCTCGCCACGTATTGAAACTAGGTATACAGAAGTAACTAGATGTTCTAATTGCTCAACTATTGTAGATACTACATTAAGCATTGGCTTTAATGAGCAATGTAAAAAATGTGGGAATTACTTACATTCTTGTAAAAACTGTCGTTATTTTGACCCAGGTGCTCGTTTTGAATGCCAAAAACCTATTGAAATGAGAGTAGCTAAAAAATCTGAAGGTAATATGTGTCTTCAATTTTCTATGAAAGTCTCTGTAGAAAAACAACAAGCACAAGAATCAAAAAAAGTTGTTAAAGAATCTATTAGTCCAGGAAAATTAGCTTTTGATGCATTATTTAAAAAGTAGCTATTCTTAAGTTTCTTCTACTCTTGCTAGTAATATTCCTAGAGAACAAAAGAAAAATAGGTTTAAGTCATAATAATACCCACTTGTTAAAGTAAATCCGACACCTGCATAAACAATCACTAGAAGTAGTACTGTTACCCCTGCCGTGTGATTAGAAAATTTTGCTGTCTTCCAGGCAGTATAAATTAGCGTCAAATGGGCAATTAAATAAAGAATAAATCCTATTATTCCCAATTCAGCTAAAACAGAAAGAAAATTACTATGTGGAGTACTTTGGGCAATTTCCCCTAATTTCTCAGGATGCTCTTTAACTTCCCAACGTTTATTAAAATAATTTTCATAATTTCCCAAACCTACCCCAAATGGATTACTTTGAGCCACTTCTAAAGCTTTTTTATAAGTTACTACTCGACTAGAAAAGTTTGCTGTGTCTGCAATTCTTTGCTGATAAAACCTTGTACTGCTTAAAAATAACCATATTGGTGTAGCTGCTATTATTAGTATTAAAAATGCTGCAAATGGGGTTATTAAAGATCGCCACCCAGAAATTAAATATCTTCCTAATGCTAAAGAAATCAACATTATAAGCATAATGGCTCGAAATTGAGGGATAAGCGCACTTAAAAAGGCGCTTATTATTGCCCCATACCAAATTAATCTGTATTTTCCCAAAACATTAATACCAGCAACTCTAGGCCAATAAAGTAAAACTAAACCAAGTATTAAAGAAATTAATGCATAAGAATGATCTGATAAAAATGCACCATTAGGGCGAATTCTCCCATCAAAAAATATCTCTCCTCCAGGATAAGCTAATAGATCTATCCCTGTTAATAGTTCTAATATTCCTATAGGTAAAATCAAGTAGGAAAGCGCTATTAGCCCAATAAAAATTTTTTTGCTAATAGACTTTATATCTAACGACTCTTTAATAATTACAAATAGAACTAATGGGAGAATAAAACCATCTACAGCAGTTCTTAGTGTAGAGAGAGAAAAATTTTCCTGTAGCAGGCAATCCCCTAAAGCATAAAGGGCAAAGAGCATCCAACTAATTTCAAACCAACCTAATTTTAGTTTTATTTTTTCATTTTTTACTAATCTGATTAAAATGCCTAGACTTAGTACCACTATAAAAACACGCTCAAAAGTAATTATAGCTTGTTGCTTGGGATAGCGAATTAGGTAATCTGCTATAGGAAATAGCACAAGCCAATAACAAAATAGCTTTTCTGGATAAAACACCCAAAAACCAATAGCTAGACAGCCTAAAATTACCCAAGCTAATTCACTAGCATTGTTACTGACTAAAAAGCCTATTGCTATGGTAAGTAAAAAACCTATTGTTATTATTAAAAACCAAATTATATTATTAGAAATATCTTTAATATCTTTAATATCTTTAATATTGTTTGTTAAAAACATCTTTTGCATTCCTAGCTTGCCAGAAAAGTTTGGGTAATTTTATACTTTTCCTACTTTTGTAGAAAGCCTTTGCTATGTTATTTGCTATGTTACTAGATAAGAATTTTATTATTATTTTTCTCCCTTCAATAAAAACCCTACAATTTTACCTACTCCCAACAGGAGCTATTTTAGGTATGGGGCTAGGGATTTTACTAGCAAGCACTAAACTTGCTCAAAAATGGCCTTGGTCAACTTTTTGGTTAATGGTTGCATTAGATATGCTAGCCTTAAAGCTTATATATGTTTTCCTAGGGGATATTTGGGCACGTATTAGTTTTTCTTTTTTAATGGGCTATTTTGCATTTAGCCTTAAGTTATTACGTTAACACTATTTAGCTCTAAGGTTTGGTAATAGCCTAACATTAAGTTTAGCGGCGAGGAGTTGTCGGCGTAATTTAAGCTGATAAATAATATTAAAATAAATGAAGCAAATAATCGAAATTTTTTCAACACAAGAATATGAACGCAAGTTATTATTAAAACATAATGTTGAAATGTATGAAGTAGAAGAAGTTATCTTTGATGATGCCCCTAAGTTTAAGCATGTTGAAAAAGGAATTAAAATAGAAGGTGAAGATAAATACAGAGTACTAGGGCAAACTAATAGCGGTAGATACTTAGCTGTATTCTTTCATAAACTTGATAATCGAGCATTAATTGTATCTGCCCGTGATATGGCAGAGAAGGAAAGAAAGCAATATGAGCGCAAATAGTCAAAAGAAAACACTTAAAGAGGAACTAGTAGGTAAGTCCTTAGAAGAAAAGATAGAATTTTTTGATACTCACGATACAGGCGAGTATGAAGATGAGATGCCAGAAGTTAAGTTTCAAATCTTACATTCTCCTAGATCTAGAAAATATAGAGATCAAAAGAAAGCACAAGACGTTAAGAATACGCTTGATAAGGCTAGCTAAGTTTTAACCGTTGCTATTTTTTTGCTTCACTTTAACTATAGTTTTCTACTCCCGTACTATCTACTAAGACGTATAACATTAAACTAAATAAGCGAAAGATTAATCTATGTCAGAAAATCATTTAGACGTTTTTATACATGAATCTAGTTATGTTGATGAGCCTTGTTTAATAGGAGCAGGCACTAAAATTTGGCATTTTTGTCATATAATGAAAAATTCCTCTATTGGCGAGCGTTGCAATATTGGGCAAAACGTCTTTATTGCTTCAGGCGTTAAAATAGGAACAAATGTGAAAATTCAAAATAATGTTTCACTCTACACAGGCGTAATACTTGAAGATGATGTTTTTTGTGGCCCTTCAATGGTCTTTACCAATGTAGTTAACCCACGTAGCGCAGTTGTTCGTAAAGATGAATACAGAGAAACCCTAGTTAAACGCGGCGCAAGTATTGGAGCTAATGCCACAATAGTCTGTGGTCATACAATAGGTAAATATGCTTTTATTGGCGCTGGTGCAGTAATAACTAAAGATGTTCCTGACTATGCTTTAATGGTAGGTAATCCTGCTAGGCTTTTAGGTTGGATGTGTGAATGTGGAATAAAGCTAAACTTTAACGCTGCACAAGCAGAAGCTACTTGTAGTGCTTGTAATCGCCATTATCATAAACAAGACTTGCTAGTAAAAGAAAAAACTCAGTAAACTAATAAACTTATTAAGGATACTCCAGTGACCACTCAAAAAACTAAAATTTCTGTTCCTTTATTAGACTTAAAAGCACAATACCAAAATATTAAATCAGAAATAATGTCAGCAGTAGAATCAATCTTTGAAAGCCAATATTTTATTTTAGGTAAAGAAGGTGTTGCCCTAGAAGAAGCACTTGCGCCATATTGTGATACAAAATTTGCTATAGGTTGTGCTTCAGGCTCAGATGCCCTACTCATTGCGTTAA
Organism: Acidobacteriota bacterium; assembly: GCA_016213785.1. Classification (GTDB taxonomy): domain Bacteria; phylum Acidobacteriota; class Blastocatellia; order Chloracidobacteriales; family JADJPF01; genus JADJPF01. The sequence goes on from JACQZQ010000109.1 coordinate 111,999, forward strand.
TGGCAATAGATATTAAGCCAGGTGATGAAGTAATTACTACGCCATTTACTTTTTTTGCTACTGGTGGGTCAGTATCAAGACTTGGGGCTAAACCAGTTTTTGTTGATATTGATCCAGATACTTTTAACATTGACCCTAAATTAATTGAGGAAAAAATCACTAGCCGAACCCGTGCAATAATTCCTGTTCATTTATTTGGTCAATGTGCTGAAATGAATGAAATCCTAGAAATAGCTAATCGCCATAACCTAGTAGTCATTGAAGATGCTGCTCAAGCTATAGGTTCTGAATATTATGGTAAAAGAGCAGGATCAATGGGCTTAATTGGCTGCTTAAGTTTCTTTCCTAGTAAAAACTTAGGCGCAGCAGGCGATGCTGGTATGATGTTAACCTCTGATCCTGATCTAGCAGAAAAACTCCGTGTGCTTCGTGTTCATGGGGGTAAGCCTAAGTATTATTACAGGATGCTAGGTGTTAATAGCCGTTTAGATGAACTCCAAGCCACAGTATTAAAAGTAAAGTTTAATCATCTAGAAAGCTGGACAAAAGCACGCCAAGAAAATGCTTCTCGCTATGATAAACTTTTTGCTGATTATAAACTTATAGAACAAGTTAAACTGCCTAAAGTACTCTCTTATTGTCGTCATATCTTTCATCAATACACAATTTGTGTTTCAGATCGCGATCAATTAATGAAACACTTAAAAGATAACGATATTGGAACAGAAGTTTATTATCCTCTTTCTTTACACCAACAAGACTGTTTTGCTTATCTTGGTCAACTTGCAGGCTCTTTACCTAAGAGCGAACAAGCTGCAAATCAAGTCTTATCTCTACCCATTTACCCTGAATTAACATTAGAACAACAAGATTACGTAGTTTCAACTATTGCAAAATTTTATGCTCAAAAATAAAAAGATTCTTTTAACAGGTGGAGCGGGCTTTATTGGCACTAAGTTAATTGCCCGCTTAGTTGATTCTAATGAGTTAACTATTTATGATAATCTTTCTCGTAACTCATTAAAATCGACTAGTTTAGCATCTCATCCCAATATAAAATTAGTCACTGGTGATGTTCTAGACTACGAAAATTTGTGTCAAGTAGTTAAAGATCAGCAAATAATCATACATTTAGCAGGCATAGCAGGTATTGATACAGTGCTGCGTAGTCCTGTAAGAACATTTCGAGTTAATTTACTTGGTACAGCTAATATTTGCCAAGCAGCCTGTGAGTCAGGAACTTGTGAAAGGCTTATAGATTTTTCTACTAGTGAGGTTTTTGGTCAAATTGCTTTTCGATCTAATGAGTCAGATCAAACAACTCTAGGCGCAGTTGGTGAACCCCGTTGGAACTATGCAGTATCTAAACTTGCAGGAGAACACTTAGCACATGCTTATTATAAAGAGTTTGGCCTTCCAACAACTTCAGTAAGACCATTTAATGTTTATGGCCCAGGTCAAGTTGGAGAAGGAGCACTACAACGTTTTGTAATTGCTGCGCTAAAAAATGAGCCATTAAAAATTTTTGGTGATGGTAGCCAAATCCGTTCTTGGTGCTATGTTGATGATTTCGTTGACTGTTTACTACTTTGTTTAGAAAACCCTAAAGCTATTGGTCAAGTTTTTAATATAGGTAATCCTCAAGCTAGCGTTACAGTCCTAACCTTAGCTGAAACCATATTGCGTTTAGTTAAAACAGAGTCAAAAATTGAGTTTGTCTCTCGCGCTGGTGCAGATGTAGAACTAAGAATTCCTAGTATTGAGAAAGCTCAACAAATCCTTGGATTTGTACCTAAAATAAGTTTAGAAGAAGGTATTTTGCATACTAGTGAGTGGTATAAGTTAATGTAACCTAAGCAATTTAGCCTGAGGAGGATCAATCAATGTGGTACTTAACTAAGGTTTTAGTACTAATACTTATTCTCTTAGGATTAGTAACAGAAGTAGTCGCACAGGATAAATATGATATTAAACAAGTAAAATTCCTAGTCTACGATAAAGGCGGCTATTCCTGGAATGATAAGCAAGCATTTCTAGGAGTTAGACTAGATACAACTAAAGCCGATACTTTAGAAGATCAAGAAATATCTTCTAGCACTACTACTTATAGTGTTGGTGGTGAATATCAACGATATGCCCTAAAATTTGATACTTCAGGTAATTGCTATGCAGACATTAATTTTATTGTTTATAAAAACCAAGACAAATTAATCTATTATGAAATTGCTTTACTAAAAAAAGATGGCGATAAATATATAGCAGTTCCTCTAGGTAATCGCAGCTACTCAATAAGTCGCACTACTCCTGATAGGTACTCAATTAATGCTGCTGTTTTCCGTCCATTACTCTTTACTGATTGGCTAATTTACCTAGGAATAATGCTAGCTAGCGTTGGTTTTATTTATTTTTCAATCTTTCGTTGGCTATTTACAAACTTACTCTTTAAGCATAATTGGCCTGTAAATCGTGCAGAATATTTTACTACTTCTTTAAGCCTACTTTTGGTTTTGGCTGTTTTTGGTTTACTTATGGCCTTATTTTTACCACAAACAGTTGTAGTATGGACGGTGCTAGTAGTTTTAACTATTTTTTGGGCAGGACATGCTATTACCTGGGCATTATCTTAAGTTTGGAGAGTTACCAATCATAAGCCATAATTTCTACATACGACGATCTTTAATTCCTGACCTACGATCTCCTAAGCCTGCTATACGGTCTTTTAGGTCATAAACCTCATGGTAGAGTTCTACAATATTACTACCTTCACCATTTCGCGAGCCTTCTCGCAAGGTAGTAATTAAGGGGTGCATAAATTTATTAACTAGCGAGCCAAGCAGATGTTGTTTTATTGCTTGTTCTTGTTCAGGAGTTAAATCTCCAAGTTTATGACGTGTTCGCTCAAATTCAGATAAAGCAATTTCGGTTAAATGCTCTTTTAAGGCTGTGATGGTAGGGCCAATTTCTATTACATCTAGTTTTTCAAAAAAAGCTTCGACTTCTTTTTCTACAATACTTTCAGCTTTATCAGCCTCTTTTTGGCGTTGCTTTAAGTTTTCCCCAACAACACTTTCTAAATCATCAATATCAAAAAGGAAAATATTATCTAAACCCCCTACTGAAGGTTCAATATTTCGTGGGACAGAAATATCAATAAAGAAAATAGGGCGATAACGGCGGACTTCCAAAGCTCTTTTACAATCTGCTCTAGTGATAATATAGTCGGATGCTCCTGTAGAGCAAACTACTATATCAGCACGTGGTAATTCAAATTTTAGTTTAGAAAAATCAATAACTTCCCCACCAAATTTCTCACAAAGTTCTGCTGCTCTTTCAGGGGTTCGATTACAAATTAAAAATTGCGTTACACCTTCATTTACAAGATAACGAGCAGCAAGTTCTGTCATTTCTCCAGCGCCAACTAAAAGAACTCGTTTGTTATCAAGCCTATCAAAAATCTTTTTAGTAAGTTCTATGGCTACAGAGCTAACCGAAGTAGAGGCTGATCCAATTTCTGTTTCTGTTCTTATTCTTTTAGCCACATTAAAAGTTCGGTTAAGTAAATAATTAAGTACTTTTCCTATTGTTCCAACTTCTTGAGCTTTAGAGTAAGCTGTTTTTACCTGTCCTAAAACTTGAGATTCGCCTAAAACCATTGAATCTAGGCTAGAAGCGACTCTAAAAAGATGGCGAACAGCTAATTTATCAGCGTGTGTATAGAGGTGTTCTTTATAAACTAGACCTGGTAGGTGATGAAATTCATGTAAAAAGCGGCAAACCTGTTGCAAACTAGGCTCAGAATCCATTGATGAAGCAGCAACAATTTCTACTCTATTACAAGTAGAAACAATCATAGCCTCAGAAACCCCTTCAGAATCAACTAAAGTACGTAGTGCAGGAGTTAACATTGTCTCATTAAATGCTAAACGCTCACGCACTTCAACAGGGGCAGTTCTATGATTTAATCCAACTAAAATAATGCTCATAAACCACTAACCAACAAAAACATGTACTCTTCCCAAGTACTTTAACCCAGCTAAACTAATTATAATAAAAGCAAAACCTACAATAGAAACTATAGCAGCACGACGACCTCGCCAGCCTGCTGCAACTCGGTAATGAATCATAAACATATAATTTACCCAAGTTAGCATAGTGGCAATTTCTATTGGATCTCCATGCCAATAAACGCCATAGCGTTGACCTGACCAAATTATACCTGTAACAATACCTACGGTTAATAAAATAAAACCTATACTCATTGAACGATAACTTATGCTATCACAAGTATCTAGCGCAGGAAAACGCCCTAAAATAGCTTTAAATTTTTTTAATTTTAATTGTCTTTCTTGAAAAAGATAGATTAATCCTGTCACAAAAGTTACAAAAAAAGCAGTATAGGCAAAAAGTACCATAGTTACATGTATAGGAAAAAGAACAGTGCCTCCAACTCTTAAGCCTAAAGGAGAAACAGGCGGAAGCGGCAGAATTACACCTATTAAAGTTGATAAAAAAGCTAGTGGAAAAACATAGTTAGCTAAAATTTGCTCACGATTCCAAATAAAAGCAGTAAGACAATAAGCAGCTAAAGACCAACCTAAAAAAAGTAAAAGCTCTGGTTGTAAGGCTATAGGACAGCGTTCTACTTGTTTTCCTCGAATTATTAAAGCTGCGGTGTGTAGTAAAAAGCCTGATAAAGAAGAGACCAGTGTAATAGCAAATGGCAAGCGGGGTTTTTGGAAAAATACTAACCCCGCTTGAATTAAAGCTACTAAATAAAATGCCAACGCGAGAACTAAGAGTTCTTTCATAAATCTAACTTCTTATAATTTAGAGTACTTAAGTGCTCAACGCCTTAAGGCATTATAGAAGAGGGTGTAAATCATTTTCTGTATCTGTGAAGAAAATCCAGTTTATCAGGGTTTTTACTGCTTAGATAACTTATTGATATTGAATTACTTAGTAAGGGGAGCGCGATTTCTGGCTTTCGCCATCATCGCGTTTACAGAAAATGATTTACACGCCCTTATAGAAAATTTTCTAGCTTTCATAGGCTGCGGCAATATAGCAACCCCTTGCTGTTGCTGTTAATGGTTCGCTTGCCATACGGACTTCAGAAATTTTAATTGGAAAATCATTTTGTCTAAAAATTTTCTCAAATTTCTCTAAAAATCCTTTTGGTTTTGCAGTTCCACCAGAAAGAACTATTGGAATCGCTCTATCTAACCTAGGTAAATTACGGCTTTCAGAAATTTCTGTTCTAAGAGTTTCTACTAGAGTTAAGATCATTTCTTCATAATAGATGTGCATAGCGCTTTCATATTTGTCTTTAGGATTACGAGAAAGATCTAGACTATCCTCTTTAATAACTCTAATTCTAGTAGCAACTTCGCTAGTTACCGCAGCAACAGCATTATCAATATAATCGCCTGCCTTAGAAATACTAAAAGAAAACACAGGTACAGACATAAAAGCAAAACACACATTACACATACCACCACCACAGCTAATACCAATACCTGTAAAATTATCTTTTTCCATTTCAGCAAAAACTACTGATAAGCCTTCATTAACACTTTTTGCTCTATAGCCAAGCGCCTCAAGGAAGTTCTTTAACATCCCTTCATGGTAAACAAGGTTTGCCTCACCACCACGAGGAGCGCCAGGGACAGAAAAACAAAGAATGTCAGGCCCTTTAGTCTTTTTAACTAAGAGTTCTATAATGGATTGAATAATTTGCCAACCATTTACTTCTGAAGGATTAAGCAAGCCGTTATACATTGGACGACGAGCCTCTACATTAAAGGAGTTAGCAAACTTTTCTGATTCATTACCAAAAATAAGAATTTCCTTACCGCTCATTTGGTAAGTAATTTTATTTTGGCGCAAAATATTTTCAGTAAATTTTGAATAAGGTACAGTAACAAAAGCATTTAACTGTGTTTGTGTCTTAACATTATTAAACTCACCACTAGCTAATACAATCCGGCTAGTTCCAACATCCAATCCAAAAAAGTCGGCTTCTTGCCCTGGATTATGACTTTCACTATTGGGCATATCGGTCATGTGTCCTCCAGTAGATTCATTAATATTTTCGATAATAGTTTCCTTTACCTCTTGAGTACCAGCTATTAACCTAGATAACTTTCCACTAGGGCGAAAGCGTACTAATTGGCGAGGAAGGGTGTTTTTACTTTCTTCTGCTTGATGAGACAATAACGGACTAGAAAAACTACCAAAATCATGTAGCCTAATACTATCACCTGCCACCAAAGCTTCTGTCCAAGAATTTAGCACTGAGGCTAAAGCTTTCATAACAAGAGCTTCGCTGAAACCTGTTTTTAGACTTACTTGTTGGATTAGTTCTTTTTTTGTCATCACCAAAGACGATAGCTTAACATAAGTTTATTAAATTTCTCAATTGTCTATCCAAGAGCAAATTAATTAGAAAAAATCATTACAATAAAAAACAGTCTAACAAAAATACTTTGGTAAGTATTTTAGTAGACTGCCTTTTATAAACTACCTTAAGCTAAGTAAACATCTTAGTTTGCCGTAGCAAATTGGTTTAGGGCTAAAATAATAGATGTCTTTTCTTTTTGAGAAACTATTTCTATTTCAGATCTTAATGCTTTGAACTGGCTTAATACTTTAGTAATATCCTTTTCTCTATCACTGCTAATGACTTCAGCAATCTTACTTAATTTACTAGCAATTTCTTCTACTTTTCTATCTTGAGAAGCGTTTGTAGCATAATTTAGTTCTTTAATTGATCGAACTAAAGAACGTTTCACTAAGTGTAAATCTTTGTCATGTTTGCGAAACTTTTCTTCTAATTCAGTCGAAAGCTGCTGTTTTACTTGTGATTGACGCATATAATCAATCATTGCTGCCATTTGTACAAGTATGCTATCAAAATAACGTAAGACTTCTAAAGAATATTGATCTAATCGGCGTTCTTTTGCTTCTGCTGCTAGGTTTTGTTGGTTAAATTCTTTTTCTTTGGCGCGATTAGAAGAAGAAAAAACTGTTTCTGTGGCTTTATTAGCAGTAGATAGCTCATTTTCGGCGGCACGATTTTTTTCAGCTAAAGCAGCTTCAGCGGCACGATTTTTCTCTGATAATAGTTGTTCTGCACCACGATCTTTTTTAGCAAGCTCAGCTTCTGCCTTAGCATTTTCAGCTTTTAATGCAGCCTCAGCCACACGATTAGCCGCAGATAGCGCACTTTCACTTAAAGCATTGGCTTGTTTAAGTGCTTCTTGTTTAGCTTTATCATTAGTAGCTAGTTCTGTTTCTTCTATAGAATTATTAAATTTTAATTGCTCTTCAGCAGCACTATCTAGCTCAATTTCTGCGGCTTCAGCTTGTTTATTTGCAGAAACTAAAGCTATTTCATTATCTAAATTAATTTGGCGAAATTCTGATTCTGATTTAGTGTCACAAGCTAAGCTAGCCTCTTCTGATGCTCGATTAGAAGCAGCAAATTGAGTTTCTTCTTTCTGATGTTGAGCTACTAGTAAAGCACGTTTTTCTGGATCTGTTTCTGCTTCTTCTAAAGCGCGATTACAGCTTGCAAGCTCTATTTCAGCAGCACGATTTTCTGCACTTTGAGCCTCTCTAGCTGCTTGATTTGTCTTTACTAAATCAGCTTCAGCCTTTCGATTAGTACTAGATAATATAGACTCTTCTAAACGATTCTCTTTAGCATGAGCGCTTTCTTTTGCTAAATTAGCGGCTTTTAATGTACTTTCATCTGCATCATGACGAGCTTTCATAGCATCTTCTTTTGCTATATCTGCCATCATTTCTGCTTCTTCAGAAGCACGATTGCGTATGGCTAAATCGCTTTCTGCTTTAAGATTTGAACTTAAAAAGCTTTCTTCCTCTGTTTTATGTTGTGTTAATAAAGCAGCTTCTTTCTTTAAGTTTTCTGTATGCAAAAGATCTGCTGCTGCTGAGTTAGTCTTACGTAATTCTGCTTCAGCAGTACGATTTGCTGTTGCAAAAGCGGCTTCTTCTTTTTGATGTTGAGTAACTAAAGCGGCTTCGGCGGCTTGGTGTCCTAGTGCTAGATTTCTTTCTGCTTCACGGTTTCTAGCAGCATGTTCTGCTTCTTTTTCTAAATTAGCCTTTAAGAGTCGGGTTTCATTAGCATAATTTGCACTAGCTTGAATACTAGCACTAGTAAAAACAACATTTGCTATTGGTTGCTCGCTAACTTGTTCATTGCCATCTTCAATAACAGTATGTCCGCCTGTGTCAGAAATAAGCTGATTTTTCACTAAATCAGCAAAAATAGTATGCTCTCCTGTACTAGTATTTGGAGAAATAGATTTTTTTAGGGTTTCTTCGGGGCTAATTTCTTTAGATTCAACTTCTTTAGATTCAACTTCTTTGGAAGGGCTTTCAGAAATATTTTTAGATAAGGCTTCTTCAATATTTTCTCTTTGGAATCTTCGCTTATGACTTAAGCGTGTTTCTGTTAAACTTTGAGTAATATCAATATTATCTAAGTTATGTAAGTTAAAGTGAAAACCTTTATCTTTAATCTCTGACATCTTTTCTGCCTCCCAAGCAAGTTTGCTGCAAAAAATTAAGACCTAATTATTAAAAAGTTGTTAAGGATCTAAACTCATTATCGGGTTAGACCCTGATGTGTTGCTAAATCTCCTTTTTTTCACTAGGAAAATTTTTCTCAGTAGGAAAAATATACCTAGTGAAAAATTAAAGATCGGGTATTTTTTACATAGTAGGTGGTTTGTACTAGTACTTTAGTTTTTTTAACATCTTACTTTGATTTTTGCATTAAAATGCTAAAGCTAATAAAAAGTTAAAGATAGAAAAAGTTTAGACTTTTGGGGGAAACTTTGTCCAGAGTGGCACAATGGTTGCTCTAGGGATAGGTGGGGCAAGAGATAATTAGCGGCAGAAATGTCGCTATGGTCTCTAGCGATTATAGTGGTGAGGACTGTAATCGCAATTAGTTTAGCGCTGTAGTTATCTCCCACAACTACAGCGCTGATTTTTTTTAAAGGCAAAATTTTTAAACCAAGCATTGATTTTCAATTAAACTCTCTTCTTTTTTCAATTAAATCCTTCAAATTTCTTCAAATTTCTTACCATCCTTTAGGTAATCTTACAACATTCATACGTTTAGCAATTATATTTTGGCGACGAGCTACTTTTTTAGGGTTTTTTGTTGGATTATAAACAGTACGTGGATTAGGTATCATTGCAGCTAAATAAGCGGCTTCGCTTGAAGAAAGCTCAGAAACAGACTTATTAAAATACTTCCTTGAAGCTGCTTCAGCACCAAAAACCCCATCACCCCATTCAATAACATTTAAGTAAATTTCCAATATTCGTTTTTTACCTAGATTTTTTTCTAAATAATAAGTTATCGCGGCTTCTTTAACTTTACGTATAGGATTTTTTGATTCTGAAAGATAAAGGTTTTTAGCAAGTTGTTGTGAGATAGTTGAGGCGCCTCTTACAAACCTGCCTTCTTCCCAATCTTTTTCAACAGCTTTTTTAAGCTCTTCTGTATCAAAACCATTATGTTGAAAAAACCTTGAATCCTCGCCAGCTAAAACAGCCTTTACTAGATTTTTAGAGATTTGATTAATTGGTTGCCAGTTTTGTTTTATTTCAAGAGTTCTAGCTTGACTAACAGCCTCTTTTTTACGTGCTTCAATCATAGCAGTACTAGTAGGATTACCAGCCTTAAGCTCTTTTCCTGTAGGTAAAAATAAAAACTCTAAGCCTATATAACCAAAGACTGCTAAAAATAAGATTAAGAAAATCCGCTTAAACGACCAAGATCTAGCATTTTCTTGTTTACGAACCTTAGTAGAAGCATTAACCTTTTTACTTGGCATTGGGATAAAATCTCTTTTTTAACTTAAAATCTAAATTTATAACTTTCAATATTAAATCTAGGGATTAGCATGAAACAACCTCTTCTACTCAAAACTTTACTAATCATTTTGTTAGTGGCTATTTTTTCTATTTCTTGTGAGAAAAAATCTAGCCAGCCAGAAACCACCCAAAAATCTACCTCTGATAAAATCAAAATAGGTGTCTACTATCCATTAACAGGCGATATAGCAACTTTTGGTCAATTTGGCAAAAAGGGTGTAGAAATGGCTGTAGCCGAAGTTAATGCCCAAGGTGGTCTACTTGGTCGTCAAATAGAAGCAATTTATGAAGATACTCGTGGACAACAACAGGATTCAACTATTGCAGTGCAAAAGCTAATTGATAAAGATAAAGTGGTTGCCGTACTTGGTGAATCTGCATCAACTAATTCTTTAGCAGGTGGCGCGGTTTGTCAGGAAAAGAAAATCCCTATGATTACACCATCCTCAACAAACCCAACAGTAACACAGATAGGAGATTATATTTTCCGTATTTGTTTTCTAGATGATTTTCAAGGTGAAGTTATGGCTAGATTTGCTGTTAATACTCTAAAAGCTAAAAGAGTTGCAGTATTATATGATAATGGTAGTGACTATAGTATTGGATTAGATGAATTTTTTAGCGCTACACTTAAGAAATTAGGTGGTGAAATTGTCGCTAAAGAAGCTTACCAAAAAGCAGACGTTGATTTTAGCGCTCAATTGACTAAGATTAAAGGCTCAAAACCTGATGCTATCTATGTTCCAGGCTACTATACTCAAGTTGGTCAAATCGCTCAGCAGACTCGCAAACTTGGTATGACAATACCTATTCTTGGTGCTGATGGTTGGGATTCGCCATCACTAATTGAAATAGGTAAAGAAGCCCTTAATGGTTGCTATTTTTCTAATCATTATAATGTTGAAGATCCTGATCCAAGAGTAAGCAAATTTGTAGGAGAGTTTAAGACAAAATATAACTCAACTCCTGATACCACAGCAGGTCTAGCTTATGATGCGACTTATATTTTATTTGCAGCAATAAAAAAAGCTAATTCTACTGAAAGTAAAGCTATTCGCGATGCTATTAGTGAGACTAAAAATTACCCTGGAATAACAGGAGACATTAGCATTAGCAAAGAGCGCAATGCTATAAAATCAGCAGTAATTGTAGGGATTGAAAAGGGCAGATATGTTGTTAAAGAAAAAATGTCTCCTATTGATCAAAACGTTGCAGAAAATAAATAAATTTTAAGCCTTATAGACAAGGTTTTATAGGCTTGGATGTGCCTGTTTGCCTTGACAGAGTAGAGAATATCCTATATCAATCTTTGGTTACGCTACCCCAAAAACATCTTTTTAATTGTCTCAATAAACATAAGCAAGTAGGTTTCCTACTTTGCAATAATATAAATTTTCTATGGAGGCGGCATTCCTGCTAAGTGTAAGTGCCGAAGAAATTTTAATGAAATCAAAGCATTTTTTCAAAACCCTTTTATCCTCAGTCTTTATCTTAATAATGTTTGCAGCCTTTATTGCTTGTGAAAAAAAGCAAGACTCTACCAATACAGGCAATAACAACACAACACCTAAGAGTGGTGATACTATAAAAATAGGTGAATATGGCTCACTGACTGGGGAAAAGGCTACTTTTGGTCAATCTACCAAAAAAGGTATTGAGCTTGCTCAAGAAGAAATCAACAAAGCTGGTGGTTTATTAGGAAAACAAGTAGAAATTATTGTAGAAGATACTCGTGGACTTCCTCAAGAATCTACTACTGTAGTACAAAAGCTAATAGATAAAGATAAAGTAATTGCAGTTTTAGGTGAAGTGGCTTCGACTAACTCTTTAGCTGGTGGTGCAGTATGCCAAGAAAAACAAGTACCAATGATTACACCATCTTCTACTAATGCAGATGTAACCAAAATAGGCGATCAAATTTTCCGTGTTTGCTTTGTAGATGATTTTCAAGGCGAAGTAATGGCTAAATTTGCAGCTAATACACTTAAGGTTAAAAAGATTGCAATTCTTCGCGATAATGGTAGCGACTATAGCAAAGGCTTATCTAATTTCTTTGAACAAACTTTTAAGAAATTAGGCGGTGAAATCATTGCTATTGAATCCTTCCAAGATAAAGATTCTGACTTTAGCGCTCAATTAACCAAACTTAAAGGCTTAAAGCCCGAAGCTCTTTATGTTCCAGGCTACTATACTCAAGCAGGTCAAATTGCTCAACAAGCCCGCAAAAATGGAATTACTGTCCCAATAATGGGTGGAGATGGTTGGGACTCTCAAACGCTTTTTGATATTGGTAAAGACGCTCTTAATGGCTGCTATATTTCTAACCATTACACTATTGAAGACCCAGATCCAGATGTACAAAAATTTATTACCAGTTTCAAAGCAAAATTTGGTGAAACTCCTGATGCTTTAGCCGCTCTTGCTTATGATGCTGCTAAAATTATGTTTGATTCTATTAAACGTGCTGGTTCTACAGATAAAAAAGCTATACGTGATGCTATTGCTCAAACTAAAGATTTTAAGGGTGTTACAGGTGTAATTACTATTGGAGCTAACCGTGATGCAGTAAAATCTGCTGTTATCTTAGAAATCCAAGACGGTAAATATAAATTTAAAGAAAGCGTTAAACCTGATAATGCTCCAGTAGCAAGTACTGAAACAGCACCAGCAACTACTCCAGAAATAAAAGCGGTAGCAATCAAGTAATATCTAAATAAACATTACTTAAGGAGATTATAAAGAGAGCATGGAACTCTTCCTGCAACAACTAATTAACGGGATTGTTCAAGGGAGCATCTATGCTCTCATCGCCCTTGGTTATACAATGGTTTATGGTGTTTTAAGGCTAATTAATTTTGCTCACGGCGATGTTTTTATGCTAGGAGCATTTATTGGCTTTTATACTGCAAATCTACTTGGAATTAGTCAACCAAGTGTTGGTGCATTGATCTTGGTAATGACTGTTTCAATGGCAGGTTCGGCGGCTGTAGGACTAGTGATTGAAAGATTTGCCTATAGACCTGTAAGAAAATTCTCCCGTCTAACCTCTTTAATAACCGCTATAGGCGTTTCTCTGCTACTAGAATACGCGGCACAGTTTGTTTTTGGCGCTACTCCAAAAAGCTTTCCTACCATTTTTGAAACCCAAAATATAAGCCTATTTGGCAATGTTACTATTAGCAATGATTCGATATTAATTATAATTGTGTCTATATTTCTAATGGTAATGCTTAACTTAATTGTCTTTAAGACGAAGTTAGGAAAAGCAATGCGTGCAGTATCTTTTAATTTAGATGTTGCTAAGTTAATGGGTATTAATACAGACTTTATAATTGCTTTTACTTTTGCTCTTGGTTCAGCCTTAGCAGCAGCAGCAGGAATTCTATATTCAGTTCACTTTACTAAAATAGATCCTTTAATGGGTTTACTTATAGGATTAAAAGCCTTTGTTGCAGCAGTTCTTGGTGGCATTGGCAATATTACTGGTGCTGTACTTGGAGGGTTATTACTTGGTATAGCTGAAATTATGGTAAGTGGTTATATCTCATCTAGTTATAAAGATGTTTTTGCATTTTTGATCCTTATTCTAGTCTTAATTGTAAAACCTGCTGGCTTGCTTGGCTCGGCAGCACAAGAAAAAGTATAGGAGAAACTTGTGAATACGCTGTTGAGAATTCTTGCGTGGCTAGGGGCATCCATAGTAGCTGTAACTATTGTAGAATCTATTCTTAAAAGTCTAAAAAACTACCAAATAATGGGATCAGATATTATTACCGACTATGGTCTTAATATCATTTGCTTAATGGGTATTAGTATTTCTTTAGCCGTTAGTCTTCAGCTTATCAATGGTTATACTGGTCAATTTTCCCTAGGTCATGCTGGTTTTATGGCTGTAGGGGGCTATGTAGCAGCATTTATTACTAAAAGCACATTAACAGGTGCAAATCCCCCAGATCAATCACTTCTAGGAACACTACCAGTTTATATTTTTGCTCTCTGTGCTGGTGCCTTAGCTGCTGCAATTGCGGGACTAATTGTAGGTATTCCTTCACTTCGGCTTAAAGGCGATTACCTAGCAATAGTAACTCTAGGATTTGGTGAAATTATCCGTTTAGTAATAGAGAATATAGAAGCTGTTGGTGGGCCTCGTGGTTATATTGGCATTCCTAAGTTCCCTAAATGGACTTGGCTTTCAGCAGGTGGATTTGAAGGTACTTTTTCTAGTCTATCTTGGATTTTTCTTTTTATCATAATCACAATAATTGTTGTTCATAATATAGTAGAGTCAAGCTTTGGTCGTTCACTTGTGGCAATTCGTGATAATGAAATTGCAGCCGAAGCAATGGGTATCGATACATCATTTTATAAAGTTTTGGCCTTTACTATTAGTGCGGCTTTAGCTGGTTTTGCTGGTGGGCTTTATGCTCATCTTTATGGTCAACTTGTTCCTAATACTTTTAACTTTGTTCGTTCAGTAGAAATAATTATTATGATTGTTTTTGGTGGTATGGGATCAATTACTGGGGCTGTACTAGGGGCAATTATTCTTACAGGCTTACCTGAATGGTTGCGTATAATGGCAGGCTTAAGAAGTGATTCATTGCCTAGTTGGATAAATAAAAGTCTTGGCTATTTACCTGACCTTAGAATGATTATTTATTCTTCTTTACTTATCTTAATTATGTTGGTTCGCCCTCAAGGAATACTTGGAAACTATGAGTTTTCTCTATCAAAACTATTAGGCAAATCTTCTAAAAATCTTCCTAAAACCACTGAGGAGAAAAAGGCATAACTTTATGAGTGGGCAAGCTATTTTAGAAACTAATAATTGTACAATTCGCTTTGGTGGTCTTACAGCAGTTAATGAATTAAATCTCTCAATTCAACCTAATGAAATTTTTGGTCTTATTGGCCCAAATGGCGCTGGTAAAACTACAGTTTTTAATCTTTTAACAGGTGTTTATGCTCCTACAGAGGGCGTAATTAAATTTCTTGGTCAAAAAGTAGATGGCCTTAAACCCTGCAAAATATCTGCAATGGGAATGTCTCGTACTTTTCAAAATATCCGTCTTTTTTCTAGTATGACAGTACTAGAAAATGTAATGACTGCTTACCATGTTCGTACAAAACAAAGTTTTGTAGATGCAATATTTCGATCTTCTAAGCACCAAACAGATGAAAAAGCACAACGCGATTTTAGCTTAGAAGTTCTTGAGATATTTAATTTAGCTCAATTTGCTAATGAACAAGCTACTAGCCTTCCTTATGGTAGCCAACGCCGCTTAGAAATAGCACGAGCACTAGCAACTAACCCTAAACTCTTACTCTTAGACGAACCTGCGGCTGGAATGAACCCGCAAGAATCCGTTGAGCTAATGCATTTAATAGGTTCTATACGTGAGCGTTTTAAGCTAACCGTTGTACTTGTAGAACATAATATGAAAGTAGTAATGGGAATTTGCGAAAGAATCCAAGTAATTGAATATGGAAAGAGTATTTCTTTAGGTACTCCTCAAGAAGTAAAAAATGATCCTAAAGTAATAGAAGCCTATTTAGGGGCAGGCTAATAACCTAATAACCTAATAATCTAGAATCAATTATTTACAAACACAATTTAGGATTATATTAACTTATGTTACAACTCCAAGACCTACATGTTTCTTATGGCGCAATTAAAGCTCTAAAAGGTATCACTATAGAAGTTAAACAAGGCGAAGTCGTTACTCTTATAGGTGCTAATGGCGCTGGCAAAACTACTACCTTACGTACTATAACGGGCTTACTTACTCCTAAACAAGGTAAAGTGCTTTTTGAAGGAAAAGATATTTCAGGCACGCCTACACATAAAGTAGTTGCCCAAGGAATTTGTATGTCACCTGAGGGACGAGGAGTTTTTGCTAATCTTTCTGTAGAAGAAAACCTAGAACTAGGAGCTTATTTAGCTTCTGATCCAGCAAGAATTAAATCTGATCTAGAAAAAGTTTTTGCCCTATTTCCTAGACTAAAAGAACGTCTTAAACAAATTTCTGGAACTCTTTCAGGTGGTGAACAGCAAATGGTAGCAATTGGGCGGGCAATGATGGCTCGACCCCGCTTATTACTACTAGATGAACCTTCCCTAGGGCTTGCACCGCTTGTTGTAAAATCGATCTTTCAAGCAATTGATGAGATCAATAAAGCAGGAACAACGGTTCTTTTAGTAGAGCAAAATGCACATACTGCCCTTAAACACTCTCATCGTGCCTATGTACTTGAAACAGGAACAATAGTATTAGAAGGTTCCTCTGAAGAATTAGCAGCAGATAAACGGGTACGAGAAGCTTATTTAGGCGAGTAAAAAGCCTTTATAGGGCTAGAAAAAGATTTGAAAAATATCTAAAAACTCGGTTTACAATGTATTTACTTTTTCAACTAACTTTAACAAACTAAAATAACTTAACTTAAATCCACGCTTTGAAAAAGGATTTTATTGCGCCCTTATTGCGTCCCTAACTAGGTTATTTATTTTTGTTGTAGTAGACTATGCTTTTTCTAGGAACAGGACAATTGCCAACCTACTAAACAAGTAATGGCAAAACTTATCTATAAAAATCGATCCTAATTTCAATAAAAAATATGGAGACTTATTAAAAAAGTATGTACGACGCTACTTACTCAAGATTGCGAAATACTGTTAAGCCTATTATTTCCAATATATTTACTCCTCAAGTAATTGGAATATTAGCAGTATTATTAACACTAGTATTTACCCCAGGCTTGGTTTCAGCAAGCGAGGCTAATATTGTTTTACCAGACTTAAATAAAGAAGTAGCTGGAATGCCTGGTAAAAACTTACTTTATGGAGGTTTATTAGTATCTTTGCTAGGTATGGGATTTGGCTTATTACAAATGATCCAATTAAAGAATCTCCCTGTGCATAAATCTATGGCAGATATTTCTGACCTAATTTGGGAAACTTGTAAAACATACCTTATTACCCAAGTACGTTTTATTATTATTTTAGAAGTTTGTATAGGCGCAGTAATGGTTTATTACTTTGCTGCATTACAACATTTTGAAATACCTAGAGTAGTAATTATTATGCTATGGAGCTTAATAGGTATTTTAGGTAGCTGTGGGGTCGCTTGGTTTGGAATAAGAGTAAACACTTATGCTAATTCACGTGCTGCTTTTGGAGCATTACAAGGTAAACCTTGGCCTACTTACGATGTTCCACTTAAAGCAGGTATGAGCATTGGTATGTTACTAATAAGCGTTGAATTATTACTAATGCTTATCATCCTACTTTTTATTGATCCTAAAAATGCTGGTGCTTGTTTTATTGGTTTTGCAATAGGTGAATCTTTAGGCGCTTCTGCACTGCGTATTGCAGGCGGTATTTTTACTAAAATTGCTGATATTGGTTCAGACTTAATGAAGATCGTTTTTAACATTAAAGAAGACGATGCCCGTAACCCTGGCGTAATAGCAGATTGTACAGGTGATAATGCTGGTGATTCTGTAGGCCCATCTGCTGACGGTTTTGAAACTTATGGTGTTACAGGCGTAGCATTAATTACTTTTATTTTATTAGCTGTTAATTCAAAAACTGCTGGTGCAAATTATGAATTAGTCCAAGTTCAATTACTGGTTTGGATCTTTGTAATGCGTATCCTTATGGTTTTAACTTCAGTAGTTTCTTATTTTATTAACCATATAATTGCTAAAGCTAGATATGGCAATGCCGATAAAATGAACTTTGAAGCTCCTTTAACCTCATTAGTATGGCTTACCTCTTTAATGTCTGTTGCAGTCACCTATGCAGCTTCTTTCTTTTTAATCAAAGACTTAGGTGGTGATGGAACACTTTGGTGGAAACTTTCAACCATTATTTCTTGTGGAACTTTAGCAGGCGCTATTATCCCAGAATTAACCAAAATATTTACCTCTACAGATAGTGGTCACGTTCATGAAGTTGTAACTTCTTCTAAAGAAGGTGGAGCATCTCTAAACGTCCTTAGCGGCCTAGTAGCAGGTAATTTTAGCGGTTATTGGATGGGTATGATTATTATGCTATTAATGGGGCTATCTTACTGGGTTAGTACTGGTGGTTTAGGAGCAATTATGGCTGCTCCTGCTGTGTTTGCCTTTGGTTTAGTAGCATTTGGATTTCTAGGTATGGGGCCTGTAACAATTGCTGTTGATAGCTACGGCCCTGTTACAGATAATGCTCAATCAGTTTATGAACTTTCTTTAATTGAAAATATTCCAAATATTAAAGAAGAAATCAAAAGAGATTTCAAATTTGAACCTAACTTTGATAAAGCCAAACACTTTTTAGAAGAAAATGATGGTGCTGGTAATACATTTAAGGCTACTGCTAAACCTGTATTAATTGGTACTGCTGTAGTAGGTGCTACTACAATGATTTTCTCTATCATCCAAATCCTTAAAGACAGCTTTGGAGACGCTCAAGCCATTGAACGTTTAGCTTTAGTTAACCCAATGGTACTACTAGGCTTAATCACTGGTGGAGCAATAATTTACTGGTTTACTGGTGCATCAATGCAAGCCGTTACTACTGGCGCTTATCAAGCAGTAGAGTTTATTAAGAAAAACATTAAGCTTGAAGGTGTAGAAAAAGCTTCGGTTACTGATAGTAAAAAAGTAGTAGAAATTTGTACTCAATATGCTCAAAAAGGTATGTTTAATATCTTTTTAACTGTCTTCTTTAGCACATTAGCTTTTGCTTGTTTTGAACCATTTTTCTTTATTGGTTATTTAATTTCTATTGCCGTATTTGGTCTTTATCAAGCAGTATTTATGGCTAATGCTGGTGGAGCTTGGGATAATGCTAAAAAAGTAGTTGAAGTAGAATTAAAACAAAAAGGCACTCCTTTACATGCTGCTACTGTAGTAGGTGATACAGTAGGAGATCCATTTAAGGATACTTCTTCTGTTGCTATGAATCCTATTATTAAATTTACTACCCTTTTTGGGTTATTAGCTGTTGAATTAGCCGTTGAGATGATTAAAAGTAATCAAAATACTTTACTGCAAGGGCTTTCAATTACGTTCTTCCTAGCGTCTTTAGTGTTTGTTTGGCGCTCATTCTACAGTATGAGAATAACAACTGAAAAATAAGCTATAAGCTATAAGTTATTTCTAAAAAGATGTTTTTTCTTAAGAATTGGCATTCACTTTATATTTTAGTGGATGCCAATTTTTATTGGTAAAACTTAAGCTTAATTTTCGTATTTGCAAGATTTTATTTCTATTACGTTCGCATTTTTGTTATACCTTAAGATAAGCAACTTCAAATGGAGATCAATATTGCTAGCTAGAGTACGTGCTTGGACACGCAAAATCTATGCTCAATCTCAAGAGTGGGCTAAATCGCCCAATTGTATGCGCGATTTAACCATCCTTTCTATAATTAGTTGCACAATTATTCCAATCCCTGTTGAAGCACCTTTGATCGCTATTATCTCTGCATCCCCTAAACGATGGTTTAGAGTTGTACTATCAATCACTTTAGGATCTATTCTAGGTGCATTAATTTGTTATTTACTAGGAAGATTACTCTTAGGCCAGGCTGTTTATTTATTACAGTATTTTACCCCTATAGATAATTGGGAAGAAGTTAAGAGTTCTGTTAGTAATGAAGGAATGCTTTATTTAGCTATAGCATCCTTTACTCCAGGGCTGTTTCGCATTGGAATGGTCGCGGCTGGAGTTATTGGTTATAACATAATTTTATTTGCTATCTCTGTGACTATAGGTAGACTTATACGATTTTCCTTAGAAGCAGCTCTTTTACGTATTTTTGGGGATAAATTAAGAATATTTTTAGAAAAGCATTTTGATATAGTTTCTCTAGTTATGGGACTTCTTGGACTCTTAATCCTACTTATTATGAAATTTATTGAATAGTTAGCCTTTTATCTAGTAAAACTCCGTTAATTAACCCCCTCCTATGGACAACAAATAATAGCAACAAAACATCTCTAGTAGTGATAAGCAAAACTCTAGTAAAAAGCTTTTCGCCATAGGCTAAAATACAGCAAAAACTAGGAATTATTTATTCATCAATACATAGCCTAGTGTGCTAAAATGCAAAAGTTAGACTAAAGAGTTATATCTCAACAAACTTAGTCAAATTAAAATTAAGAAATTATTTTAATCTATTTTTTCTGATAATTTTTCTTAGCTGGCCTATTGATTTTAATTTTTGCGGAGAGAAATATGCAAAAAGACATCTTCACTTTTATTGAGAACGAATCCATATTAACCAGAGTCAAACGCGAAGCGTCTGAAGCCTTAGTAGAAGCTAAAAAAGACCCTAAAAAATTCATGCTTGATACTTTTCGTGGAGATCCTACTGCATCTAAACAAAGGCGTTATCTTCGCGTAGGCATAGCGGGATCAGTATTTTTCTGGTTATTTGCAATGATTTTATATGTTGGAATTTATTTTTGGAAACCTATTCAAACAGAACAAGATACAGACCAGCTACAAAAAATTGTTGACCTAACACCATTAAAAGCACCTGAACTTCTCCCCGCTCCTAAAGCAACTCAACGTGCTGGTGGTGGCGGTGGCGGTGGTCGTCGTGAAATGACCCCTCCATCAAAAGGTAAACCACCTAAAGCTTCTTTAGAGCAACCTCAAATTGTAGCTCCTACTACAAAACCACCTGAAATTAAGAATCCTTCCTTACCAGTACTTCCTACTATTCAAGTACAACCTGAATTAGTAGCTAAAAACACAGATGTAAATATTCCTATAGGCGTTCCTACAGGCGTTCCAGGCCCACCTTCTGATGGCCCTGGCTCAGGAAGCGGAATTGGAACTGGTAAAGGTGGTGGTGTTGGTTCAGGCGATGGAACAGGTTTAGGCCCAGGTCGTGGTTATAATACTGGTGGAGGCAATCCTGGTTTAGGTGGTGGCGATGGAATTTTTAGTTCTAACACCCCAGGGATTAAACAGCCTCAAATTCTTTCTAAACAAAAACCAAAATATACAGAAGATGCTCGTAGAGATAAAATCCAAGGTGTAGTAGTTCTTTCAGTAGTCTTTCGTAAAGATGGAACAATAGGCGATGTTAAAGTAGTTCGTGGCCTTGGTTATGGCCTTGATGAAGAAGCAATTAAAGCCGCAGCATTAATTAAATTCTTACCAGGTGCTAAAGATGGTAGCCCAATTAATGTACGTGCCCGTTTAGAATTTACTTTCACCTTGTTATAAAATTATAATTTAGTTTACCTAAAAAAAGCCCCATAACAGGGGCTTTTTTATTTATTAATGTTTATGAAACAAAAATTTTCTATTCAAGAATATGTTCGTTGGAGCGATGTAGATTATGCAGGACTAATTTGCTATGGTGCATATCTACGTTTTTTTGAAATGGCAGAAACAGAGCTTTTTCGCACTGCTGGCTTGCCTTATGGAAAGGTTTTTGAGGAATTTGATTTTTGGCTGCCTAGAGTTCAGCTACATTGCGATTTTCATCACCCTGCGCTACTAGATGATTTATTAACCGTTCAAGCTTTTATTGGCCGTATTGGTACTAAGTCTTTAAGCTTAAATTTTGAGGTTTATCGTAGTAAAGATAGTCTTTTACTCTCTGAAGGTCGCTTTATTATGGTTGCTGTTAGCCGTAAGGATTTTAAGTCTATCCCTCTTCCTAAAATAGTAATGGAAAAACTAGCTTGCTTTAGCCGTTGATATAAATCTTGTAGGGCTAAAAGCCGTTAACATATCACTCTCTTGACCTGTAATTATTAAATTAGTAATCAAGCTACTAGTAACAGGCGTAAGTAAAATACCATTGCGATAATGGCCTGTAGCAAAAATTAATCCTGGAAGTTGCGGATGTTCGCCTAAAATAGGCAGAAGATCCAAGGTTGCAGGTCTAAAACCTGCCCAAGCTTCTAAAAAGCAGGCTTCTGCTAACTTAGGGACTATTTTTTGAGCTTGAGATAATAAATGCTCTAATCCTTGTGCAGTTACTCGTTTATCATAACCAACATGCTCTGTAGTGCTACCAATAACTATTTTTCCATCTCTACGGGGAACTAAATAAGTAGTCCCAAAATGCAAAGTATGTTCTAGAACACCAACATCTGTTTTAAGTGCAAGCATTTGTCCACGTACAGGTTTAACATCTGGTAAAAAATACTTAGGCAAACTTAAAAGACTGGCCCAACTTCCAGCAGCATTAACCACTTTGGCGGCAAAATGTCGCTCACCATTAGCTATTATTCCTAGTATTTTATTTTGTTCTACGCAAATTTCTGTAACTTGTGAGCCTAGAAAAAACCTAACCTCAAGTATTTCAGCCATAGCTAAAATACTATTAGTCAGTTTACGATTATCTATTTGATGTTCATCTCTTAAATAATAGGAATTGCTTACTTTATCAGAGATATTAGGGGAGAGTTTTTTTACATCATCATGAGTTAGTTTTTCGGTTCTAAGCCCAGCTTGGATTTGCCAAGCCATATTTTTATCTAAGTTCTTTGCGCTCTCTTCGTCAAAAGCTAATTGTAAAAAGCCTTCTCTACGATATGCACAATCAAGCTTAGTTGTTTCTTCTAACTCATTAACAAAGTTTTGATAGAGTTGTAAGCTTTTTTGACAGAGCAGAAACATTGGGGTGATAGCACTTAACTCTGATTGAGGGGCTAACATTCCAGCAGCAGCCCAGGAGGCTTCCTTCATTAATTGGCTACTACGTTCAAAAACAGAGACTTTTAAGCCTTTTTTAGCAAGCTCTATAGCAATACTACAGCCAATTAAGCCGCCACCAATAACGATAACATCTGATTGCATAAGCCTTTTATTTTTAAGATTATATGTTTTAAGAAATTATTCTTAAGACTTTAATCATTAAACTAATGCTTCATTCATTGCACCAGTT
The DNA here is from genome assembly GCA_016213785.1 of Acidobacteriota bacterium. Classification (GTDB taxonomy): domain Bacteria; phylum Acidobacteriota; class Blastocatellia; order Chloracidobacteriales; family JADJPF01; genus JADJPF01. The sequence goes on from JACQZQ010000109.1 coordinate 134,818, forward strand.
CGATAACCTTCTAAATCTAAAGTAACATACTTAAAGCCAAGTTCTTTAAAAGCTGGATGGATTTTTGCAAATATATCTGGGTTAAGTGCTTTATGTAGTTCATCTACAGCGATTTCTATTCTAGCTAAATCTCCATGATGGCGTACACGACAGACTCTAAAACCCAGTTGATGTAAAAAATGTTCTCCATGATCTATGGTAGATAATTTTTCTTGTGTAATTTCGCTACCATAAGGTACACGAGAAGAAAGACAAGCTGAAGCAGGTTTATCCCAAATATGTATACCTGATTTACGCGCCATAGCTCGAATGTCTGCTTTAGTCATTCCTGCCTCAATAAGCGGAGATCGCACAGATAAATCTCTTGCTGCTTGCATTCCAGGGCGATAATCACCTACATCATCTAAATTATTACCATCACATACATAAGCAATTCCTCGCTCTTTAGCAACTGCTGTTAGTTTAGTAAAAAGCTCATTTTTACAAAAATAACACCTATTAGGAGGGTTATTGCGGTAATTTTCATTTTCCATTTCTTGAGTAAAAATTATTTCATGTTTAATTTTATATCGCTCAGCAAATTCAATAGTTTGTGGCTTTTCTTCCTCAGAGTAACTAGCGCTATCACCCGTAATTGCAAGAGCATTTTCCCCGAGTTCTTGAGAAGCAACATAGCTTAAATAGGCGCTATCAATACCGCCAGATAAAGCAACTATTACAGACCCCATTTCTCTAAGTATTTGTTTTAGATGGGTTTCTTTTTCCTCTGCTTGGCTAGGCTCTCCAACAAATTCTAAAATTGGTAATTTTACTCTACTCACAGTTTTATCCTTAAAAGCTAAATTGTTTCTTGAGCGAAGATTTTTGTTTTGACATAGAATGGCTCTAAAATGATACTATGCTATTTGCTCTTTTATGAGTCAATAACTATTTACCTAACTACAGATAAACTAAGATGTATCGCTATATTTTTTATTTACTATTACTAACAAATTTAAGTTCTACTACAAATTTTGCTCAAAATCCTCAAAATCCTCAAAATCCTCAAAACCAAGAGACTCAAGAGGAATCAGAAAAAGCTTTAATGCTCTATCAACAAGCTGAAACAGCTTATGAGAAAGGCGATCTAAATAAAGCTATTGAACTGTATAAACAAGTTATTAAAATCTTGCCTGAATCTTTTGAACCTAAATATCAATGTGCTAATGCACTTATAGCTTTAGGAAAATCCGAAGTGTTATCAGAAGCAGCATCACTTTTAAAAGAAGTAACCACATTAAAACCTGATTTTGCACGAGGGTTTGCTAGTTTAGGAAATGTGTTAATAAGACTAAATGATTTTGAGCTAGCAGAGATGAATTTGCGTCAGGCATTAAATCTAGACAATAAACTGCCTATTCACAGTCTTTTAGCAGAAGTGCTTTTTACACGCCAAGCTTATAAAGAAGCTGAGACAGAGTTAAAACTTGCAATAAACCAAGGCCAAGCGGATGCACAAAACTACCTACTTTTAGCCATATGTCAAGAAGAACAAAATCAAGCTCAAATGGCTTTGGCTAGCTATAATAAAGCCGACGAGATAAAGCCCAAAGATAGCGAAATACTTTATAGACGTGGAAAGCTTTATTTAGAACAAAAAAATTTTCCCAATGCAATAGCAGATCTTAAAATCGCCTATGAAATAAGCCAAAATAATATTGCAATAGGGCTGGTTTTAATAGATTGCTATCGTCAAAGCGGAGATAAAAAAAACGGTCTTATTTTAGCTCAAGCACTTCTTGATAAATCTTCTGCTGAAACACAAGCTCAGTTAACAGAATTACTTGCACAACTTGGGGCAAATGATGGAGCTATTGCACAGCTAGAAAAATTACTTCAATCAGAGCCTAAAAATGTTAAATATCTTGCTCGTTTAGGTGAACTTTACCTAGATATAAATCCAGGCAAAGCTGCTGAGCATTGGCAAACGGCTGTTAATGTTGAACCTTCAATAGAAAACCTAGTAGGCTTAGCTTCTGCGCTCTTAAAAGCTCAAAAATTTGCTCAATCTATTGAAGTATTTAAGAGCGTTTTATTAAAAAGCTCTAATAATTATGAAGCCCATGCAGGTCTGGCTTTAGCATTATTTAAGCTAGATCAATTTGCAACCTCAGCCCAAGAATTTATTTGGATAATAAAAGCTAAACCAGAAAATTCTATTAGCTATTATTTTTTAGGTATCTGTTTTGATCGCTTAGGTGACTATCGCCAAGCACTTAGTGCTTATGAGGTGTTTTTGAAAAAAGCAGACCCAAAACTTCGTCAGCTAGAAATAGAAAAAGTAAATTTACGGCTTCCTATTTTACGTAAGCAAGTAGAAAGGCAGCCAAAAGGCAAAAATAGTTGAAATAACTTATATTTAGGAAAATTTATGTATTATCTGATTAATTTTTTATCTAATTCAAAATTCTGTTCTATATTACTAACGTTATGTCTTACAGTATTTCCCTTACAAAAAAGTAGAGACTCATTAAATGCTCAAGAAATTGAGCGAGTCCAAGAAGCTCAAGTAATTGATCAGCGTACAAAAGTTTTTCTTCGTATCGCTGAGCGTAGGCTTAATGTAATTTTAGGTATTAGCCCTAGTCAAGTAACTCCAGAAAAAGACAGTAGCAAAGATAGCAAGGACAAAAAAGATAAAAAAGACAAAAAGGATAAGAAAGATAAAAAGGATAAAGAGCCTGAAGAGGAACAATCAAACGATTATGGGCCAGAACCTACTGGAAGCACAGCACAACTACTAGATAATTACACTAGAGTAGTGAGCGAGCTTTTAGATAAGCTTGACGATGCTTATGAAAAGCAAAAAAATAGCCCTGTTTTTGAGAGTGCAGTTAATAATCTTTTGGATAAAGGACAAGAGCACTTAAAGCTTTTAGAAAAAATTGGCACTAAAATAAACTCTGATAATGAAGAAAGAGCCTTTGGAAAGGCTTTAGAGACAATAGAAACTGCGGTTACAGGAGCAAAAAGCTTTAAGTCTGGGCCAAAATAGAATTTTTTGTTTTCCAAAATAAGTTGACTTAAGGTAAAAAGTTAAGATAATCTCCAAGTTTCTTAATTGTTATCCTTATAAATATCAATTAAATATCCCAAGACATAAAAGCGATGTCGAACGGAAAGGCAGGTGTTAAAAGTGGCAGAAGTCCGAGTAAACGACGGCGAATCTATTGAAAGCGCATTACGTCGGTTTAAGCGTAAAGTACAGCAAGAAGATATTATTAAAGATATTAAAAAGCATACTTTCTACCTAAAACCAGGTGAAAAACAACGTATCAAATCTGCTTTAGCTCGCAAACGCAATAGAAAGAAAATTAGACGCGAGTTTGATTAATCTAAAAATAATCTCTTAGGAAAAATAGCCCATAGTCGCGACTATGGGCTATTTTATTTAACCATATGCTAGAAAATAAACCTCACTCTGCAACATTTTTAGCTACTTGCCCTGACGGGCCAGGAATTATTGCTGCTATCGCCCAAACCCTTTATCAAAAAGGAATTAACATTATTAGCTCTGATCAATACTCTACTGACCATAAAGGCGGTCAATTCTTTATGCGTATGGTTTTTGATCTGATTGATGAAGAAGTAGACCATCAAGAGCTAGAAATAGCCCTATCTGAAGTAGCTAGTAAACTTAATATGACCTGGAAGCTAACTTATAGTAACCAACTTAAGCGAATGGCAATCTTAGTATCTCGCTATGATCATTGCTTAATGGATCTACTATGGCGCTGGCAGTCAGGAGAATTATCCGTAGAAATTCCTTTTGTAATTAGTAATCATCCTGACTTAAAAGAACGAGTTGAATCTTTTGCAATCCCTTATTATCACTTTTCTATTACAGCAGAAACAAAAAAAGAGCAAGAAACAAAAATCTTAGAAACTCTTAAAGATAAAGTAGATTTTATAGTCTTAGCTCGTTATATGCAGATTCTTTCTACTAATTTTACAGAACATTACCCTAATAGAATAATTAATATTCATCATAGTTTTTTACCTGCTTTTATAGGAGCAAATCCTTTTGCAATGGCTTATAAACGCGGGGTTAAGATGATTGGAGCAACAGCCCATTATGTTACTTCTGATCTAGATGCTGGGCCAATTATTGCCCAAGATGTTACTCAAATTACTCATCGCGAGCACGTAGAAGATCTTAAGCGTACTAGTAGAGATATTGAACGAAATGTTTTAGCCCGTGCAGTGCGTTGGCATATAGAAGATCGAATTATTGTTCATGATAATAGAACTATTATTTTTACTTAATAATCTAGCCCAGAATTTTTTATTCTGGGCTAAAATTTCTACATTGCAAGTCCGCCATCGATTTGAATCACTTGACCAGTAATATATTGGGCATCATCTGAAAGTAGAAAGGCCGTAACACGTGCTAGTTCAGCAACTTGCCCAAAACGCTGAAGCGGAATTTGTTCTAAGAGTTTTTTACGATAATCCTCAGATAAAACCCCTGTCATATCAGTTTCAATAATTCCTGGAGCTAGGACATTAACAGTAACATTTCTACTACCAAGTTCTTTTGCTAATGCTTTGGATAGACCAATTAGGCCAGCTTTGGAGGCTGAATAATTTGCCTGCCCTGCCATTCCAACAACACCACTTATTGAGCTAAGATTAAGTATACGCCCATAGCGTTGTTTAAGCATAATTGGGCTAACAGCTTGGCAAAAGTTAAAAGCACTTTTTAGATTAGTATTAATAACACTATCCCAGTCTTCTTCTTTCATACGCATAATTAATTTATCATTAGTAATTCCTGCATTATTAACAAGAAAGTCCACTCTACCAAGTTTTGCTTTAACGTCCTTAACCATTTCCTGAACAGCCGCAAAATTAGCTACATCTAATTGATAAGCAAGAATTTGTTGTTCTGGAGATATTTGACATTGTTTTTTTAATTCTTCGGCTGCTTCTATGGATTTATTGTAATTAAAGGCTATATGGCAACCACGTTTTGCAAGTTCTTCAACAATAGCCCGCCCTATGCCACGACTTCCGCCTGTAACAATTGCTACTTTACCAGTAAAATCTATCATAAAAATCCTCATAATATTTAATTTAAGTTATTGAAAATTTTAACTGTAAGCCGCAAATTATATTCAGCAACTTAAGAATAAGCAATGATTACAGTGCTTCTACATTGCTCATTTCAATAAACCAACTAGTCTATAAGCAACTTGTTTAATTTCTCCTTCTTCAACTCTTAAATGAGGTAGTGCTAAGTTACTTTGTAGCAATAAACTATGAAGGCTAGTAACTAAAATTTGTGCTATTAAAGAAGGTCTTAAATTATTAGCAAAAATATTTTGTTGTTGTCCTAAATAAATTATAGATTCAAGCTTTTCAATAAAAGTTAAGTATTCTAAATCAAGTAAACTTTCTGGTAATAAAACAGGGTTTCGCATTTGAGCAACTACTATACGAAATACATTTGATTCTGCAAGCCAGGGTCTTGAATGATCGTCTTCAGTAGAATGTATTAAGGCTTCTATTACAGCTTCAAATAGCTGAAGAGGGTTATTAGAGATTTGTTGATAATGATTTAATCTTAGATTAAGTGGTGCCCAATAATATTCACTCATAATAAAAAGGGCTGCTTGCTTTATACCTGCAAAATAACGGTAAAAGGCAGGATCTGTAGTGCCTGCAAGCCTTGTTATTTCTGCTACTCTTGCCCCAAGTACCCCTTTAGTAGCAAATTCATTTGTTGCTGAACTAATAATTCTCTGGCCTAAATCAGTAGTTGGCTTTTTCTTTATCCATCGCTCTCTATGCAAAGAAAGAGTTTTTAGTGACTCACCTCCTGCAATACTTTTTAACATTTGTTCTCCCACGAAAATAGAAAAATAAGTTGACAGTGGCAGATTAGTCTGTTAGAAACACTGTGTCAATAATGTAAGTACTACTTTCATTATTGCAAGTTTGACAGTCGTTAATGTAAATAGAGTTAACTTACTACAATAAGACCTAAGCATGTCTTTAAACTGCTTTTTTTATCAAGTTATTATTTTTAATTAATTAACCAAAATAAAAAATGAAAGTGTTAAATCCAAGATGGCAGATTAGGAAGTTTTTTAACGATCTGTCTAAAGTAAAACAACGCTTATTGATGCTTGATTATGATGGAACAATTGCACCTTTTAAGGTTAATAGAATGGAGGCTTTTCCACACCCTGAAATAGACAATGTATTAAAAAAGCTAATAAAAGCAGAAAAAACCCGAGTAATAATTATTACAGGTAGACCAATTAATCATTTACTAAAGCTATTTAACCTAGCAAAGACTTTAGAAATTTGGGGTTCTCATGGGCTAGAACATTTAACAGTAGATGGAAAATATCAAGTTACAAAGCTTGAACAAGTTCAGGTAAAGGGATTAAAAGAGGTAAAAGAGTTGTTTGATAAAGTTGGGTTAAGCAAACAATATGAATTAAAACCTGGCTCTATAGCTTTGCATTGGCGTGATTTAGACACTTATAAAATTGAGTTTATATTTCACTATTTGCTAGGCCAATTACAAACAACCGCTAGTAATCACAATTTAGAGATTTGTTCTTTTAACTCAGGAATAGAGTTTTCTACTCCAGGTAGAAATAAAGGTTTTGCTGTTAAATATTCACTTTCAGAAATAAAAGAAGAAGTTCTCTCAGCCTATCTTGGAGATGATTTAACAGATGAACATGCATTTAAGGCTATTAAAAACAATGGGTTAGCTGTACTAGTTGGTGCAGAACTTAGAGCTACAAATGCAGATATTTATCTAGAATCCACCGATGAAGTAGTTGATTTCTTCCAAGAGTGGTTAAAGCATACAACCTAAGAACACTACTCATACCACTAAGCTTTAAGAATAACTATCTAGAAAGGAAAGAAAATGAAAAGAAACCAAGTAAATAGTCGTCTTGTCCTTGTTTCCAATCGTCTTCCTTTTACTGTGATTAAATCAGGTAGTGAAGTGAAGATTCGTCCATCTACAGGAGGGCTTATTACAGCAATAAACCCTGTACTTAGCAAATCTGGAGGGCTTTGGGTTGGGTGGCCTGGGATATTTGAACAACTAGATTTTGATGATGCTTTTACTCATTGGCAAAAATCAACAGGTTATAAAGTACAATCTGTTAGTTTAGATAAAGACGAGCATGATAATTTTTATCATGGGTTTTCTAATGAAATTCTTTGGCCGCTTTTTCATGATTTACAATCTCGCTGCAATTTTTTTAACACTGATTACTGGACAAGTTATATAAGTGTAAATAGGAAGTTTGCTGAAGTAGTAGAACAGTCTATTTTCCCCAATGATCGTATTTGGGTTCATGACTACCAGTTGATAAATGTTGGTCAAGAGCTAAAAAAGCTAAAAATAAAATCTAAAATAGCCTTTTTTTTGCATATACCTTTTCCTCCTCCAGATATATTTTTTAAACTACCTTGGAGAGAAAATATCCTTAATGCCTTGCTTGAGTATGATTTAATAGGTTTTCAAACTTACCATGATAAAAATAACTTTATACAATGTGTACGAATACTTATAAAACAAGCTCATTGCTCTAGCCTTAGGAAAGAGAAAGTAACAAAAATTCAAAAATCAAGTAAGCAAACAATTGCTAGTCATTTTCCTATAGGTATTGACTACAGAGGGTTTGTTAGTGATTCCCTACAAAGCGAAGTACTAAAACAAGCTAAAGATATTAGAGAAAGTTTCCTTAATCGCCAAATAATTCTTGGTGTAGACAGGCTAGATTATACTAAGGGAATAACTTGCAAACTTGAAGCTTTTAGAAAAGCGTTAAAATTGTTCCCACAGCTACACCAAAAAATTATTCTTATCCAGATTCTAGTACCAAGCCGTAAGGATATTCCTGAGTACAGATTAATGAAATCGGAGATAGAGCGTTTAGTAAGTGAAATAAATGGAGAATTTACAAAACCTGGATGGGTGCCTATTAATTATATTTTTAATACATTAAATAGAAGTGAGCTACTTGCTTACTACCGTGCTGCTGATATTGCGCTAGTAACACCCTTAAAAGATGGAATGAATCTAGTAGCCAAAGAATATTGTGCTACTAAAACAGATGGTAATGGAGTTCTAATCTTAAGTGAGTTTGCAGGAGCAGCAGATCAATCACATTTAGGAGCTTTACTAGTCAACCCTTATAGCATTGAAGATGTTGCTAACAAAATCTATGTAGCCTTTGTTATGAATAAAACCGAGCGCCAAGCTTACATGAGAAAAATACAAAAAGCTGTAAAAAGATACGATGTTTTTTGGTGGGCAAATTCATTCTTAAAAACTTGGGAAACTTATAGTTGTGACTCTAAATTAAAGCTAATTGAGAATAAGACAAAAAACCTTATACCTAATACTAGTAATACCAATAATAACTCTAGTAGTAAAATGTTTATAAAACTCTTAGGTAAATAAAACTTTAAGGGACGACATAAAAATAACAAGAACTGTACCGTCCCTACTAGACTCTACTTGGCAGCCAACTTGGCACTTACGTGCCAAGCTAAAATTTGTAACGTCGCTAATGCGACTTAAGATTTAACCCTTGGCTCTTCTAAACCGGGAATTGCTGCTCATATGGATCTATTTTCCAGGGCTTTAAGAAAAACCATTAAAATACAAAGTAAGGGTACTACACAATGAATGTTTTTTTGAATCTTTCCACAAATCTCTTGTTCTTCTTGGGCGACCACACAGAAATACTTTCTACCTTATTTATTATTTTCTTAGCTGCAAAACTTAGTGCAGAGGTTTTTGAAAGATTAAAGCAACCTGCCGTTGTAGGAGAAATTCTTGCAGGTGTTTTAATAGGCCCTAGTCTACTTGTCCTAGTTAAACCTACAGATTTAACAAAAACTTTAGCCGAAGTAGGTGTTATACTGCTGCTTTTTACTGTAGGTTTAGAGATTAAGCCTAAAGCTCTTTTTCAAGTAGGATCTCGTGCCTTATTAGTTGCTGTACTTGGAGTAATAATTCCTTTTTTTGCTGGCTGGCTACTACTTACACTTTGGGGAGAACCAACGATTGAAGGTATTTTTCTTGGTGCTGCAATGGTTGCAACTAGTGTAGGCATAACGGCTAGAGTCTTAGCATCATTAAATGTACTTAATACACAAACCAGTCAAATTATTATGGCTGCTGCTGTAATCGATGATATTTTAGGTCTTTTAGTCTTAAGTATGGTTAGCAGTATGGCAAAAGGTTCTGTTAATTATAAAGAACTAGCCCTTAGTGCAAGTCTCTCAATAGGTTTTACTCTCTTTATGGTTTTTGTAGGAGCAAAAATAGTTAATAAAACTCGACCAACCGTTGAAAAGCTAAAAATAGGAAACGCTTTTTTTATAGTAGGTTTAACACTTTGTTTAGGGCTTTCTTTCCTAGCTTCATACGTAGGAGTTGCTGCAATAATTGGAAGTTTTTTAGCAGGAATGGCTCTATCTGAATTTAGTGAAGACACAGATCTTCATCATAAATCAGGGGCAGTAATGGAGTTTTTGCTTCCATTCTTTTTAGTTGGTATAGGGATGCAACTAGAGCTTGCAGTATTTAAAGATCCTAGAGTAATAATTCTAGCCCTACTTGCAACATTAATTGCTGTAATAACAAAACTAATTGGTTGTGGAATAGCAGCCCTACCCTTAGGCCGTAAACAAGCCTTACAAATAGGTATGGGAATGGTTCCTCGTGGTGAAGTAGGTATTATAGTAGCTCAAATAGGTCTAGGGCTTGGAGTAATGTCTAATACCCTTTATGGAGTAGTAGTTTTTATGGCTGTTGCAACTACACTTATTGCTCCTCCTTTTTTAATTGTACTCTTTAAGGAAACTCGTAATGAACTTGCAAAAGAAGAAGAAGAAATAGTTGATTCAGATAAAACTCTTTCAGTTATGGAGTAAATACTCAGTAAACTAAAAAAACTTAGATTCTTACATTCTTAAGCCCTGAGGAGGGCGAAATAATTGTAGCCAAGGGTGTAAACCCTTGGAATAGAAAGAGTTCACAGAAAAAGCCGCAAAGCGGCGAAAGAATAAAAAAATAGAATAGAATGTTTATTATGTCGCCCCGCTGGGGCTTGAAGCTAACTAACTGAAAACCCGAGCGCTTAGGCACTGGGCTACAATTATTTCGCCCTCCTCAGGGCTTAAGAATTAAGAGTCCATAAAGCTTAGGAGTTAAGACCCTATACTTTTTTAGTTTACAGAGTAGTAAACATCTTTAGAAGGAGATTTTCTAAATGATAAATACTTTCAAGGATTTTTCCTACAGTATTGAGGCTAGTAATGCTAAAACACATATCCTAAACCATGGTGCAATTGGTAATGGTAGAGTACTAGCATTGATTTCTCCTACTAGTGCAATTGAATGGTTATGTCTACCTAATTTTGATTCTCCATCTGTTTTTGGTCGAATTTTAGATATAGAAAAAGGAGGAACATTTCGTTTTCTTTCTGGCTATCAAGAAATCCCCGGAAAATCTACTTATATAACTAATACAAATGTTCTTTCTACTACCTTTAAAGATAATAATTGCATTTGGGAAGTTATAGACTTTGCTCCTCGCATTCCTCAAGGCTTAGGAGTAGAAGCGCCTATAGAAATTGTAAGACTTATTCGCCCAATCAAAGGACAACCTAGGATACTTGTTGATTTTAACCCTTGTCCTAATTATGGACGAACTCCGGCAAAATTAATTCAAACAACTAATGGGATAGAGGTTTTAGCTTTTTTAGCTTCTGATGCTCCTTTAAGTTTAATTACAGATGTTCCTATTCCATATTTATTAAATAAACAAGAATTTATTTTAAATAAAGCTTACTTTTTTTCTTTTTATTATGGGTATAGAAGAGAAATACCTACCCTAACAAGCATTTCTCATAGTTTAGAGCTAACAATTGAAGGCTGGCGAGTTTGGGCAAAAACTTGTGCTTTACCTATTTTTGCATCTGCTGAAGTCTTGCGTTCAGCTCTTTGTCTAAAACTCCATGTAAACCATGACACAGGCGCTATCATTGCTGCGGCAACAACTAGTATTCCTGAAGCACTAAATACACCTAGAACTTGGGATTATAGATATTGTTGGCTACGTGATGCAGCCTTTGTTGTAGAAGCACTTAGACGATTAAGCCATTTAAGTGAAGGTGAAAGCTTTATTACTTATCTAAGAAATGTTACAGAATCAAAAAACTTACAACCTGTATACAGCATACATGGAGGAGAGACATTACCAGAAGAGTTTTTACCTAATTTAGATGGGTTTTGTGGAAATGGTTATGTAAGAATAGGTAATGCAGCATATACACAAAAACAGAATGATTTAATGGGTGAATTAATTTTATGCCTAGAAACCTTACTTAATGATCCAAGGATAGTTTATGAAAATCCAGAGGAATTATTTCCTTTAATCGAGCGTTTAGTGGAAGACGCTATTATGGCTGCACCAACTCCTGACACAGGAATATGGGAATTTCGTTCTATGCTACGCCACTATACATTTTCTAGGGCAATGTGTTGGGTGGCAATAGAACGCGGAGCAATCCTAGCTAGGCGCTTTACACGTAATAATTTAGCTGAAAGATGGGAAAAAATTGCTGCAAGCGAAAAACAAATTATTTTAGAAAGAGGCTATAACTCAAAATTAGGATTCTTTACACAAGTCTTAGATGGAGAGTTTCCTGATGCTGCTAATCTCCTACTTCCTACTTTAGGAATAATTCCTGCTACAGATCCTCGCTTTGTTAAAACAGTAGAAAATTATGAAAAGCTTTTAGTAGAAAATGGGCTAATGCTTAGATACCGAAATGTAGATGATTTTGGTTCAACTACTAACGCTTTTACAATTTGCTCCTTTTGGTGGGTGGAGGCTTTAGCATTAATGGGTGAATTAGAAAAAGCTATAGAAATTTTTCAAAAACTCCTCACCTATGCAAACCCCTTAGGCTTATTTTCTGAAGATATTGACCCAAATAATGGAACCCTTTTAGGCAATTTTCCTCAAGCCTATACTCACGTTGGTTTAATTAATGCAGCAATGACAATTAGTCAATTACTAGAAGTTAAAACAGGAAAAATTCGCGCTTGGTCTTAACTTAATATGATCTATCTACAAAATAGATCATATTTACCTAAATAACTCTAAAAAGAATTTGTTAGGAAAAAATAAAAGAGCTTTAATTTACCATTTATAGGCGTTAAAACTAACCAATAAAAAGGTGGGGCTTTAATAATAATTTTTCGTAAGGTGTAATCCTGTCCCTCTAAGTCTTTACATTTAGATAAAGATTCGGCATATACAACCTGAGGTTCCAAAAATTTTCCTGACAAGTTATCTCTCTCAAGAGCTAATAAACTCCCCTGATAATTTGCACTGTTTTCTGTAGGGTTTTCTATAATATATTGACGATATAAATTAGCTACTTTTTCAAGAGTTTCTGTAATCTCTTTTAAGTCTTTTGGAGTTTTTGCAATAAAATTTTTACCTTTTAATATCCTATCTGAAATAATAGGATCATTAGCAATAATTTCATAAACACCTGGCGGAAATAGGCTTTTAAGGTTTTCTTCTTCTGTAGGAACAGGCCTAGGAGCAGGAAGACTTAAATTGCGAGATTGTAAATAATAGGTTAAATATAGTAACTGAAAGTTAACAAAAGCTATATAAAAACGTTTCTCATCTTCTTGAGAAAACTCTGCTTGCAGTACTTTAGAAGCCTGCTCTAGTAAATCTGTTGGAAGATTTGGAACACCCATAGTAAAAGCATCTTGTCTACGGCATTTATCTGGAAAACCATTAATAAAGAATTTATCAAATACTGTTTGGAAATCTCTTTTTGACTTCCATTCTTCGATAAATAAAGATGCTATTTCTCTAGCTTGTTCTGTTTCTAAAGATGAGATTTTTTTATCTTGTCCAAAAACATTATTTGCACAAAAAGTTATTGATAAAATTAAAACAAATAGTTTGGTTAGTTTATTCATACACTCCAGACCTTAAAATAGATTTAGGTGAAATTGAAGTTAAATCAAGATTATCGAGATTAAAGAAATTTGGTTATTTGCTAGGAAAAGATCGTAGTGTAAGAAAAAACTTGCACAAAATTATTCCTTTACATCTGAGTAATAATAATGATTTAAGGCTAAAATAGTTTTCTCAAGGATTTCTGCTGGATCATTTGAAGCTTTTACTATAATATCTTTTTTCTTTAATGGTTTATCTTCAATAATTTGACAAGATATTTTTCCATCTGCTTCTTTTTTTATTTCTAAAGACCCTATTTTTGTTTTAATGTCTACTACATCATCAAATTTACGCTCAGACATTACTACAGCATAATCAATATTTCCCCAAGCATAAAATTTTTCATTTCCTGCAATTGTGGGTGAGGTAAGATGTTCTTGCCAAAGTTTTTCCATAAGTGCAGCAAATTTTTCTAATAAATTAGCATATGTACCTGTAAAATTTGGTAATTCTGATGTTTTTGACGACATTTATTTGACTCCGCTCTAACTAGATTTGAACCAATAAATTTAATCTATTATTATCTTTGACTTTAACTAGTCAACTTCTATCAGCAAAGGCAAAACTGTATGCAAACTATAAAACTAGGGCTAGAGACGCTTTTTTCTAATTATTTACATCTCCTAAAAGGCGAACGTGTAGGTTTAATTGTTAATCCTGCTTCAATAAATCAAAAATTTGAACATGCAGCAGATGTTTTTTATCACTCTAAAGAGATTAATTTAACAACTCTTTTTGGCCCTCAGCACGGTATTCGCGGAGAAACTCAAGATAATATGATTGAGTGGGAAGGCTTTTCTGATAGGCGCACTGGTTTGCCTGTTTATAGTTTATATGGTGAAACCCGGATTCCTACAGAAGAAATGCTTAAAAATATTGATGTTTTAGTTTTTGATGTTCAAGACGTTGGGACTAGAGTTTATACTTTTATTTATACAATGGCTTATGCAATGCAAGCTTGTAAAAAATATGATAAACGGATGGTTGTTTTAGATAGACCTAACCCTATTGGAGGCCAACTAGTTGAAGGTAACGTTTTAGAGAGTGAGTTTGCTTCCTTTGTAGGGCTATTTCCTATAGCAATGCGTCATGGAATGACTGTAGGCGAACTTGCAAAAATGTTTAATGAGGCTTTTGAAATTAAATGTAAGCTTGATGTAGTGCCAATGTCAGGATGGAAGCGTTCAATGTGGTGGGATGAGACTAAAATCAACTGGATTTTACCTTCGCCAAATATGCCAACCCTAGATACTGCAATAGTTTATCCAGGGATGGTAATTTTTGAAGGAACACTTGTTTCTGAAGGTCGAGGAACTACAAGACCATTTGAGTTAATAGGCGCACCTTATATTGATGCCTATGAACTTACAAGTAAACTTAATAGCTTAAATTTACCTGGTGTTTACTTCCGCCCAAACTATTATCAGCCAACTTTTCATAAACATGTAGGAAAGCTTTGTGGAGGTTTGCAACTACATGTTTTAGACCGTCAAAAATATAAATCTGTAATTACTGCTGTAGCTATATTAAGTACAATTTACTATCTTTATACTGATAAATTTCAGTGGAAACAGCCTCCTTATGAGTACATACATGATAAATTACCCATTGATGTAATTTTTGGCTCAGACAAAGTAAGAAAGCAAATTGAAGCAGGTATTTCTATTGATGAAATAGAAGCGTCTTGGAAAGAAAGCGTTGATAGTTTTATAAAACTAAGAGAAAAATACTTAATCTATAGCTAATTTATTTACAAAATATTTGGCTCATCAGAAGGATCTTTTAGCTCTTTAAATTCAATGCCTAAGTAAACTTCCTCTAATAATAAAGTAGCATCAATAGAAGCCAGATAAATACTATCTGTAAGCGAGTTTACCTCTGTATTTAGCCATTTGTTGTCACTTTGTTTAACAAATTGGCTAATATGTGGACGATGTTGGGCTACTAGTAAATACTCAGAAAAGCTAGGGATAGATTTATAATAAGTAAATTTATCACCTCTATCAAAAGCCTCTGTAGAGGATGAAAGCACTTCAATAATTAGACTGGGATTAAGTAGAGTTGCTACTCCTCCAATATTTTCATATTCAGGTTTCCCACAAAGTGCAACTATATCAGGATAGCGATAAGGCGGCCATATAGGAACTTTAACCCTTTGGTCACTAATAAAAGCTTTGCAAGGTCGTCTTTTTAATTGTATTCCTAGTTCTCTTGCTATATTAAAAACAACTTCATTATGCTCAGGGCTAGCCCCACTTATAAGAAAAATTTCTCCATCCCAATACTCATATTTTTCTTCTGAGTTTCGGTCAATTTCAAAATATTCTTCTAAACTGTAGCGATGCTTTAAGTTAACTGGCATATTATTAATTTCTAAAAGAGTAACTATAATTTAACTATTAAATAGACTTCCTGGAACATAGCGTTCTCGTCCCATAAAGCGTTCTACGTTACTTTTTACACCACCAAAATCTTTTACATCATGAAAATCTATAGATTTACCAGAAATCAACAAAATTCTTAAGGCAGGTTGAGTAAGTAGATAGTACCAAGAGCGAATTTCAACGCAACCAAGAATTTTTTCCATTCCTATTTCTACAGTAGCAGCACTTTGTGAAGTGTTTAGTGTGGGATACCAAAAAATTCTGTAGTTGGTAATAATTAATTTACCATTCTCCCACCAAGCACGTTGAGCAGGAGTTGTTAGGACTTCAAATTCTCCTGGTTGAAGGTCTAATTTATTTTCTTTTTTACCAAACCATTTTGCCATTTTGCCTTGCCCCTTACCTCCTTGTTATTAAATTTTATTTGTTTTAAGCATTTTGATTAAAATTAGCCACCAATGCAAGACATTGTTCTTTCTGGAGCAACAAAATCTGGCTTATTAATTTTATGACCATCTTCTTTTTTAAGTACAGCATTAATAATAAATTGGCGTATTTGCTCAAGGCTTGCACCACTACGTAAAACATCCCGTAAATTATGTTCGCTGAGTGAAAATAAACAGGTACGAATCTGACCATCTGCTGTTAAACGAATACGGCTACAAGCCCCACAAAAAGGCTCTGTAACTGGTGCAATTATGCCTATTTCTCCGCCTGCTCCATCAGCAAAACCAAATCTTTTTGCTGTCTCGCTTTTATGATTGGGACTTAAAAGCATTAATGGGTAAACAGCATTAATTTTTTCAAAAATTTCTCTACCTGAAACTACTAGATCCCTACTCCATTCTCCAGGGCCGTCTAGAGGCATATATTCAATATATCTTGCAATTAAATTTTTCTCACGCGCAAAGCTAGCAAAATCAACTATTTCACTTTCATTAATATGACGCATTACTACCATATTGATTTTTATTGGAGTTAAATTATATTTTTGGGCTGCATCAATTCCTTCTAAAACACGCCCTAAAGCATTTACCTTAGTTAATAATTCAAAAGCTTTAGGCTTAAGTGAGTCAATACTTATACTAATTCTTTTTAGTCCAGATTTAGCTAAGCGTTCGGCATATTCAGGCAAGAAGTAGGCATTAGTTGTTAAGGCAAGATCTTCTAATCCTTGGATAGAAGCCAAAGAGCGAATAAAATTAATTACTCCCCGTCTTAGTAGTGGTTCTCCGCCAGTAACACGGAGTTTTGTAACCCCAAGGGAAACAAATATTTCTGCTAAGTAAGTTAATTCTTCATAAGAAAGGATTTCAGATTTTTTTTTCCACTCTACGCCACTTTCAGGCATACAGTAAACACAGCGGAAATTGCAGCGATCAGTAATAGAAATACGTAGGTCTTTTATTTGTCGCCCATAACTATCTGTTAAGCTAGGTCGATATAGTGGCAGCATAAAGCCTTCTTTCTCTAATTTGAGAAGCTATTAAAATAACTTAGGCGCAGACTTTTATATCTGCTACTTAATTTAGTATTTAGTTAAACGTCAGATAGTAGATGTCCCATTTTCTCTTTTTTTGTTTTTAAGTAATCTCTTGCAGGAGCAACACCTTCAAGATCAATTTCTAAAGGTACTCGTTCAGCTTTAATACCAGCAGAAATAAGCGCTGAGAGTTTATCAGGGTTATTAGACATTAGCTGAACCGAATTAATACCTAAAAGTTTAAGTATATCAATACATTGTTCATAATCACGTTCATCAACATCAAAACCTAATTTTAGATTGGCTTCAACAGTATCAGCCCCTTTATCTTGAAGAGCATAGGCACGAATTTTATTTATAATACCTATACCTCGGCCTTCTTGAGGGTGATAAATTACTACACCTAGTCCAGCTTGAGAAACTCTTTGCATTGCAGCATCAAGTTGTTGTCCACAATCACATTTAATTGAATGAAAGACATCACCTGTTAAACATTGCGAATGGATTCTTACTAAAATTGGGGTGTTAGCTTTTAGCTCACCTTTTACTAAAACAACAAACTCTTGATCATCAATTTTGCTACGAATACCTAAAATCTTAAAATCTCCTAGTTCTGTGGGAAGATTAGCTTCTGCAACAAGTTCTACGCTAAGCTCTAGAGACGAAACGATAGAATTACTCATTAAAATCTCCTAAAAAACCCTTTTCCTAATAGTTAACATTAGGATAGTATCTAATAAAAACTAAAAAGCATTAGACTATTAAAAATTCTATTGTTGGACGCTGCTAGCGTCAAGCTAGTCTGCATAACACAATACTTCACTACGTAAGACAAATAACGTTAGTACTCTACCAGAATTATTTTATTTATATTATTTTTTAGAAAAAATCTTGCAAAGTTTTTTCAGATAGTCTATACCCATATTGCTACACAACTACATTTAAGGATATAGTATTGCTCGTGGACAACGGCAATAAAACTCAGCAATTAAGAATAAGCGGAATATTTGTCCCCAAGAAACATCATGCGGCATTGATTTTCTTGGCAGGTGACAAGTTAGGGACTGTTGTGCGTATTGACCGCCCTAAATTGGTTATTGGCCGTGATAGCGATGCTGTAGACCTTGCCTTAGACGATGATGTTTCCTCAAGAGTACATGCCCAAATTTTTTCTGTAACAACAGATAATGGTGATAAACAATTTTGGATTTCTGATTTAGGTAGCACTAACGGAACTCTACTAAATGGGTTTTCTGTACCACAACAAGAAAGCCGTCTGCTCCAAGATGGAGATAAAATAAAGATTGGTCGTCAGCTTTTTAAGTTTGCCCTACTAGATGACCTTGAGGTTGAGTATCAAAAACGAGTCCACGAATTAATTGTTCATGACGATCTTACAGGGCTTCTAACACGTAAAAGCTTTTCCTTAGAACTAGAACGTGAGTTAGTTCGCTCCCAAAGACATAAACATGAATTTTGTATTTTAATGATGGATATAGATTTCTTTAAAAAAGTTAATGATACTTATGGTCATTTAATCGGTAGCGAAGTATTAAGACATACAGCTAAAGTAATTCAACAGACTCTAAGAGATTCTGATGTTTTAGCTCGTTATGGTGGGGAAGAATTTATAGCAATACTGCCCGAAACCCCAAAACCTAGAGGAAATGAAGCTGCTGAAAGAGTAAGAGAAGCTATTGAAAAGTATGACTTTCCTGCCTCAATTCACGACCCTGATGCATCTCTACATATTACTATTAGCATTGGAGTCTCAGAATATCCTACTGATAGTGAAACATCTAATCACTTAATTGAAAGCGCAGACCTAGCCCTTTATGAAGCTAAACAAACAGGCCGCAACCGCGTTTGTTTATATATTAGGAAAGCATAAAATATTTCATCTCTTAGATCTAATCTCTATAAAAAGGCATGCTTTATGAAATTATCCGCTAAAGACCGTTTAATTGTTGCACTTGATGTAGATAGCAAAGAAAAAGCTCTTTCTCTTGTAGATGAACTAAAACCTTTTGTTGGTCTATTTAAGATTGGTAGCCAACTCTTTACATCAGCTGGCCCTAATCTAGTCTCTGAAGTTATCAGACGTGGGTCAAAAGTTTTTCTTGACTTAAAATATCATGACATACCAAATACTGTAGCAAGTGCAGTAGCAGCGGCAACTCGTCTAGGTGTTTCTATTTGTAATGTTCATGCCTTAGGTGGGTTTGAAATGATGCGTCAAGTTAGAGAAGAATGTGAAAAAGTATCAGCACAAGAAAAGTTACCTAAGCCTATTTTATTAGCTGTAACTGTACTTACAAGTCATGATCAAAATTCTATTAATGATTTAGGAATTGATGAAACATTAAATGAGTTAGTAGTAAGGCTAGCTAAACTAACGGCCAAGGCTGGACTTGATGGCGTTGTAGCCTCAGCACATGAAATAGCTTTAGTCCGTAATGCAGTAAATAGCCCTTTTATAGTTTTAACGCCAGGCTTGCGACCTAGCTGGACTAGTAATCAAGATCAAAAAAGAGTAATGACCCCAGAACAAGCTCTAGCAGATGGAGCAGATTATTTAGTTATAGGTAGGCCAATTTTAGCCGATCCATCACCTGCAAATGCTGCTCAAAAAATCTTAGATTCTTTAGAAAAGTCTCCTGTCTTAGCAAAAAACTAAGAACTTATCTTAGATTTAGCAACCATCTGTAAGAAAACCTCTACTAAATATTATTAGTTGTAAAGAGTTATAGCAAATTGCTAGACTCTAACTTTTCTTTAGTAAGCCTTGGGATTAAAAAGATGAAAAAATATTTAATAGTTTTCTTTCTTGCAATTTTTACTTTTAATTTAATTCAGGTTAGTTTTGCTTATGAAAACAGTTCTATAGTTGAAACCAAAAAAATTGGCTCAATTATACAAATAGGAGAAAAACTTAATTACACAATAAAGTGGAATGGTTTAACTGCCGCGAAAATGTCTTTAGAAACTAACCAAGTAACAAAAGATAAAAAAGCACTCTATAAACTAGACTTAAAACTAGCAACTGTCGGATTAGCTAGAGATCTTTTCCAAATGAATAATAACTATACCGCTTTTGTTGATACTAAAACACATCTACCTGAAATAGTAGAACGTAATTTATTACAAGGAACAAAAAGTGACCAAAGCACTTTAGTCTATAATCAAGAAAAACATACTGTTACTATTGCAAATGAAAAACCTTTAGCTATACTACCTAATACGCATGATTTAAGTTCAATATTATGGGCAATTCGTAGCGCTAGTCTAAAGCCTGAGGGAGAAAAAATTACTATATTTAATAGCACAGACAAAAGAACTTTTTTTGCCCAAATCGAGTTGGGGAAGAAAGAAGAAACCACACTAGCAAAAGCTAGTTCCTTTGCCCGTGAACTAATTGTTAAACTAGAAGATAAAGAAAAAATAATTTCTGATAAATATGCTATTAGAGTCTGGGTAACAGATGATGAGCGCAGAATTCCAATTTTAATAACTGCACAACCTTCTTTTGGAAAAATAAAAATAGAACTACTTAATTCTGAATCAGAAGAAGAGAATTATGAGAAATGACTAGCTTAAGTATAAAAAACAATAGTAAAACTAGTAGAAGTAGCAAAGCTAGCAAAGCTAGCAAAGTTAATAACTTACTTATTTCATTAGAATTAGCTACACAAGAAAAACTTGCGCCTAATTTTAAGGTTGAGAAAAAAATTGTAAACCTACTTAGTCAATGTATTAAGTCTATTTCTAATTATAGTGATTATTCTGAAGTTATTGGTATTTTTCTTCAGCCAAAAAATAATTTTGTTACTTCTACAAACAAGCTTTCTTATCAAACAAAAACTTTATTAAAAGATCTTCAGCTATCTAAAACAAAATTAAAAAAACTTTGTCAATCTGCTACTCCTCTTAAGCTTGCACATTATGGAACTAGCTATTATTTTTCTACTCAAGAGAAAATGCCTATAGAGCTAGAAGCTATCTTTAAGAGCCTTTCTACAACTAGTTCTGACTATATTATTAATCCATTAGTAAAGTTAAATGGAACGATTTTAGGCTTAGTCATAGTTACTTATCCAAATCCAGGAATAATTCCTAAACTTAATAGTATTTTACCTATAATTACTTTTTCTAGTGAGTTTATTAGCGGCTATGAAAAAATTTTACTTAGTAGCGAAACTTTGCTGCTGAAAAAACAACCTCCTCCGCAAGATCTCTTACAAGTAGATAACTATCTTAAAACCCTAGAAAAGACTCGCCAAGAATTTGTTGCAATGTTAGTGCATGATATTCGATCGCCTTTAACCGTGGTTCTAGGGACACTGGATCTACTTCTTATACAATCGCGTAAGAAGACAGATATTAAGCTTACACCTAACTTAAACGCTCTTATAAACAATGCCTATGAGACTTGTAAACAAATCATCCATATGGTGACAGAATTATTAGATCTTTCTCGTATGGAATACAGCCCTCTACAACTGCATAAAACCTCAATTTCTCCTCAAGAGCTTATAACTAGCGTTGTAGAAGAATGTTATGCAAGTGCAACGGAAAAACAAATTAGGTTAAATTTTGGCTCTAGCCCAGATCTAAAACCCTTTCTAGCCGATCAGCAATATTTACAAAGAGCTTTGGTTAATTTGCTCTCAAATGCTATTAAATATACTCCTGAAAGGGGTGAGATTTGGTTTGAGGCACGGGCTATAAAAGGAAATGGCGATCAGAAAATCCTATCATTTACCGTAATAGATTCTGGTCTTGGGATTTCTGAAGAAGAACAGTCTCAAGTTTTTGACCCTTATTTTCAAGCTTCTAATCGTAAAGGCCAATTAGGAATTGGCCTAGGTTTAGCAATAGTTAAAAAAATAGCCTTAGCACATGGCGGAAATGTTTCAGTTAAAAGCCAACTTGGTGTTGGATCTGCTTTTTCTTTATCTATTCCTATTGATCTATAAGAAAATCTAAGCACTTTTACTTATATTTTATACCAAATCTAGCTATTACTAGCACTTCTTAAAAAGATTATATTCAAATATGTTTAGTTTTAGGTTTGCTATGATTGACGAAGCCTTATGCGGTCATTATAATTTGACACTTTACTGAAAAACCAATCTTTCATTAAATAAAATTGATAAGAACACCAGTACTAAATTGCTGGGTAGTTAAACCTTGGGAGGTAAATTGGCTGTGGCTTACGCAGTTATTCTTTCTGGCGGCAAACAGTTTCGAGTCACTCCTGGTCAAGTTGTTCAATTGCCAACTATTAATAAAGAAGTTGGTAGCAATGTAGAACTAGAGGCTTTGACCGTTTCTGATGGCTCAAATATTCAAATTGGAACTCCTGTACTAGAACAAAAAGTAAAAGGTACTGTTCTAGAACATGGACGTGATAAAAAAATTATTGTGTTTAAGTTTAAGCGTCGTAAACAATTCAAACGCAAACAAGGCCATCGTCAAGGCTTTACTGCTGTTCGTATTGATTCCTTAGCCTAAAACTACAAACACATTGAGGAGAAAATTTTATGGCACATAAAAAAGGTGTAGGTAGTTCTCGAAATGGTCGTGATTCTAATTCCCAACGCCTAGGTGTAAAACGTTTTGGAGGACAGCTAGTTTCTGCTGGAGAAATTTTAGTCCGTCAACGCGGTACACCACATAAACCTGGTAAAAATGTTGGTATTGGCAAAGATGATACTCTTTATGCACGTATCACAGGGCTTGTAAAATTTGAAAATAAAGGCCGCTTAGGTAAATTTGTTAGTGTATATCCAGTAGCAACTACGGCTCCACAAACTACCGCAGCATAGCTTTCTTTATTAAATTAAAGTGTTTATTGATAGAGCAAAAATTAAGATAAAAGCTGGTGATGGTGGAAGTGGTTGTATGGCTTTTCGCCGAGAAAAGTTTGTCCCTCGTGGAGGCCCATCTGGTGGAGATGGAGGAAATGGCGGGAATGTTTATCTAGAAGCTAATAGTCACTTAAACACTTTACTTCATTTTCGTTATAACCCTGAATACTCTGCTCCTCGCGGCCAACATGGTCAAGGAAGCAATTGTTCTGGTCGTGATGGAGAAGATATCATAGTTAAAGTTCCTATAGGGACTTTGATAAAGGATGCTGAAACAGGAGAAGTTCTAGCAGATTTTGTTGAGGAAGGGCAAAAAATCCTTCTAGCAAAAGGTGGTCGTGGTGGTCGTGGTAACGCTCAATTTGCTAGCTCGGTTAATCGTGCTCCTAGACATTGGGAAGTTGGCTCAGCAGGTCAAACCCTTAATCTAGAACTAGAACTTAAATTACTAGCAGATGTTGGAATTATTGGTTTTCCTAATGCAGGAAAATCTACTTTAATTTCTTGTATTTCTGCGGCTAAACCTAAAATCGCTGATTACCCTTTTACTACTCTTACTCCTAATTTAGGAGTTGTTGATGTAGGTGATTATAATCAGTTTATTATTGCTGATATTCCAGGTTTAATTGAGGGAGCACACGAAGGTGCCGGTTTAGGATTGCAGTTTCTTAGACATGTAGAGCGTACTAAATTGCTCCTTCATCTTATTGATGTTTCTAGTGCTACAAATAGAGATACAATAGAGGATTATCAAATAATCACTAAAGAACTAAAAGCCTATAGTGAAGACTTAGCAAACAAACCTGTAATAGTAATAGCTAATAAAATAGATGCATTAGATGAGCCTGAGCGATTAGAAAAATTACAAAATTTTTGTAAAAAACAAAATTTAGAGTTTTATAAAATTTCTGCCGCTACAGGAGAAGGAACTAAAGAATTAATTCATATAGTAGCTAAAAAATTAAAAGATTTAGCTAGTTCTTAAAAAAGTTAAAACACACAACGCCAATAAAATATAGGCGCTCTAGAGTAGGCAATAAGAATGCGTGTTGGCATTTTAGGTGGTACATTTGATCCAATTCATTATGGACATTTAGAAATTGCTAACCATGTACAACAATTTTTTGGTTGTGACCAAATTTATTTAATGCCTGCTTACACTCCGCCACATAAAACAAAAAATGTCATTAGCTCAGCCTATCATCGCTATGCAATGGCAGTGCTTGCAACTAGTGAAATAAAAAAAGTAATAGTTTGTCGCTTAGAGTTAGAGTCGCCTTCTCAACCTTTTACTATACAAACTATTACTCAACTAAAAAAAACTCTTGGTAAAAAAGCTCAGTTATTTCTTATTATTGGTGCTGATCTTTTTTGTGACTTAAACACTTGGTATAAACATCAGGAATTAATTCATGCCTGTCATATTGTTGTAGTCACAAGGCCAGGATATAAACTTGATTTAGTAGAACGTTCTTTAGCTCTAAATAGGCCTATTAAAAACCTATGTGGGCTGGAAAATGCTTTAGAACTAAATCTAGATGAACCAACAATTTTTTATACAAACTTAGCAGAACTTAATATTTCTGCTAGTAATATTCGCTTAGCAATATCTAAGGGCGAACCTATTAATAAATGGGTTCCTTTATCTGTAATAAATTATATTAATAAATATCAGCTTTATCAGAATCAAAATGAGTGAAACAACTAATCTAGCAACTAATCTTTCCAATCTTCAACTATCAGATAAGCGTATAGAAACTGCGATTTCTGCCGCTAGTGATAAAAAAGCAACTAACATAGTGATTTTAGACTTAAGAGAAATTGCTAGTTTTACAGACTATTTTATTATTTGCAGTGGTCGTGCATCTCGGCAAGTACAAGCTATTGCAGATGAAATAGAAGAGCAATTACGTAAAGAATCTTGTCGTACTTCAAATATTGAAGGTTATCAAAAAGCTGAATGGATACTTATGGATTATGGAGATTTTGTAGTTCATATTTTTGGTCAAGAAGCACGCGAGTTTTATAATCTAGAAAGATTATGGCGAGATGCTAAACGTACTGAAATTAAAGATGAGCCATGAAGCTTAATCTAGTATGGATAGATAAAACTAGAGAGCGTCATTTGCTAGAACTTATCGATGAGTATTTGCATAGGCTGGCTAAATATGTTAATTACAACGTTTTAGAACTACCACCTGTTCGTAGTCAAGCACAAAAAGAAATAGTGTTAGAAATGGAAGCAAAAACTATTCTTAATAGTCTAACACCTAAAAGTTATAAAGTTATTTTAGATGAAAGTGGAGAGCAGTTTTCTTCTAAAACTTTTGCACGTTTTTTAGAAAAACATCAAAATGCTAGTACTAAAGAATTAGCCTTTATTATTGGTGGGCATTTTGGTCTATCAGAGCGAGTTAAAGAACAAGCAGATTTTGTATTGTCTCTTTCTAGTTTAACCTTTACACACGATATGGCACGTTTAATCTTAAGTGAACAACTTTACCGTGCTTATACTATTATTAATAATCATCCTTATCAAAAATAAGGATTTAGTTAAGCTAGCAATAATTTCCTATTTTTATTTACTTAGGAGGCCAGATTTCTCTTATAAAAATAAAGAGAAAACCTGCATTTTATGGATAAAGAAAGACTTAAGCATTTTGAAAGTAAACTACGTGAACGTCGTTCTGCTTTAACTGGCGTAGTAGAAAGAACTGAAAACTATGGCCGGGAAGCTGACACAGAGCTAACTCAAGACCCCGCAGATAAAGCATCAAACGCCTATACTAAAGAACTTCTTTTTAGTCAAAGTACTAATGATCGTTTTATCTTAAAATTAATAGAAGAAGCCTTAGTTCGTCTAGAAGATGGTGAGTATGGTGCATGTGTTAATTGTAGTAAAGAAATCCAACCTAAACGCCTTGAAGCTGTCCCTTGGGCAAGACATTGTATTACTTGCCAAGATTTACAAGAACGCGGTCTATTAGATGATGATGATGAATCCTAGTAGACTCTACTAGTAGTGGCTAGATTAGTTTTTCTAGTAACCAAATGAAACAAATTTCTGAAGCATTACTAGCCACTTTCTTCCCTACAGAATGTCATCTTTGCGGCCAATTGGTTGAAAATAAAGCCTGTGGTATAGTTTGTCAAAATTGCTGGGATAGTTATTTACCCTTTAAAGAATCCCAACTATGTCAAAAATGCGGATATCCTTCCCTAGACTCTAATACAAAACCTTATTTACAAACTTCACAAAAAGATTGCAATTATTGTAGAGATATGAATTTTTCTCTTGCCAGAGCTTGTGGTGTTTATCAAAGCGTGATGAAAGCTAATGTCTTATATCTTAAAACTTCTGCTTATTTATGCGAAAAACTCTCTGATTTAATAGAAAATACTTTAGCAGAATCTAACCTTTTAGAAAGTATAGAATTAATTATTCCTATAGCTCTACACCAAGATAGATTAAAAGAACGTAAATTTAATCAAGCAGAAATAATAGCAGAAAAAATATCTAGTTTAGCTAAAATTCCTTTAGATAAGATAAGTTTAGCAAGAGTAAAACCTACAGCTAAACATCGTCTTGGTATGGACAAAATAGATCGTAGTAATAGCTTAAAAGGAGCTTTTCAAGTTATACGACCAAGGTTAATTGAAAATAAAACAATTTTATTAGTTGATGATGTTTTTACTACAGGAACTACAATTTCTGAAGCTACAAATGAACTGCTTAAGGCAAAAGTAAAAGAGGTTAAAATTTTTACTCTAGCAAGAGTTATATAGATTAAATTTTTAACTTCGTCTTAAAATCTTCATTTAGCGCTAGTTGAGGGAGGTTGAGCAATTATAATTTTAGGACTAGTTTCAAAACCATCAATTACACTGCGAGTTTGAATCGGGCCACCATATTGATAAATCATATCTTTTACAACCTGATCTTGATGGCGACGAGCACGAGTAACATCATCACGATCAAGCAAGGCAAAAAATATAGGCCCTTTCTCCTTAGTATAAGCAACTCCAACTAAAGCACTAACACGCTGACGAAGTAAGGTTCCTGTTTTTGCCACCACACTACCCCGTAAATCTGATTCCGTAAAACGCTCATCAAGTGTTCCTTCATCAACACCTGCTGCTGGAAGTAAATCATCTAAACGCCTGCCATGACGATTTGCTGACTCATAAAAACTTCTAAGTAGTCGTAATGCAGCATTAGGAGTTATTCTATTTTCACCAAGCCCAGAAGCAGAACTTACCCTTACATCATCTGGCTCAATACCAACTTTTTCGACTAAAAAGTTCTTTATCGCTTGAGTACCGCCAATATGACGACCTATTACTTCAGCCATAAAATTGCTTGAATAATCATTTTGTATCTTTAGTATATCTACTAGTGTTCTAGATTGATAAGTGAGTAAAAGCTGTTTTTCCTCTGGTAGATTTTCTGAAGAAATAGCTCTAGCTTGACCTAAAATCTCAAGCCCTGAAAAAATTCTATCAGGTTGTTTTTGAGTGTATTGTAACCAAGCTTCTTCTAAAGGTTTTGTCCAATGATTACCACTAAAAATAGACTTTATCTGTAAGGCAGATCGTTGAGGAGAATAATCAAAATTAAGATAGAAAGGGGCTGTAATTATTAAATCCCCTATTATTGTTTTAATCCCTAAACTAGATAAACTATCAACTATCAAAAATATATTTTCAGAAAATATTGCAGGATCACCACCTCCAGCAATTATTAGATCTCCTTGAAGATTACCTTCTGGATCTAGTTTGCCTGTAATATAGATATCTGTATTAAATCGATAGTTATAACCTAACTGTTCCAGAGCAGTAAGCGATGTAGCAATTTTCATTACAGAAGCAGGATTAAAATATTGCTCAGAGTTTTGTTCTAGCAATACATCACCTTTAAGTGTTTGAAATAAAATCCCATTAACAGGCACAAAAACTTTTCTAGCTCTAATATGTCTAGTGTGTCTAGTTTTATAACCAACTTTTGTAATTGGAGTATTTTTGTTATAAGACTTTTTAGCTTTTTTCTTTTTAGCAAGAGAATCATTAGGAAAACAAATAAGTATAAGGAGTAATAAAATAAATACTTTAGCAAAGATTTTGTTAGTCATACGAAACTCTCTCTTAAAGACCTTAAAGTCTTATTTGAAGCTTATTTCTTTAGATTGTTTTAAGGTTATAGAAACTCTCCACTAGGATGAGATTTTTTTTGCCTTAAGTTGTCTTAACTAACTAATAATAAATAATTTTTATATCTTTTTATTTTCCTAAAAGATAGATTATCAGACTAACGATTTAATAATTGTTTTAAATGAAATAACTTTTGGAACCCTACAACCCTTATTGCGTTTAAGTCAACATAAAATTAAACATTTTATTAAAGCCTTTTTATTTCAGGAGTAAATTATGTCTATTTTATCTCAATCAATTTTATGGGAATGTAAAGAATGTCATCATCCTGTTACAGACGACGAATCAGTAGCATTTCATTTAATAGAAGGTTTTTTATATGGTTGGTGTAGACCTTGTTTTAATGAATCTGCAATTAAACGTGCTCAACAACAAATCCAAGGTCTAAAGTAGTAAGGTACTAGTAAATCTAAGAGTTACTTTAGTTTATAGATTTGTAGGTTAGTAAGCCATAAGATCCTCAGAATACAACTTAGCCAAGTGGTAAATTTATTTACTACTTGGCTAAATTTTTTGACCCAAAAACTTTTGTGCTATAACTGTACTTCCCTATAATTTTACTTAATACAAATATCTCTATACTAGTAATGCTAACTTTAGTAGCTAGGAGAGGCTATAACTAGTGTTATTAATATTGCTTATGTTTTTTGGTATGGCTTAGGCTAAACATTGTGTTTTCATAGATCAAGAAAGATCTCTTTAGATATAAAGTTTTAATTATAAATATAGTAACTCTTTTATTTACTTTAATTAATAATCTAATTTTATCCACTACTATATATAGCTTGATTCCCAAAGCTAACCCTATATATAATGCTCGTTGCCACAGAACAGATGTAATAAACAATTATAATTTTGGCATCATTTTCCCGCCAAGCGCCGTACTTCGTCTGTTCTGTGGCAAGAACCAATGAAAGTACGGCGTTTGGCTTTTTCTGTATTGGAGACATTTGGAGACATTTTTATGCCGCCTATTATTATTGCAATTGCTAATCAGAAAGGAGGTGTAGGCAAAAGCACTACTAGTGTAAATTTATCTGGAGAACTGGCCTTACGAGGTTATAGTACACTTTTAGTTGACTCTGACCCACAAAAAAACGCTACTTCCTACTTGATGGCAACTGATCAAATTACTAATAAGCATTTAGCAACTTTTCTACTTTATGAAGTAGCACCTGAAAAACGGGGTTCTGCAAGACAAATGTTAAAGCAAAAACCTGTTATTTATCCGCTTGAAGACTGTATATTTGAAACAGGTATTGAAAATTTAGATATGATCCCATCACATATTTCTGTGGCTAAGTTTGAACAAGCAAAAGCAGATAAAGTAACTCTTATGCGTTCTGGTTTAGCAGAAATGGAATCTCGTGATATTAAATATGATTTTATTATTATTGATACTCCTCCAAGCCTTGGCCCACTTCTTACATTAGATCTTACTACTGCAACACATGTTATTACTCCCTTAGCAGCTGAATATATGAGTCTAGAAGGAGTTTCAGACTTTACAGAAACATTTGCAAATATTAGAAATGGTCTTAATTCCAAGTTAGAAATGCTTGGCGTAGTAACTACTAGGTTTGATAATCGTAAAAATGTTAGCGCAGAGGCTGATGCTAGTATTAGAAGAGAATTTGGTGAGCTTTGTTTTGAATCAATTATTTTTGAAAACACAAGATTAATAGAAGCCTTTGCTTATAAATCTATTTTATCTCAATATAAACCTCGTGCTCTTAATGCACATAATTACGCAGAGTTTACAGAAGAAGTATTAAAACGTCTCTCGTTACCTACAAGAAGATTAGAAGTAATAGGGTCAAAAAGTAAAAAATAGGGTAAACCCATGACAGAAAACTCTAAAAAGCGCTCTGCTAGCTCTCAACCTAAGCGCTCTGCACGTAAAAAATTTGATATTCAAATAGACCCTGAAGTCGATGCTTGGTCAAAAAAGCTATTTCATCCTATTAAACCTATCATTGACGGATTAAAGGAACAAGCTGCACAAAAATCTGACCCTGACATAATGTCATACTCTGACAAATTATCATATAATGAAATAGTGTCAGATACTGACATAATGTCATACTCTGACAAATTATCATATAATGAAACAATGTCAGACCCTGAAAATTTGTCAGAGCCTTTTACTCAAAACCAAGCAAATACTCAAAAACTCTTCTTAGACGAGTCTGATCTAAGATCACTTAATGATCATTTTTCTAGATCAAAAGATCATGATCAAAGATCAGATATTGCCTCCTTTGATCAAAAAGATCAGCCCAAAGCCCGATCTCAAGCGCGATCAGAACTTGAAATAAAGTCAGACCCTGACATTTCTTCAAATTTGTCTATGACAGAGTCAGAGAGAGAAAATATTTCAGACCCTGAAAATATTTCAGACTCTGACATTTCTTCACCTAGAATCCATGTCCCTCTAGTTCGTGGCGAACTCCGTATTCCAAACTATATCTTAAAAGGCTTACTACCCGTTTTAAGTAATAGCGAGTTCGTAGTTTATCTATGGCTTTATTTTCTTTCCTATGGTTTTGGTAAAGACACTTGTTATGTTAGTGCTGGTAAACTAGCAGATTCAGTAAACTTAACAGATCGAACCGTTTTTCGAGCATTAAACTCACTTGAAACTCATGGATTAATTCGTCGTACTAACCGACACTTCCTAGGAAAGGCTGGAGGACTAACATTTGAAGTATTTCTACCAGTAACTGACAATTTGTCAGACACTGATAATATGTCAGAACATGTCAAAATGTCAGGGCAAGTACAAAAGTCATTTCGATCAGACTCTGACATAAAGTCAACCATCAAAGATCATGATCATGATCTTAAAAAGATTACAGATCATGAAAATAAAGTGATGAAGATTTATTATGATTTAACTGCTAATCATTGGTCACAAGCTGATCACACCCAATATGAGCAAATAAAAGATATGCCCATTGAAACCATAGAAACAAATATGAGAATAATTGCAGCACGCTCACCAGAACGTGTTAGAACCTTTGCCTACTTTACCAAATCCTTACGAAATGCCAGTGGCCTACTTGGTGCAAAAGCTAGCTCACGTGTGCAGAGAGTAAAAATAAAGGAATTTATTCAAGAAGTGATAAATGCCCATGTTGGTGGCAAACTTGCAGTATCAGATCTAGAAGAAAAAGTTCGTAATCGCTGTGAGGCTAATGCAATAACGTTTGACAAAATGCTTTTTAATGAAATTCTTTCGTCCCGTCAATAAAGCCTTATTAAAAGCCATAAAGCATAATTTTTGAAATTAAATATTATTTTTTTAGCCGTGCCATATAGTAAGCATCTGCAAATTGTCCATCACGATAAGCATAGCTAACTAATTTTCCTTCGATCTCAAAACCAAATTTTTTATATAGCTTAATAGCAGGTTCATTATCACAATAGACTTCTAGTTCAAGTCGAGAGAGATTAAGCCATTTATCTGCAAGATTAACAGCTTCTTGAACTAAGGCGCTGCCTACACCTTTTCCTTGCCAATCATCACGAACTGCCATTCCTAATTGTCCAACGTGACGGCGGCGAGGGTTATTAATAAAAGTGGTTACACTTGCTGTTCCTACAATTTCCTCTTGAGCACAAGCTGCTAAGCTAAAAAGCCCTTCAGGGGCTTCTTCTAGACGTTTACGCCAAACTTCTATGGAGGGAAAAGGAAGTTGGAATGTTCCCCAAATAGCTTTTGGGCCAATAAAGATTCTTTGTACAGCTAGATAATCGCTAGGTTCAAGTCGTCGAATTGTAATTGGCATAGTTTTTTCTTTATTTGATCAAGTGATCAAGTGATCTTTTGATCACTTGATCACTTTACTTTAAGGTTTTATTCCCAATATAACTTATTTGTTAAATGCAATTAGCACCATAATCAAAAGTAAAAAGCAAGTCATCTTTAGCAATTTTATTGATAAAACAGAGGTTTGTTAAGAGAAAAATTTTTTAGGTAAACCAAGAGATTTAGCCTAAAATTTTCAAATACAAAAAGTTTATTAATAAGTACTTTCAATAAGTTAACCAAGAAGAGTTAATATATTACTAGAAGTTTGATCGCATAATGATCTGCTTTTTTTCGAATTATAATTTTTTTCTCTTCTTGCAAATGCTTGTTAATGCTTAGACTAGGGAAAGAAAAAAGTTCAAACTATTGGTAGCCTTGACATTAAATCTCTTGAGTGCCTAGAATTTTCTTATCCCGCTAAATTATATGGTTTTAGAAAGAAATAGTCTCAACGCTTAGATTAACTTAAAACTAAAGTAATTTACTAGCCTATCTTTTAAGTAACAGTAGGTAAGCGTTAGCTCTTTGCTAAAGACTGTATAAGTTTACCTGTAAAATTAAGATTAGGAGGTAATCCGTAGGTGTTTAAGTCACGCTACAGATTTATCATTTTTTTTACAATCATAGTTATACTTTTAAGCTTTAGCGGTGGCTCTAGCCTTGAAGCTCAGCAAAATGATGAGCTTGTGTCTGTAGCTAAAAAATTTATTAAACAAGCTAACATTGCTAGCGATAAATTACACTTGCGCCCTCGTTCTGAGCGCAAAGAACAAGAATATTTAGCTATTATAGAGCTTTATCGCCAAGCCTTAGATGCTGACAAAGAACATCTTTGCGGAGACCAAGCTTTAATGGCAATGGCAGAGCTTTCTGAAGAAATTGCTTCTTACCTACGTAAATTCAGGTACTATTATAATGCTGTTGAATATTATAAACAGCTTGCAAAAACCTACCCTAATAGCCCACACCATGCACGTGCCTTAGTAAGACTAGCCAAAGTCTTAGAACAGCCTCCATTTGACCCACAAAGCGCAATTACGGCCTACTCTGAAGTAATAAAGCACTTCCCTAACTCCCTTAGTGCAAGAGAGGCTAAAGCAAACATTGTTCGTTTAACAGAATATCTTGAAAAACCTAGTTTAGTTGATGAAGGCGTTTTAGAGAGACAAATAACAGGCATTCGTAGTTTTACAGGCTTAGACTATGCAAGAATTGTAATAGACCTGTCTGCTCCTGTAACTTATGAAAAAACTTTAATGAGTAGCAGTTCTTTAGTCCTACAAGTTCATGAAGCAAAACTATTACCTAAACTCTTAGAACAAGATTTAGCTCTAGATACAGAAGGGCTATTAAAAGGGCTTAACTTTGAAGAATCAACTAAAGGAGTTCGTTTTAACTTAAAGTTTGATAAAATCCGTGACTATGCAGTTTTTACCATTAATAACCCTGATCGTTTAATGATAGACCTAAAAGGGAAAAATAGTGAGACTCTAGAAACAGCAGCAAATAAAATTCCTACAAGCGATTTACAAACAGATAATTCCTTAACCTCATTAAATAGCTTTATTCACAAACAAAATGAAAAGAAACTCTCTTTAATGCGTGCCTTAGGCTTAAAGGTAAAGAAAATTGTAATTGATGCAGGGCATGGAGGGCATGATGTAGGTGCTCTAGGGCCTAATGGCTTGCAAGAGAAAGACTTGGTATTAGATGTAGCTCTGCGCCTAAGAGATATAATTAAGCAACAACTCCCAGAAATTGAAGTAGTAATGACTAGAGATAAAGACACCTTTATCTCATTAGAAGAACGAACTGCAATTGCTAATGCACAATCAGCAGATCTTTTCCTCTCAATCCATGCTAATTCTGGACAATCGCTAGATGCTAGCGGGGTTGAAACCTATTATCTAAGCATTAATGCTAATAAAGAAGAGCTAGAAGTAGCTGCAAGAGAAAACTCTTCAACCACTCGCAATGCTCGTGATCTTCAATCGTTGCTTCAAAGAATAGTCCTAGAGGATAAAGTACTAGAGTCTCGTGGGTTTGCCCAAATTATTCAAGGTAAATTAGTTACTGGGCTTGGAAAAATTAATCAATCTGCTGGAGTAGATAGAGGGGTAAAAAAAGCTCCTTTTATTGTATTAATAGGCGCTAATATGCCAAGTGTGCTTTCAGAAATTTCTTTTGTAAGTAATCCTGAACAGGCTAAACTTCTTCAAACAAAAGAGTTTCGCCAGCAAATTGCAAACTCTCTTTTTAGTGGAGTCTATAACTATGTTGAAGTACTCCAACACGGCAATAATATTGTGAGTGCCAAAAAATAATTTACTTATGACTAGTGATGACTTAATTAAACAACGTTCTCCAAAAAATAAAACTATTAATCTTGATGAAAATGAAAATGAAAATTATAAAAAATACCTTATAAAACTATCTGAAAAAGTAACAATTAACCAAATAATAAATTCTGTACTTAACCAAGATCTTTTTCAAATCTTGGATTTTCTTCCCACATCATTTGTAGACTTACTTTTTATTGATCCTCCTTATAATTTAACAAAAACTTTTAACACAAATTCTTTTAAAGAGCGCTCAACAAAAGACTATATAGATTGGTTAGAAAGCTGGTTTCCTAAACTATTAAAAACTCTAAAACCTACTGCATCTGTTTATATTTGTGGTGATTGGGTTTCTAGCACAGCCATTTTTCTTGTTGCTGAAAAATATCTAAAAATACAAAACCGCATTACTTGGGAAAGAGATAAAGGTAGAGGAGCAAAATCTAATTGGAAAAATTGCTCAGAAGATATTTGGTTTTGTACTGTGTCTGATAAATATGTTTTTAATATAGATGATGTAAAAATAAAAAGGAAAGTGATTGCACCATATAAAGTTGATGGAAAGCCAAAAGACTGGGAAGAAAATAAAGATGGAAATTATAGACTTACTCACCCTTCAAATATTTGGACAGACTTAACAGTTCCTTACTGGTCAATGGCGGAAAATACTGATCACCCAACACAAAAACCAGAAAAATTATTAGCAAAAATCATTTTAGCTAGTTCTAATCCTGGTGATGTTGTCCTAGATCCTTTTTTAGGCTCTGGAACAACGGCAGTAGTAGCTAAAAAGCTTAGTAGGTATTTTGTAGGTATTGAAATTGATGAAACCTACTCTTGTTTAGCTCAAAAACGTCTTGATATAGCTGAAACTAATAAAACAATTCAAGGTTATCAAGATAATGTTTTTTGGGAAAGAAACTCTTTACATGCACAAAAAATATTAAAGGAAAAGTAAATTTTAATTGTTTACTTTTTCTTTCTTACAGATTTATTTTGGGTTGGTTTTGCTTCTTGAACTTTTGCGGCTATCCATTTATTTGTAGCCTCATCTTCAAGTTTTACTTGATAGCGGACTACAATAGGCTGTTTTTCTTTATTTAGCAGAGAGAGGGTAAAAATATAGTTGCTAGAGGTTTTTTCTACTTTTAGCGGGTAGAGTCCCTTAACTTGGCTTTCTATTAAAATAGATTTATAACCATGACTTGCTAAATCCCAAGCAATTACATAAATTCGGTCAAAGTCAATTTCTTCCTCTTTGCTATAAGCGTATTTATCTAGGATAAAATAATTTTTTTGTGTAGAGCTAGTTTCAGTATCGGTTACTTCTTCACCAAAACTTTCCCAGGCAACAAAGCGGCGACCTGCTCCAGGAAGGGCTAGGATTGCATCAGGTGGAGTAATTTCCACAGAGTCGGCATAAATCCAACCTGCTTTAATTACTGGATTATCTTCTAGGCGTATTTTATACCAATCATCAAATTTTGCTCCTTCGTTTTTAGCATCTTTAGCATCTTTAGCATCTTTAGCATCTTTAGCATCTTTAGCATCTTTAGCATCTTTAGCATCTTTAGCATCTTTAGCATCACTGGGTTTATCATCGCTTTGGCGTTCAGCACGACTACGACCAACGATATTTAATTTTGTATTTGCAGATAATACTGTTACTACTTCAGTGTTACGGCCAGGGCTGAGACGGAGTTTAAGTTTATCTTTGGTTTTACCTATTGCTTGAGTTGGAATATTTTTCCATTCTGCATCTAATTTATTACATTCATCAATAACGCGCTTACTGATAATAAAACGAGCCTCAAGCCATCCTTCTAAATTTTCTTCTCCAGGAATACGTACTTGTACATAATCTTGTTGATTTGCTGTTTTTCTTTCAAGAATATCTAATACTTCGCCTCGTTTAACTTCTTTTACTGATGCAGCAACTAGCCCTGTAGAATTACGCACTTGTGCCTTTTCTGCAACCACCACACCTTGCTCAATAACTGTTTTAGAAGCAAGTTGGCAAGCGGTTAAAAAAAAGCAACTAAAGCTTATTAAAAGTAATATGCGTATGATTATCATTAGCTTAGGGTATCTGAGCAGCTAGCTTAGTGTCAAGTTGAAGCCTCCCAAGCTAACTTGATTTAATTATTAAGCTCTTGGTTTTGCTCAAATGTGTTTTTATAGGTAAAACTAAGTGTTTTTTATAGTACTTTAGGCAAACTTAATATTTACTTTTGCATCTCAAGTCGAATCCTAGTCTAATAAATGTTTTAAGGAAAATTACCAGATTTATCAATCACTTTTTTAAGGAGCTAATTAAAATTTATGAAAACTATTTTATACAAAATAGGAAGGGTTTTCTTTTCTAGAAATTTAGGATTTTTAATATTTGCTTTAAGTTTAGTTTTAGTAATAGCAAATTCTTCTTATGCACAAACTACAAAAGAAAAGGAAACAGGTATTGAATTTTCTAACAAACTAAGTGTGGCAGGTAAAAACTATGAACTTGTTTTAGCTAGCAGTATTACTGCTACTTTTGTTTTTAAGTTTAATGTATGTGCTTTTGCTTTTTATATTGAAGAAGGAAAGTTTGATAAGAATAAAAATCTTGGTGCTCAGCTTATTGAAGATGGGTTTTCAAAGTATCTAGTCTTGCATTTTGTACGTGATGTTAAGGCTAAAGATATACAAGATGCTTATGAGGAAAATTTTAAGAAAATGGTAACTAACTATGATGATCCAAAAGCTAAGAAGGTTATAGAGCCTTTTTTTAAGGCTTTAACCAATGTAAATAAAAATGAAAAAATGGAATATATTTGGACTACAGGTGGTAATGTTGATGTTTTTATCAAATCACAGAAAAAATATAGTTTTCAGAATGTATTACTAGCTAAACTTATCTGGGCATCATATCTACAGTAATACTTTAGTTAAGAAATTAAAAGAATTTTTATTTTCTATTAATTTTGTTTTTACTAAATTCTTAATCACAAGCTAAAATATTGTGCTTTTTGCGCTTTAGTCATCACTTTATAAGGATCAAAAAAAATGAAAAAAATAGTACTTTGTTTTTGGCTTGTGTGTTTAATATTGTTGAGCGTTAAAGCTCAAGAAGTCCATGAGGCTTCACCTGAAGAAATAAAAACGCTACTTGCTAAATATGCCTCTGTTTCAATGCAAGCCTCAACAAAAGCTTTACCTCTTTCTGAGCGAAAAGCTTTAGATAAAATGATCGAAGCCGCTCGGGCTTTAGATATTCTTTACTGGAAACAGCGGTCTAGCCATGGTTTAGACCTACTGGCTAAGTTAGAAAATTCTTCTAATCCAGAGGACAAAGATAGACTCCATTACTTAAAAATTAATTATGGCCCTTATGATAAAAGTGATGGAGATAAAGCTTTTATAGGTAAAAAGCCTATGCCTCCAGGAGCAACATTTTATCCTGAAAATCTTACCAAAGAAGAGTTTGAGCGCTATTTAACAGATCATCCTGAGGTTAAAGACGAATTTCAAAAAATCAATACTATTATTAAACGTGAAGGTGATAAGCTTATAGCCGTACCATTTGAGAAAGTCTACAAGGCTGAGTTAACAAAAGCATCTCAAGCACTTAAAGAAGCTAGCCAACTTACTAAAAATGTTCATTTTAAGAAATATTTAGAACTTCGTGCCAGTGCTCTAATTTCAGGAGATTTTCGTGCTAGTGATTTTGCTTGGATTGATGTTAGGGATGGATTTTTAGATATTGTTATAGGCCCAATAGAAGTTTATGACGATAGCCTAGTAGGCTTAAAAGCTTCTTATGAGGCTATGGTGCTTGTTCGTGATGTTGCTGCCAGTGAAAAACTAAAAGTCTTTGAACATCAAATGTCTAACTTACAACAGAATTTACCTGTTGCTCCAGAGCTTGCTACAAAGGAAAAACCTACCGCTACTCCCATTAGTATTTTTGATGTAGCCTATGCCTCAGGTGCAGCTAATGCAGGCGTTAAAACTGTTGCTGCTTCGCTTCCAAATGATGAGGTTGTAATAAAAGAAAAAGGGGCTAAAAAACTTTTCTATAAAAATATAATGCTAGCTAAATTCCAAAAAATCCTTATTCCAATTGCTAAAGAGATGGTTGACCCTAAACTAATTCCTTTTGTAACAGAAGAAGCTTTTTTTAACAATGTTTTAGGTCATGAGCTAGCTCATACCCTAGGCTTAAAATTTGTTCGTAATCAAGGTAAAGATACTGATACAGCAATTCGTATTGCACTTAAAGATACTTATTCATCAATTGAAGAAGCAAAGGCTGATATTGTTGGCATTTATGCCATTACCTATCTTACTAAAAAAGGTGTCTTAAGTCCTCAACAGGAAAAACAGTCTTTTGCTACTTATTTAGCTGGAACCTTTCGCTCTATTCGTTTTGGTTCAGGAGATGATCATGCAAAAGCTAACATCATTCAATTCAACTATATGCGCGAGCGTGGTGCAATAACTTATGATGAAAAAACAGGGCTTTATGGTTTGGATGTTAATAAATTTAGAGAATGTGTAAAAAGTCTATCAGAGTTTTTACTTACAGTTGAAGGTAAAGGAGATTATGAATCTGCCCGTCAAACTATAGATAGACAAGGTAAACTAGATAATAAAACTGAAGCCAACCTTAAAAAATTAGATAAAATTCCTGTCGATATAGAGTTTGTGCTTAAGTAAAATGAACCGAGGCTTAATTAAATCAAATATTTCTAGAAATTAAAAAGAAAACCCCCAATTTTTTAGCAATTGGGGGGGAATTTTCTAGGAGTTTGATTTCTCTAACATAAAGCAAGGAGCCAAAAAATTTAGCTTAATTAAGCTTAGCTAAGCTTAAACATTGATTAATCCTCGTCGTCCTCGTCTTCATCGCTTGGGACTGGGAAAGGTTCTAAAGGATTAACACGTCTTGGTCTTTTTGATGTTTCGTTATTTAAGTCAAATGGCTTTGATTGTTGAACATTCTTTAGGCGATGAGAGATTTGATGATAAATATCTCCTGCCATATTTGCCGATACAGAACCTTTTTCTCCTGAACCTGTAGAAACCACTACTACAACAAGTTCTGGGTTATTTGGGCTACTAAAAGACGCAAATAAGCCTAATTTAGATTCTTCACCAGTACAACTACCTGTTTTACCTGCTACATTAAGCGGGGTAGCCCCAGAACGTCTAGCAGTACCATAATTAACGGCCCCTAACATTCCTTCAATAAGTTTTTCTCTATCTTCTTCGGAAAGTGTAGTTTTGCGTAGTAATATAGGCTTAAAGTGTAGTTTTTCGGCTTCGGTTCTAACAATTTGAGGTTGGTAAATTTTACCGCCATTTGCAATAGCTGAGGTTAAAACAGCAAGTTGTAGGGCAGTTACACCAATATCATCGCCATGACTACACATTCTTGGCAAGGCTTGAGGGCTTTTATAATCAGGAAGAAAACCAGAGCTTTCACCTTCAATATTAATCCCTGTAGGAGAGCCTAAACCCCAATCACGGGCATAGTTCATCATCTGTTCAAAACCTAGTTGTTGTCCTAGCATTTGGAAATATTCATTATTAGAATATGCTAAGGCATTGATCATATTAAGTGAGCCACCACCAGGAATTGTAGTTGTGTAGTCTGGATCGGCTACACCTTCATTTAGTGCAGCAATAGAGGTGATTAATTTAATTGTAGAACAGGGTTTAAAAGCTTTCCCAACAGCCCATTTTTGGTTAACAATACTATAAACTTGTCCTGTATTTGGATTCATTATTACTACAGTAGATGGATGTTCATCTAAAGCTCTTATTGCCGCGCTACGTAGTTCTAGGTCTTCTCCACTTAAATCATCTTGTTCAATATAGGTTCGAGCAGTGCTAAGTAAAACATTATTTACTGAAGAAATACGCGCTATTGAGCGTTTATAGGCTATTGAGCGGGTACGTAGTGATGTTTGACGCGAGGCTATACGGCTATTTTTGCTTTTTGATCTGGCTTGGTATTTTCTTGTAGCCTTTTTAGATTTTGTGACGCTAGCCTTTTTACTAGCTTTGGATTTTGAATTAGAGCGAGCATAAACATCATCACTACTAATAAAAATAATAGAAAACGCCATTAAGATTGCTAAAAAGAAAGTGGTAAAGCGCGACTTCATTTTTCACCTCTATAAGTTTAATTTGGGCTTTTGAAAATTGATTGATTAAGTTAAAAATATGTTGCTTGATAGCGTAATCTTTTTGTTAAGAAACTAATTTAACTATATCACCCAAACTCTTTGTAAGTAAAGAGTTTTTTAGAAAATAGAAAAATCTCTAAGTTGCTTTGCAACCTTTAGTTGATTACAATCTCTCTATCTTTTTGCAAATCAGAATCTAAAACAACAAATCTAATATATCAATAGGAGTTTGGGCATGTTTATGAGTAAAAAAAACATTACTCTTTTTGCTTTGCTGCTTTGTCTTTATATAACAAACAGTAAAGCTTTTTGGAGTCAAACTACTCAAGAAGTGGCTAAAGACACAATTTCTTTTGCTGCGGTTGGGGATATAATGATGGGTACAACTTGGCCTGAAGGGGCAAGTCTCCCGCCTAATGATGGTGCTGATATGCTTAAAGAAGTAACTCCTATTCTCTCTAAAACCGATATTACTTTTGGCAATTTAGAAGGGCCTATGCTAGAAGGTGGAAAAACTAGTAAATGTGGAAGCAAATCAAAAAATTGCTATGCTTTTCGCGTTCCCACTAGATATGGAAAGCACCTTAAAGATGCAGGCTTTGACTTAATTAGCCTAGCTAATAACCATGCAAATGATTTTGGCGCTTTTGGTATGGAAAGCTCTCAAAAAGTCCTAGATGAACTAGGACTTATCCATTCTGGCCCAGTAGGCTCTGTTGGTAATTTAACTGTAAATAATAAAAAGATCTCTTTAATTGCTTTTGCTACAAATGCTGTGTCTTATAACCTAAATGATGTTGAAACTGCAAAAAGAGTAGTTGCTGAGACAGTAAAGAAGTCTGATATTGTAGTAGTCTCTTTTCATGGAGGTGCAGAAGGCGAAGCACACCAAAATGTTCCTAATGGAAGAGAAATTTATCTAGGCGAAGAAAGAGGTGACTTACGTAAGTTTTCTCACGCTGTAATAGATTCTGGAGCAGATTTAGTAATAGGGCATGGCCCTCATGTAGTTAGAGGAATAGAAGTCTATAAAGATCGCCTTATTGCATATTCTTTAGGCAATTTTGCTACTTATGGGGCATTTAATTTAACTGGTGCTAAAGGCTTGTCTTTAGTCTTAGAAGTCAGTATAAACAATGAGGGTAAATTTTTATCTGGAAAAATTCACCCCTTAAAACAAGAAAAACCTGGTGGCCCTAAAATAGATCCTGAAAAACAAGTTATTTCTGTAGTAAAATCTCTTTCTACACAAGAC
Source organism: Acidobacteriota bacterium (assembly GCA_016213785.1). Classification (GTDB taxonomy): domain Bacteria; phylum Acidobacteriota; class Blastocatellia; order Chloracidobacteriales; family JADJPF01; genus JADJPF01. The sequence continues at coordinate 176,426 of JACQZQ010000109.1, forward strand.
TTTGGCACAACATCAATAAAAGTTGCAGAGGATGGAACACTTTCGTTTCCATAAATAAGATTAAACATTTTACATAATTTCTATTAACCTTAACTTTTAATACATAAGTTTTAAACTGTGAGGCTAAACCATGAGAACAGGGATTATTTTATTAAAAAGGTTAGTCTTAGCTTTTAGTTTTTCTCTCTTTGTAATATCAAATATCTTAGCTCAAGATACTCAAGATAGTAATCCAATACAACCCAATACTGATTCTGATAATGATCATACAATGCTATCAATAAAAACTAGTGAAGTTTTATGGCCGATCACTGTAAGAAATCAAAAAGGGCATTTAGCAAAAGGTCTATGTCAAAAAGATTTTGCTATTACAGAAGATGGTATTTTTCAAGATATAACTAGTTTTAATGTTCGTGAAGCGCCTGTTAATGTAGTGCTTTTACTAGATGCATCTGGGAGTGTTTACTCTCAGCTAAAAAACATCCGTAAATCGGCAATTAAATTTGCTCAACAGCTTAGACCTATTGATCAAATTTCTATTATCCAATTTTCTGATAAAGTAGAAGTCTTACAATATTGGACATCTAGCGATTTTGATATAAAACAAGCTATTAATGAGCGTTATCACCCTGGACAAGCTACCCGTCTTTGGGATGCAATATTTTTTGCAGCAGGTGAGAGTTTTACTAATGTTGCAGGTCGTAAGATAATTATTCTTCTTACAGATGGAGATGATAATGGTAGTCGAGTTTCTCAGCAACAAGCTTATATGGAAATGTTAAAGAATAATGTAGGGCTTTATATAGTTAATCAGTCTCGGGCGCTAGTAAAAAAAATACAAGAAGATTATGCTGGTTTAAGAGATCGTATTGTAGTAGGTAAACGTGCTGAGATGCGCTCTTTGATAAACCGATTACAAGCAGCTGAGAGCCTATTAGAGGTTTTTGCTGAAAAAACGGGAGGTAACGTATATTCACCGCTAAAACTCGATGATCTAAGTATTGCTTATGGACAAGTAGCCGATGAAATACGTAATCAATATATAATTACTTACACACCTAGTAATGAGCGAAGAGACGGCACATTTAGAAGTGTAAGAGTCCTCTTAACTCATTTAGATTGTAGGATTCAGGCTAAGGAAGGCTATATAGCACCTAAAGAATAATAAAAAAGTAGAGCACTTTTAAGTTTAGAAATACTTTTTGTTAATAATTTACCAACTACAAAAAAAATTAGCTGGGGCCTTAAACTAGAAAGCAACCAGCTAGGAGAACAGGGTATGAAATTGATATAACTTTTGGAGACATATTCTTTATAAAAGGTTGCTTTCTAGTTTAGTTTCTATCAGAAAAAATCCTAGCTCCTATAAACGTCTGAGAACAACAAAAAGTGTTGCTACTCTGCTTTATCTGGTTTTTACAAGACAATATTCCAGCTAATATAATTTACTGCATTTAAGTTACCAATTAAAGTAATTTGCCAGCTTTTATTATTTCCTACATCATCAATTCTAACTTGTGTAGTAATCCTAATAGGGGTTTTACTTTTTTTATCATAAGTAGCAGGTGGAGATGGTAATTTAACTGTAGGTTTAAGCCAATTTGACCAAACGATTTCTTTATCAGGACGATACTCTAAATTACCTACTACAGTGTCACCCTTTTCATCAGTAGTATAAGAAATAGTCAAATTAGCATTTTTAATTTTATAAAACTCTGTTCCAAAACCGTAAACTTCTTTAGGTATTCCTAATTTGCGTTTTACTTCATCTTTTTTAGCCCCTAAATTAACAACAGGAGGGCTAAGGAGTTGAGGTGTTAATTCTACTTTAGCATCAGAAATATTACTATAGTGTAGGCGTTTATCTAACTTAATAATTATTTCTTCCTCAATTTGCTTAGCATAGATATTTGAGTAAGTTGGTAGTAAGTTATTTGAAGTTAATAGGGTTAAAGAGAGCACTAAGAGCAAAATTTTATTTTTCATTTTTTTTGTACCATTCAGCCAAACCAAAAGTTCTAGGAGCAACCTGCCTAAAAATAGATTTTTCTCCAAGTTTTTCAAGATCTGTATAAAGCTGTCCTGCTATGGAAGCTGCTGGAGTTTTACTATTAGAATCCACAAGCGATTCTTCAACAATTATATTTGCAATTTCATTAGCTGTCATAGGTCTTTGCATTCGTTCTAGAAGATAAAGAGCCGCTTGCTTAAAAGTCATTTTTCTATTTTCAAAGCTTCTTTGGAAAACTTCTTGTGTCTCACTAGATGCTCCTTGCATTAAAATTTTTGTGGAGGCTTCTTGCTCAATAGTATTTTGATTAGGCTCATTTACTAGAATCTCAGGAATAGTTTTATCATCTTTATCATTTTTATCATTTTTATCATCTTTATCATCTTTATCATTTTTGTCATTTTTATCATTTTTGTCATCTTGATTTTCTATTTTAGAGTCTGACAAAGGGGTGTTTGTTGCTTGTTTTTCTTCTTGCCAAGGAAAATTGCCTGAAATAACCGTACCAGGAGTTTTTTCTTCACTAGTTTCAAAATGAGCCTTAGATAATTGAACCTCTGACAAGGCAATACCTTTCTTTTCATACTCACAAAAGATTTTTAGTGTATAAGTACGAGAGCCAACACTTGCAAAAGGACTATTTGGATTACGTTTAATATCTGTAGAAAGCTGGCCTGCTACTGACGCATCAGGGGTTTTTCCTGTAGTGCTAACTAACCCTTCATTAATAGCAATACTTGCAATTTCTTTAGCAGTCATAGGGCGTTTTTCTCTAATCAAAATAGTTAGGGCGGCTTCTTTAAAAGTAAGAGCAGAATCTAAATATATAATCTCATTTTCTTCAGAAGATTCTTCGGAAAGTTCTTCTTCTATAATTTCTTCTAAAGGTTGTTCCAGGGTTTTTGCTGAGGATTCTTCTATAGTTTGTTTATTTTGTTCTTCTAGGGCTTTACTTGTTTGTTCAGAATTAAAACTATCTTGGCTATTTTTTATTTCTTGATTCCAAAGAGCAGAGTTTTGAATTTCTGTAACATTTTGTGCTTGTTGGGTTTTTTTGTTGTCTTTAAATGGGTTAGGCGGAAGTGAAACAGTCAGACTAATTTCGCTTTTAACCGCTTCCCAAAAATTTTCAGGCATAGGTATAGAACTATTAACGATGTCTTCTTTTTGAAAAGGCTGATAAAGTTGTTGCCGTCTTCTCTCTATTTGTGCTTTAGCACGTGCTCGTTCTTGTTGAACTAAATACCAAAAGTCTTTTGGCATCCTAGAAACTTCATTAGTAGGTTCATTAGAAAGCTCACTAGTAGGTTCACTAGAAAGTTGATTAGTAGGTTCACTAGTGATAGTCTCTTTACTATCTTCTAAATCATTATAGCCATTATTTTCCATGAATATCTTTTTACACTATAAGCTAAAAGCCTAGTATTTCTAAACCCGTAGAAGAATTAAAAAGTTTAGGATGTGCTTTTAGAGGAAATTATAAAGAATAATATAGGCATGCTGCAAGCCTTGCTGCTAGAGTTATTTAGAGAAGAGTAAATAAAAAATACCCTAAGCTTAAAAATAGCTATCTTCTTATTTACCAAGAAGATAGCTATAAATAATAAGAATCTAAATTCTTAGATTGATTAAAAAAAGAGCCTAATTGCTTTCTTCAGCAATATTTAATTGGGATTTGTCAAGATGATAATTAAAAGGACTAGAACGCCTGTTACCAGAAATTACCACAATATTATTTTGTCCAACTACTAAATTAAGGGCTTTTCTCTTTCCTGTAAGTACTAGACGGCTTTCTTTTAGTTTAAGAAATCCTGCTGAAAATTGTTGTCCATTAATTTCTACTATACAATCTTCTATAAAATTATTACCTAAGATTACAAGCCTTTGGGACTCAAAGCGTACAGAAGAAATTATTGGAGGTTCTGTTATTTTGCGAGGAGTAACCGTAAGTTGAAAACTTAGGCTAGCACTTAATCTAGGGCTGCCATAGTCAGTAGCCACTATTTCAATTGTATAATTTCCTGCTGTTGCTGCTTCAGGGCGAATTAAAAATGAACCTCCTGATCCTCCATCATTACTAAAAGTAACAAACCTAGGTGCTTGCGCTAGAGTGAGTTCCACTCTACCATCTTGACTGCTATCACGGTCACTATCTTTATCAGTTGCCCTAATTTTTAGTGAAAGAGTTTGTTCTTCCTCAACTGTAATTGTAGTGTTACTTGATGGCTTTTCAAAAACAGGTTGATGATTAATAAAAGACTCTACAACAAAACTTTTTTGAGTAGATTTTCCTCTAGAATCTTTGGCAATTACATCTACTTTTATTCTTCCAGCAAAATTTGATGCTGGTTGAACACAAATTCGATTGTTACTAGTATAAACATACTGTTGTTGGTTAGAAACTACATCTATATCTAGCCTATCATTGTCTGGATCTGTAGCAACAAAATCTACACAGTATTGTTCTCCTCCACGAATGCGAATAATTTGATCAGGAATACCACGAATTATTGGAGGGCTGTTTGGGGCTACTACTGTAATAACAAAACTAGTATTAGCCTTAAGTGATGGACTGCCAGAATCTCTAGCTTCTATACCTACAGTATATTTCTTTCGGTTTTCTGAGCCAGCATCACCTGTTTTAGGCTTGATAGTTATAGTTGCTTGTCCATTACCTTGATCATAGAAATCAACAAAGCTAGGGTGTTCTGTTAGGTTTAATGTTAAATAACCATCTGCTCTATTATCACGGTTGCGGTCAATGTCATTAGCCCTAATAGTGACTTGTTTTTGAGTATTTTCCTCTACTTCAATGTTATAAACAGGTTCTAGCGTAGGGGCATGGTTAATTACTACATTAACATAAAAAGATTCTTCCTGATAATTTCCTACTGAATCAGTAGCAATTAAAGTTGCTCTAAAACGCCCTTCTGAATTGTAAGGAGTGTTTAGGAGTAATTGGCCTGTTAGATACTGCAAAATATTACGAAAAGAATAGTCATTAACCTTAAATTCAACTCTAAAATAATCACCATCAGGATCATAAATATTTATTGGGATTCTTAAAGTCTCACCTGCGCGAAGAGTTATATCTGGAATAGGGGGAACTATTGGAGGCCGGTTAGGTTGTTTTACATTAATATAGAAACGTAGTTCACTTGTTAATGCAGGATAACCAAAATCTCTTACTTCTAAAACAACTTGATTATTATTACTATTCCAATTTGTTTGTGGGTAAAAAATTAATTTACCTCGACCATAACCATAATCTATTAGCTCAACAAAACTAGGAGCAGTTATTAAAGATAGAGCAATTCTGCCATCTTGATTAGGATCAGTACTAGCATCAATATCAGTTGCTTGAATATCGATTTCTTTTCTTTGCCCTGCGTAGAGAGTTAAGGTGCTTGCTAATTGATGAATATAGCTAAATGTTGGGCGATGGTTTTCCAGAATATCTAAATAGAAAGCCTGTTTACTTTGATTACCAAAAGAATCACGTGCAATTACATAAGCTGTAGAATTTCCTCTATAGCTTGAAATAGGCTTTAAACAAATTGTATTTCCTTCAATTGTGTATTTAATATTACTAGGTAGCGTGCAGCTTAATGTAATAGGATCATTTTCTGGGTCAGCTATTTGAGGGGTAAAACAAACCTCTTGCCCTATACGCGCTGACAAATTATTAATTTTATAAATTATCGGAGCTTTATTTGTTGCTCTAGTCGGTACTTGAGACGGTGTTTGAACAGGGGGCTGAGTTGGTTGAGGTGTAGATCTAGCTGACGGTATAGGTGTAGGTTGAGCAATAGGTACTATTGTAGGTGTAGCTTGCGGTCTAGTTATACTAGGAGCTGTAGCGGTAGGTGTAGATATAGCTTGAGTGTTAAGATTAGTTATAGGATTAGCTATAACTGTAGTGCTATCTATAGCACGATTTGTAGTACTATTTGTAGTACTAAGCGAATTTTTATTCTCTTTATCTAAAATAAGTTGGCTAGTATTTAGAGCAAAAATTTTTGCCTCATTAGTAAACATATGAAGTTCTTTTTCTGAGATTGATGCGCCAACAATATTTTCAGGTAAAACTAAAGAGGGTAGAGTTTTCCATATCTTTGTTAAAGGATCATAAACCTCTATGTTTGTTATAGGTTCTTGTTTAATTCCATTAACCTTATAACCCCCAACCAAATAAAGTTTATTATTTAAGGCTAAAGCCGTTGCATTAACTCTAGGGTTTAGTAATGGAGTAAGCTGTTTCCATTTATTTGCTGCTATATCATATTCTTCAAAAGTGGTTAGAGATAAATTTTTTAAGCCTTTTCCTCCTGCAACAAGAATTTTGCCATCAACTACATTTAGCGCTACTTGTTCACGTGGTGTAGACATTGGTGCAAGCTTTTTCCATTTATTATTTTCTGGATTGTAAACCAAGGCTTCTTTATTAGGTAGTTTAGTCTTACCTCCAAAAACATAGATTTTGCCATCAACTACAGTAGCTCTTAGTCCTGCACGAGGGGCAGGTAAAGGTGCTAGTTTAGTCATTTTATTATTTTCAGGGTTAAAAGCGTAAACTCTGTTTAGCGCAATAGCTTTAGAATTGTAGCCACCAATTAAGTATATTTTATTATTAAGTGTAACTGCGGCTAAATCATAAAGTGCTATAGGTAAAGACGTTACACTTACAAGCTTGTTAGCTTTAGGGTCATAATATTCAATAGAAGATAGTGCTTTAAGAGAGGGTTGTTTTACTAGTTTTTTTCTTTTAGGAGTTTCTTTTGGGAGTTCTTTAGTTAGACCACCAATAAGATAGATTTTTTGATTTAGTTCTAGCACGCTATAGCGTTCTCTAGATTCTTCTTTAGAGTTAGGTGCTAGATTTTGTCCATAGATTAATGTGTTGCTAGTAAAAACTAATAGGACAACTAGGATTACTTTAAATAACATTTGCATAAGGCAACCTCAATATTAGGTAATTATTTTTGTACTTGAGAATTTAGGTTACGGCAATCCTAAGAAAAAATTAAGTTTTATTACTATCAAAATTTGTAGGGATTTATTTGTATAGGCAATATTGATGCACAACTCTATGTTTGGTTTGCCCAAAGTAAAATAGTTTTAGCTATAAAATGCGAATTAAGAGTTAAAATTTAAAACTAAAAGCATCAAAGCCGCAGCAATACGGCCAAAGACATGAACCAAAAGACCTCTACGGGAACGAACTTTAGAGGCAAGTTGAATATGAGTATGCTCTTGAAGCCAACCAA